>DAHVTI010000293.1 GCA_027324255.1 Bryobacterales bacterium | reverse complement strand
ACCACCGGCAGCTCGCGGAAGTCGCGGCGTCCGGCCAGGTCGGCCTGCGTGATGGTCTGCGGCGCGCGCTGCGCCTGCTCCAGCACCTCGGCAGGAAAGCGGTGGCGCAGGTGGTGCTTGCGGATGGTGATCTCCACGTCCACGCCGAAGTCGCCGGCGTGGCCCAGCACTTCGATGACGCGGCCACTGGCGTGCTCTCCGCCCTCTTCCGGGTACTCGAGGATCTCGACGTTGACGATGGCGCCGTCCAGCTCGCGCGTGTCCACTCCCGCACCCCCGATGCGGTCCGGACTCGCGCCGCCGGCCGGGAACTCCATGCCGCCGGGGATGACGATCCACTGCTGGATGCGCGATTCGAACGGCACCACGTAGCACTCGCGCCGCCCGATCTTGAATTCGCCGACGACGGTGGGGTGCGCGCGGTCCAGGATGCGCGCCACTTCTCCCTCCGCCCTGCCGTCGTGGGCCACCCGCGTGATGCGCGCCAGCACGCGGTCGCCGTGCATCGCCCGCCCGGCGGCGTTCGGCGGGATGAAGACGTCGCCCCGCACCCCGGGCGGCGGCACGTCCGCGATGACGAAGCCGTAGCCATTGCGGTGCACGTTCAGCCGCCCGGCGGCGAACTCCTGCGTGCGCCCGGGCAGCACGTACTGCTCGCCCCGCAACTCGATGAGCGCGCCCTTTTTCACCAAGGCTTCCAGCGCCGACGACAGTTCCCGCCGCTGGTGCCCCTTCACCCCAAGCTCCCGCACCAACTGTTTGAACCCTGCCCGCCCGTGCGGCAGCGTGGCCAGCTTTTCAAGAATCGCGGCAGCAGTCATTCAAACCAAGCTTACCCGCTCTCCGCCTCCCCGTCTCTGTCGCCCGAGCCGTGTGCAGCCGCGGCCGCGCTCGTCTCCCGACACAGCCCGTCGTGGGGCAGGCCTCCAGGCCTGCGGCCGGCCTCCAGGCCGGCCCCGCGCTCGTTTCCCGACCACAGCCAGTCCCGCCCCCGACAAGCAAGTCGTGGGGCAGGCCTCCAGGCCTGCGGCCGGCCTCCAGGCCGGCCCCGCGTCTCCCCCTACCGCGTCACCGGAGCCGGCGCCGCCACCGCCGCGGGCATCTTCTCCTTCTCAAACCGCGGCAGCATCTCCTCCCGGTTCGCCAGGTGCCACACACCCGCCGCCACCACCGCGCTGGCCTTCATCAGGTCGTCGGGAATGGCCCGCTCGTACGTATCCAGGTTCGTGTGCCAGGTCTGGCCGAAGTACTCGATCGGGTCCTGCATCAGCCCGATGCCCGGCAATCCAGCCGCGTTGAACGACGTCGAATCCGTCCCGCCCACGCGGCGGCTGCTGGTGGCCGAGGCGCCCAGCACGCCCAGGTCGGCGAACGGATCAAAGGCGGCCTTCAGCACCGTCGCGGCCTCCGGCGGCCCGAACACCGACGCGGCGCGCACCCTGCCCGTCCCGCTGTCCAGGTTGAAGTAGCCGGCCAGCGTCGGAAAGTCGGGCTTGGGCTGCTCATAAGTGCCGAAGTGCTCCTGCACATAAGCCTTCGAGCCCAACAGGCCCTGCTCTTCCGCGCTCCATAGCGCCACGCGCACCGTCCGTCGCGGCTTCAGGCCCGCAGCTTGCAGCACCCGCGCGGCCTCCATCATCACGCTCACGCCCGTCGCGTTGTCCGTCGCGCCCGTGGCCGAGTGCCAGGAGTCCAGGTGTCCGCCCAGCATCACCACTTCGCCGGCCTTGTCGGTGCCCGGAATCTCGGCCACCACGTTCCACGTGGTCTTGCCAGCGGGCCAGGTGCGGTTGGTGATGTCGAACTCCATGGTCAGCGCCTCGCCGTCGGCCAGCAGGCGCGCCGCCCGGCCGAAATCCTCGTTGCGCAGGATGACAGTGGGCACCGCCCTCGTCACGTCGTAAGTGCGATTCTGGAACGCGCGCACCATGCCGTGCGCCATGCCGCCGTCCATCACCTTCACCAGCGCCCCGTTGGCCACCAGCCAGGCGTCCACCATTTCGTTGATCTGCGCCGCGGTAAGCTGGCCCGGCCCGGGCTGGACTGCCTGCGGCCGCATCGGGCCGCCCCGCGCGCCTCCTTCCAGCCGCTTGCGCACCGCCTCGTCGTCCATCCGCTTGTTCATCGCGGTGAAGCTCACCGGCACCACCAGCGCCTTGCCGTACAGCACGATCCGGCCGCGGATCTTGTCCTTGTTGGCGTCCAGCCACACCGTCATCGCTTCCTTGGTCGGCTTCTCCGGCGGCACCATGTGCACCGCCGCCGCGCGCGCGGCGCCGTTTGTCCCGGGCGTCCACGACAGGACCTCGAACACCAGGTTGTCCGTCACCGGCGAAACGAAGTAGCCCGCCGCCCGCACGTTCGTCCAGCCTTCGTGGCCGAAGTCCCACGGCTCCAGCCGGGCGTTCTTCAGGCCCCAGGCGGTCAACTGCTGCGCGGCCCACTTGGCGGCGGCTTCGTAGTTGGGCGAGCCGGTCAGGCGCGGGCCGTAACGGTCGGTGAGCGTGTGCAAATGCTTCATCACTTGCGACCGTTCCAAGGCCTCCTGGCGGATCTTGTGGTTGGCATCGGTGTCGATGCGCTCCTCCGCCGGGAGCAGGGCGACGGACAGGATGAGGGCGGCAGCAGCGAGACGCATAGGAGAATCATACCTGGAATCGGAGATGAGCCGGGTTCTTGCGCGCGCGGCGCCCGCGCGGGGTACGATGGCAAGTGCCATGGAACTGAAAACGGTCCGCCTGGAGATCCCGGAAAACGGCAACATCATCTTCGGCCAGTCGCACTTCATCAAGACCGTGGAGGACCTCTACGAGGCCATCGTCAACACCGTGCCGCAAATGAAGTTCGGCCTCGCGTTCTGCGAAGCGTCCGGCGCGTGCCTCATCCGCTGCGACGGCAACGACGAAGCGCTGAAGGCCCTGGCGGTGAAGAACGCCGCAGCCGTGGCCGCCGGCCACACCTTCGTCATCTGCCTCCAGAACGGCTACCCCATCAACCTCCTGGCGCGCATCAAGGACGTCCCCGAGGTGGTGGGACTCTTCTGCGCCACGGCCAACACCGTGGAGGCGGTGATCGCCGAAACAGAACTGGGCCGCGGCGTTCTGGGCGTCATCGACGGCGAAAAGCCCAAAGGTGTGGAAGGCCCGGCCGACGTGGAGTGGCGGCTCAGCCTGCTGAGGAAGATCGGCTACAAGCGGTAGCCCCCGTCCGCGCCGGCGCGCTCCACCCGGCGCCTCTGCCCCGGGCCAGGGTCGCGCCCGCAGTTCGCCGCGGCCGGCGCCGTGGGCGCCCCCATCAACGTTGCCGCGGCCGCCAACGGCGGGGTCGCGAGCCCGAGTTCCATTACCTGGGCAGTTCCGCCCTTTTCGGCCCCTCCAATGCCACCGACGGCGGCATCAGCGGCGACTATGCCGCGCTGGGGCACATCCGGCACACCGCGCTGGAGGCCAATCCCTGGCTGCGGGCCGATTTCAACGGCAGCTCCATAATCGACAGCATCACGGCCTACAACCGGACGGACTGCCGCGGCGGCCGCGTCTTCAGCCTGCGCTGGGAACTCCTGCGCGGCGGCAACACCGTCTTCACCTACGACTGGATGGGCCTCGGCACCGACTGGATCAGCGCTTCGCTCAGCACCGGTCCGGTGCAAGCCGGCGCCGTGAAGATCACTTTGCTGGCTTCCTCCCCTGCCGGCGAAACCTGTCTCCACCTGGGCGAGGTTCAGGACTTCAGCAACGCCGCCGTCCCCGAGCCTGCGACCTGCGCCTTGCTGGCCGCCGGACTAGGAGCCATCGCCCTGCTCCGCCGCCGGCGGTAAGAGCACCACGGATCCCCACCCGGCCCGCCCCCCTTGACGGGTGGGCTTTTGCGTGCCCTGGACAAAATAAACCGTTCCCGATAGACTATAGGGACAATGTCCAAGCTGCAAGACATTCAACGCGAACTGGGCTTCAACACGCGCGCCCTGCACACCGGCTACGACCCGGACCCGACCACCAAGGCGCGGGCCGTGCCGATCTACCAATCCACCTCCTTCACCTTCGACGATTCGGCCGACGCGGCGGCGCTGTTCGCCCTGCAGAAGTTCGGCAACATCTACACGCGCATCATGAACCCGACCACGGACGTTCTGGAGAAGCGCGTGGCCAGCCTGGAGAACGGCGCGGCGGCGCTGGCCGTCAGTTCCGGACAGGCGGCGCAGTTCCTGGCGCTCAGCTCTCTGCTGGAAGCGGGCGATCACTTCGTGACGTCGTCCACGCTCTACGGCGGCACCTACACGCAGTTCGACGTCAGCTTCCGGCGGTTGGGCATCGACGTCACCTTCGTCGAGCCGGACGATCCGGAGAACTTCCGCAAGGCCATCACGCCGAAGACCAGGGCGATTTACGGCGAGACGATCTCGAACCCGCGCGGCAATGTGCTCGACATCGAGGCCGTGGGCAAGATCGCCCGCGAGGCGGGCCTGCCGTTCCTCATCGACAACACGTTCGCCACGCCGTACCTGTGCCGCCCGCTGGACTGGGGCGCCAACATCGTGCTCCACAGCCTGACCAAGTTCATGGGCGGGCACGGCACCTCCATCGGAGGCATCATCGTGGACGGAGCGAAATTCGACTGGTCTAAGGGCCCGTTCCCGCAGATCAACCAGCCTTCGCCCGCCTACCACGGCATGAACTTCGCCGAGACCTTCGGCGCCATCGCTTACATTCTGCGGGCGCGCGTCGAAGGACTGCGCGACTTGGGCCCCTGCCTGAGCCCGTTCAACGCCTTCCTGTTCCTGCAGGGCATCGAAACGCTGGGCATGCGCATGCACCACCACGTGCACAACGCGCAGGTCGTGGCCGAGCACCTGGAGTCGCACGACGCGGTGGAGTGGGTGAAGTACGCCGGGCTGAAGTCGAGCCCGTACTTCGACCTGGCGCGCAAGTATTTGCCCAAGGGCCCGGGCGCGGTGTTCAGCTTCGGCATCAAGGGCGGCTACGAGGCGGGCGTGAAGTTCGTCGACTCGCTGAAGATCTTCTCGCACCTGGCCAACGTCGGCGACGCGCGCTCGCTCGTCATTCATCCCGCCTCCACCACGCACCAGCAACTCAGCGCCGAGCAGCAGGCCGCGGCCGGCGTTTCGCCCGCCATGATCCGCCTCTCGGTGGGCCTGGAGGATCTCGAAGACCTGATGTGGGACCTCAACCAGGCACTGGCGGCCAGCCAGAGCTAATCGGGACATCCGCCCCGGGAGCCGCTTCCGCGGGCGCCGCGATCAGACAACCGGAAGGGGGAGCGTGCACATCGGCGTGCACGCTCCCCCTTCTTCTTCTGTGGCGCCGGCGCGAAACACCGCCCCGCCCCGGAGCAAGCCCGGCCGGAGCAGCGCGCACGAACCCCTCTCCCACCTTCCGGATTGGACCACCGCGGTTGCACCGGTCTCCACAACTACGGGGAAAGCGTGGCGGGCAGGATACAACTGGCGGGCGGAATGTGGCCCGGATGACACATTCCATAATTTGTAATTCTTTACGGACAAAGAACTTAACAGATACAGGAGAGTCTGCTAGGATGATGGTTTGAACTGGACAAGGAGACCGCATTGAAGCACGAAACGACGATTCAGCGTGCAGTGGCGTGCAAGGGCGTAGGGCTGCACAGCGGAGTGGCGGTGAAGATGCGGATCGTCCCGGCGCCGGCGGCGACGGGCATTGTGTTCCGGCGGACGGACCTGGACAACTTTGAAGTCCCGGCGAGTTGGAAATACGTGCAGCGCGTGAGCTATGCGACATCCCTGATGCGGCAGGGCGTGTTGATCTCGACCACCGAGCACCTGCTGAGCACGCTGTACAGCATGGGCGTGGACAACGCCTACATCGAGATCGACAACCTCGAAGTGCCCATCCTGGACGGCAGCGGGCAGCCTTTTGTGGAGCTGCTGGCGGAAGCCGGCATCCGGACGACGCGGCGGCGCCGGAGGTTCCTGCGGGTGACGCGGCCGGTTTCGCTGGAAGGGAACGGGAAGAAGATCTCCATCATTCCGGCGGACGGTTTCCGGCTGCGGTGCGACGTCTTTTTCAACCACCCGCTGGTGATGCGGCAGACGCTGGAAATGGAAGTGACGCCGGAAAACTACGCTTCGGAGATCGCGCCGGCGCGGACGTTCGGCTTCGAGCAGGAACTGGACCAGATGCGCAACATGGGCCTGATCCGCGGGGCGAGCCTGCAGAACGCGGTGTGCTTCGCTCCGGACGGAGTGCGGAACGAGGGGGGCTTGCGGTTTCCGGACGAGCCGTGCCGGCACAAAGCGCTGGACCTGATCGGGGACCTGGCGCTGATCGGGCGGCCGCTACTGGGTGAAGTGGTGGCGGAGCGGGCGGGCCATGCGATGCACGTGGCGCTGGTGGCGAAGATCATGTCCGATGCGTCGCTGTACGATGTGGTGACGATGGAAGAGATGGAAGAGCAGGCGCTGAGCGCAGCCGGGCGATGATGCGGCACCTGCCGAACGCCATCACGGCGTTGCGGATCGCGGTGACCCCGTGGATCGGGGTGCTGGTGGTGCGGGGGGAGTGGCGGAACGCGTTCGCTCTGGTGCTGGCGGCAGGTTTGAGCGATGGGCTGGACGGGTGGCTTTCGCGGCGCTTCGGCTGGCAGAGCCGGCTGGGGGCTTACCTGGATCCGCTGGCGGACAAGGCGCTGCTGGCGACTCTGTTCCTGGCCCTGGGCTGGGTGGGGGCGCTGCCGTGGTGGATGGTGGGGCTGGCGTTCGGGCGGGACCTGATGATCCTGGCGTTCGCGGCCTACGGCATGGCGGCAAAGGGGATCAGGAATTTCCCGCCGAGCCTCTGGGGCAAGCTGAGCACGGCGCTGCAACTGCTGTTGTGCGGGGGCGCGGTGCTCAAAGGGGCATGGCCGGAAAACTTCCTGGCGGGGTGGGTGCCGGCGGTGCTGTGGGCCAGCGCGGCGGCGACGGGGTGGAGCGGGATGCACTACGCGCTGACCGGATACCGAATGATGAAGAAAGAGGCGCATTGACGGGTCGGGCGGGGGAGGATACGCTGGAAGCGTGGCGCAAGGTGCGACAGGCGCGAAAACGGGGCTGCGATTCACCCCGGCTCGCACATATCTGACAGCGGCGGCGGTGGCGCTGGGGCTGGCGGTTTTCTCAGGCTGGTGCGCGTACCGCTGGCTGCCGGCGGCTGTTCCGGCGGCCCTTTTCGTGGTGAGCGCGGGCGGGGTATTGTGGCTGGGGCTGCGGCCAGCCATCGAAGTGACGGAAGAGTCGCTGCGGACGGGGAAGCGGACCATCGCCTGGCGCGAGGTGCGGCGGGTGGACCAGACGGGCTGGATTTCGCCGATGGTGGTGGACCTGACGCTGTCCGACCAGACGCGCCTGCGGCTGATCTATCCGGGGGAGACCGAAGAGTCGAACCGGCTGCTGCGGATCATCCAGCAGCGGTCGACGGCGGCGCTGATCAACGGCGTGCCGTACCGGCAGATCTTCGGCGAGGCGCCGCAGGCGGCGCCGGCGGCGAAGCTGTCGTCGCCGCGCTACCGGCTGCTGACGGAAGACGACGAGGCGGAGGTGGAGCGGCTGTACCACAAGCTGCGGTCGGCCGGCCGGCTCGACCCGGAGAAATGAGCGCCGGCAGAGGCGGGCGGCGGGGCTTTGCGCTGCTGCCGTTGTTGCTGGTGGCGGTGGTGCTGGCGATTCTGTGGTGGCAGCGGCACAGGCTGCTCTCTCCCATCGGGACATTCCTGGACAACGGCGAAGCTCCGCGGAAGGCGGACGTGGCGCTGGTGCTGGCCGGCGGCTGGCAGGGCGAGCGAGTGCTAAAGGCGGGCGAACTGGCGAGGGAGGGCTACGTGCCCTACGTCCTGCTGAGCGGGCCGTCCTCCTACTACGAACAGCCGGAGTGCAACTACGAGATTCCGTTCGCGGTGCAGCGCGGGCTGAAGGCGGAGTGGTTCCAGTGCGCGCCGAACCGCGCGACTTCGACCGAAGAAGAGGCTCGGGCAATGATCGCGGAGTTGGAGCGGCGGGGGGTGAAGAAGTGCCTGGTGGTGAGCGTGCGAACGCACATGCGGCGGGCGCGGATGCTGTTCAATGAGGTGAAGCCGGCGGGGATGGAGCTGCACTTTGTGGCGGCCGCGGACCGGAGCTACCGGCTGGAGGACTGGTACAGGACTCGCCAGGGGAAGAAGGCCGTGCTGCTGGAGTGGCTGAAGCTGGCGACGACGCCGCTGGGGCTGTAGGGCGGCGGAGGAGACATGAGGCGCGCATTCCGGACAGCATGGCCGTACCTGAGGAAATACAGGCGGGGACTGGCGGTGGGCGGGTCGGCGCTGGTGCTGAAAGACGCGCTGGGCGCGCTGATCCCGCTGACGATCAAGGCGGGCATCGACGCGCTGACGGCGGGCGCGCCGATGGGGCGGCTGTGGTGGTTCTGCGCGGCGCTGGTGGGGCTCTCGGTGGCGAAGGGGTTCTTCATGTACTGGATGCGCGTGGTGATCGTGACGATCTCGCGCGACGTCGAGTACGACATGCGGAACGACCTGTTCCGCAAGCTGGTGACGCTGAGCCACGATTTCTACGGGCGGTACCGGACGGGCGACATCATGGCGCGGGCGACGAACGATCTGAACGCAGTGCGGATGATGCTGGGGCCGGCGGTGATGTACTGGGCGGAGACGTCGCTGACGTTCGTGCTGGCGCTGGGGATCATGTTCTGGGTGGACTGGCGGCTGACGCTGTGGGCGCTGGCGCCGGCGCCGCTGGTGAGCGCGGTGGTGATGGTGTTCGGCAAGCGGATCCACGACCGCTTCGAAGCGATTCAGAAGCTGTTTAGCGACATCAGCAGCCGGGTGCAGGAGAGCATCAGCGGGGTGCGGGTGGTACGGGCCTACGTGCAGGAAGAGGCCGAGATGAGGCGGTTCGCGGAGCTGAACCGGGCCTACATCGGGCAGAGCATGAAGCTGGCGACGCTGTCGGGGCTGTTCATGCCGCTGCTGCAGTTCCTGGTGGGGCTGACGTTTCTGATGGTGCTGTGGGTGGGGGGCCTGCGGCTGCTGGCGGGGCGAATCACGCTGGGCAGCTTCGTGATGTTCAACACGTTCATGGGCATGCTGGTGTGGCCGATGATTGCGTTCGGGTGGGTGGTGAACCTGATGCAGCGGGGCAGCGCATCGATGAAGCGCTTGAAGGATCTGCTGGAGCAGGAGCCGTTGATCGCGGCACCGGAGCAGGCGGCGGCGGCGGGCGTGGGGGTGCAGGAGTTGGAATACTTCAACACAGGGCTGCGCTTCGACGGGCGGGCGGCGCTGAGCGGGGTGTCGCTGAAGGTGCCGGCGGGCTCGACGGTGGCGATTGTCGGGCGCACGGGGAGCGGTAAGAGCACGCTGGTGAACCTGGCGGCGCGGATGTACGACCCGACGGAAGGGCAAGTGCGGCTGGGCGGCATCGACGTGCGCGAGATGGACCCGGAAGAGCTGCGGCGGCGGATCGGATTCGTGCCGCAGGAGACGTTTCTGTTCAGTGCGACGATTGCGCAGAACATCGCCTTCGGGGTGGAGGGGACGGACGCGGAGCAGGTGCAGCGGGCGGCGGAGACGGCGGGGCTGGCGGGAGACATCGAGGGCTTCCCGAAGGGCTACCAGACGGAGGTGGGCGAGCGGGGGATCGCGCTGTCGGGCGGGCAGAAGCAGCGGACGGCGATCGCGCGGGCGCTGATGCGGGAGCCGGAGATCCTGATCCTGGACGATGCGCTGTCGGCGGTGGACACTCTGACGGAAGAACGGATCCTGCACGGGCTGCGGGCGTTCCGGCCGGGGCGGACGACGATCCTGATTTCGCACCGCGTGTCGACGGTGCGGGACGCGGACCGGATCTATGTGCTGGACGGCGGGCGGGTGGTGGAAGAGGGCAGCCACGCGGAGCTGCTGGAACAGAGGGGCTACTACGCGGAACTGCACGAGAAGCAGATGCTGGAAGAGGAGCTGGAACAGATCTGACGGGGCATTCAGCGGGCGGGGACGAGGCGGCCGGAGGGATCGAACTCAGGGTGATCGCCCTTGCGGAAGCGCTGATCCTGAAGCGTGCAATCGCGGGCGAGGCGGCAGAGGCTGAGGGCTCCGTTTGCATGGAAGTGAGTGCCGGCGCCGCCACCGAAGACGTCGGCGAAGAACGTCGCGCGGGCGCAGGGGACGCCGGCGATGTCGCGGTCCGCGGCGAGCCAACAGAGCTTGAGTTGGCCTGAGGGGTAGAACGTGGTCATGTATTGGTGGCCGCGGCCGCGGCAGGGGAGGCCGCGGATGAGAGTGGTGCGGCTGAGGAAGACGAAATCCGGCGCGCCCTCGGGAGTGAAGTAGATCCAGGAGCGGCGAGGGGCCTGGGCCTCGCCGAATTGGAAGTCGCGGGAGAGGAAGCAGGAGGAGAGGCGGCCGGAGTCGTAGAACCAGGCGTAGCCTTTGTCGCAGGGGAAGCCCTGAACTTCCTGGGGCGCGGAGAGCTTGCGGCGCGCGGTGTGGGGGCGAGGGGGTCCGCCGGCGCACAGCGGGAAGGGCTCAGCGCAGAGCAGGCACCAGACCGGCAGGAAGATCAGCCTCATTTCAATAGTAAGTCGGGTATTCGCGCGAAGGCTGATAGGGCTCGTAGTGCGCCTGGAGGAAAGCCACGAGGTCCGCGAGCTGACGGGCGGTGAGGCCGCTGGTGTAATCGGGCATGCGGGACTGGCCTTGGACGGAGACCTGCGTAAGCGGGAAAGGCCCGATGGCGTGAGAAGGATTGATGATGGCCGTGGTCAGGTAGCCGTCGGTGATCTGACGGGGGACGCGGCCGCCGAGGACGACTGGCTCGGCGAAACGGGAAGGCGCGGCCGGCAGATCGACGCCGGAGACCTGGTGGCAGGAGTTGCATTGGAGAGCGACGAAGGCGGTCTGTCCGCGATCGGCATCGCCGTCGGGCAGCCGGAAGCCGGCCGAGGAGCGGCGACTGGGGGTGCAGGCAACGCCGAGGGCGAAGAGGAGGACCACCGCCGCGCAGAGCGTTTGGCGGAGCATGGGACACCTCCTGTTCCACCTGCAGCGTAGGCAGACGGGCGGAGGAAAGCAAGGGGGGGAGTGCGGACACACTTCGGCCTGGGGCATCGCCCGGCGGGGCGCAGTTCGAAACTGGCCGCCCCGCCGAATTTCTTCGGGCTCATCAGGACTTACATTTCGCCGGCTGCTGCTCGAGGCAGTTGCCTGGTTGGAAGCCGCCGGAGCGGCCGCCCTACTTAAGGCGATGGTTTGGGGACTCGCTGGCCAGCGGTTTGGTACCCCGCAGAAGAGTGTCGCATACGGGCCAAAGCGTTTTCGTGGAAGTTGTTTAAAACATTGGGGAGAATGGTCGTGACTCGGGGTTGGCCGGACCTGGAGGTCCGGCCGCAGGCCTGGAGGCCTGCCCCACATTTGGCTGGGGGCCGCTAGAAGCCGGTGCGGACGGGCTTGCCTTGGCGGGTGAGCTGCCAGGTGAAGGGCTCGGGTTGGAAGGCGGCCAGGCGGACGGTTTCTACGGCGGAGTTGCCGGC
>DAHVTI010000282.1 GCA_027324255.1 Bryobacterales bacterium | reverse complement strand
ATGAGGGCGAGTGGACGGACTGGTGGGCGAACGGGGACGCGTCGGGGCCGCGGGAACTGGCGGCGAGCCGGCAGGCCAAGCGGCACTTGGCGGCGGCGCTTTCGCCGGTGTGGGGTCCGGCGAACGCGTCGATCGACCGGCGGGTGTCGGAGATGCTGCGCGACCTGTGCCTGTTCGACGAGCACACGTGGGGGGCGAACGTGTCGGTGTCGCAGCCTTACTCGCTGGACACGCAGGCGCAGTACACGGAGAAGAGCCTGTTGGCCTACCGGCCGATGGGGCACGCCGAATGGCTGCTGGGGCAGCGGGCGCGATTCGCGACCATCTCCAAGCCGGCGGGCGACTACGTGGTGAACACGGCGCCGCTGGCCTATTCAGGATGGCTGAAGTTCCCGGGGATCGACCGCAAGCCCGAGTGGGTGGAGAACCTGCCGGCCCAATCGATCCAACTGCTGCCGGCGGCGCCAGCGGCTACGGGGGCGAAGCCGGAGGTGCGGACCACGGCCGAGGGCTGGCCGGCGGCGGCGCAGTGGCCGGGGATGACGCAGCCGCTGTTCGCGGAGGGGATCGGCGATGTCCTGTCGGTGTTCATCCAGCCGCCGGCGCGGCGGTCGAGCCGCATGTACCCGGAGCGGCTGGCGCGGAAGGCGGCCTCCTATGGTCCAGCAAAACTGGAAGAGACGCCGCACACTCTGTTGTATACACAGGAGATTTTGCACGCGAGCCTGGAGAATACCGAGCGGCGGCTGGAGCTGCACCGGCGCAACGCGCGGGCCACGCTGCGGGTGAGGTTCGACCGCAAGCCGAACCTGGCGCCGGAGGTGCTGTACGTGCTGATGCCGTTCCCGACGGGGGCCGTGCTGCCGCGGTTTTCGAGCGGCGACGTGCCGTTTACGCCGTTCACGGATCAACTGCCGGGCTCGTGCCGCGACTACTACGCGATCGACCGCTGGGCGCACTACGTGACGCCGGCGGGGCACTGGGTATGGGTGACGCGCGACGCGCCGATGGTGACCGTGGGCGGTCCGCACACGTGGCAGCGGATCACGGACAAGCCGGCGGATCCGAACAAGCTGTGGTCGCAGGTATTCGACAACTTCTGGCACACCAACTTCGTGGCCGATGAACACGGGGCGATGGAGTTCCAGTTCGAGTTCGCGTGGGCGGAGAAGCTGGCCGATCCGGCGCCGCTGGCGGAGACCCTGCTGAGCGAGCCGCTGGCGGTGGTGCAGCCGGGCGTGAAGGCGACGCCGGAGCTGGTGAAGGGGATTTTCACGCCGTAGCGGGCGGCGCGAATGTTTACGCGGGGGCGCCTTGACGGGGCGGGGCGCGCGCCGTATTCTTGACATAGTTTATCTATGTCAGTCACCAGACAGAGGGACGAAATCCCGCCCGGCACGCTTTATCTGCTGATCCTGCGGACGCTCGCGCGCAGCGGAGAGCTGCACGGGTTCGAGATTGCGAGCGCGATCCAGCAGGGCACCGAGGGGGTGTTGCAGGTGGAAGAAGGCTCGCTATATCCGGCACTTCAGCGGATGTTATTAAAGGGATGGGTGACAGCGGAGTGGGGCGTGACGTCGGGCAACCGGCGGGCGCGGTACTACCAGATGACGCCGCTGGGGCGGAAGCAACTGGAGATCGAGCTGAGCCAGTACCGGCGGGTGAACCTGGCGATCGAGAAGCTGCTGGAGCCGACCTGAGGAGGGAATGGGACGATGAACTGGCTGCGAGAAGTGGGACGGCGGGTGCGCTTTCTGTTGGAGCGGCGGCGGCTGGAGGCAGAGCTGGCGGAAGAGATGCGGCTGCACCGGGAGCTGCGGGCGGAGGCGGCGGGGGAGGGTGAAGACGCGGCGCGGCGGCGGTTTGGCAATGAGCTGCTGCTGAGGGAGGACAGCCGGGCGGTATGGGGCTGGAACTGGCTGGATTCAGTGGGGCAGGATGTGCGGTACGCGGTGCGGGCGTTGAAGGCGCATCCGGCGTTCACTTTGACGGCGGTGCTGTCGCTGGCCTTGGGGATCGGGGCGAACACGGCGATCTTCACGATTCTGAACGCGGTGATGTTGCGGACGCTGCCGGTGGGAGAAGCGGGGCGGCTGGTGCAGGTGAGGATGGGGAAACAGGGGTCGTTCACGAACCCATTGTGGGAAGAGTTGCGGGCGAGGGCTGGGGGATTCGACGGGCTGCTGGCGTATGGGGACGAGCGGTTCGATCTGGCGGCGGGCGGGGAGAGCCGGTATGCGCGGGGGCTGATGGTGAGCGGGAGCTTTTTCGAGGTACTGGGGGTGAGGCCGGAGGTGGGACGGCTGCTTGGAAAGGAAGACGACCGGCGGGGCGGGGCGACGGATGTGGCGGTGATCAGCCACGCGTTCTGGCAGCGGTATTTCGGCGGAGCGGGGGACGTCGTGGGGCGGACGGTGAGCCTGGACCGGCGGACGTTCGAAGTGGTGGGTGTAGCGCCGAGGTGGTTTACGGGGCTGGACGTGGACAACGGGTGGGACGTGGCGGTGCCGATTGCAAGCGAGCCGGGGTTCCACCCGGACCGGAACTGGCTGGACCAGAGAAGCACGTGGTGGCTGAGGGTGGTGGGGCGCGTGGAGAAGGGGACGACACGGGAGCAGGCCGAGGCGCGGCTGAACGGGGTGGGACCAGGAATCCTGCGGGCTGCGGTGCCGGCGGATTGGGAAGAAGAGGACCGGAAGCGGTTTCTGGCCCGAACGTTCAGCCTGAGAGATGCGGCCAGGGGCTTTTCGATGACTCGGGACCTCTATCGGACAGGGCTCTACACGCTGATGGGGGTGGTGGGGATGGTATTGCTGATCGCCTGCGCCAACATCGCGAACCTGATGCTGGCGCGTGGGGCGGCGCGGCAGCGGGAGATCTCGGTGCGGCTGGCGATTGGGGCGGGGCGGTGGCGACTGGTGCGGCAGTTGCTGACGGAGAGCCTGGTGCTGGCGGGAGCGGGAGCGGCCGGAGGGCTGATGTTTGCTCGGTGGGGTAGCGGGTTGCTGGTGCGCTTCTTCTCCACCTATCGGGATCCGCTGGAGTTCGACCTGGCGCCGGATTGGACGGTGCTGGGCTTCACGACGGCGGCGGCGGTTGTGACGGGACTGCTGTTTGGGCTGGCGCCGGCGCTGCGGGCGACGAGCGTGGCTCCGAACAGCGTGTTGAAGGAAGGCGGGCGGGGGGCGGTACGCGGGGGGACGCGGTTCCGGTTGGGCAAGGCTCTGGTGGCGGTGCAGGTGGCGCTGTCGCTGGTGCTGCTGGTGGCGGCGGGGCTTTTTCTGGGGTCGCTGAGGAACCTGATCAGGAAAGGCACCGGGTTCGAAGAAGACCGGGTGCTGATGGCGCACGTGGACACGCTGGAGAAAGTGCCGGTGGAGCAGAGGCGGGCTTTGTATGAAGACCTGCTGGAGCGGTTCCGCGGGTTGGGCGGCGTGGAGGCGGCGGCGGGCGCGGCGATCACACCGATGCGCGGAATGCAATGGAACATGCCGGTGTATCCGCAGGACTACCAGCCGAAGTCGCGGCGGGACAATGTGGTGTGGTTCAACGAAGTGACGCCGGACTACTTCCGGGCGATGCGGACGCCGCTGGTGATGGGGCGGGATTTCGGGCCCGGGGACACGGTGGGATCGGCGAAGGTGATGATCGTCAACGAAAGCACGGCGCGGCATTTCTTTGGGCGGACGAGTCCGGTGGGCAAGACGATGCGGATCGAAACGGGGCCGGCGACGGCGGAGCGGGAGAAGTACGTGGTGGTGGGGGTGGTGCGGGATGCGGCCTACCATTCCTTGCGGGAGGAGGACTCGCAGACGGTGTACCTGGCGTTGAGCCAGGACAAGGAGCCGTGGCGGGCATTCTCGTTTCTGCTGCGGACGAAGGGAGACCCGGGCGGGCTGGCGCCGGGGGTGCGTGGGGTGCTGAAAGCGGCGCAGCCGGGACTGTCGCTGGAGATGCGCGCTCTGAAAGAAGTGGTGGGCGAAGGGTTAGTGCAGGAACGGACGGTGGGGCTGTTGTCGGGGTTCTTTGGAGGACTGGCGCTGGTGCTGGCGA
>DAHVTI010000253.1 GCA_027324255.1 Bryobacterales bacterium | reverse complement strand
TTCAGCGAATTCGATGAGTGGAAGGAGTTGGAGAATGCCGGGAAGGCGCCGGTGAGTTTGACATATGTTTTGCGGCGGGGCGGCTGGGAGGCGCTGCCGGCGGGCAAGGAGACCGTGGGGGCTCGGACGCCGCTGGGGGTGAAGCTGGACTTGCGGCGGACGGGCGGGAAGCTGGCGGCGATGCCAAAGGTAGGGCCTTACGAGGCGTTGATGCTGGCACCGGTGGATGACGGGTTGATTGCGCGGGTGAGCCGGGAGGGGACGTGGGTTTCGGGGATTTATTGGGAGCGGACGTCGCACGTGACGGATCACCACCCGGCCGATTGCCTGCACAGCATCGTGAACATTGGGGGGATTCCGGCACATGGGAGGAGGGTGGTACGGGGGAGGATTTATTGGTTCCGGGGCACTACGGAGGATTTGCGGCGGAAGTGGGAGAGGGATTTCGCGTCGACTGGCGGGCGGAAGCGGTAGAGGTTTGGGTGGGGGCCGCGGGCCTGGGGGGCACGCGCTCAGAGGGGGTTTTTGCGGAGGACCCAGGTGGTCATGGAGCGGAGATTCTGGACGATGGTGGTTTTGAGGGGGTCCAGCGGGGTGGCGGCGAGTTTTTGGGTGTAGGCGGCGAGGAGGGGTTCGTCGACGAGGTAGCGTTCGGAGCCGTCGGGGAGGCGGAAGCGGCGGTTTTCGAGGGGTTGGACGAGGGTTTCGATGCCGATGGTGGAGGCGAGGCGGCAGAAGAAGAGGCCGCCGGGCTGGAGGACGCGCCAGGAGCCGAGGAGCATGGATTCGAAGTGGGCGTCGTTGGCGGCGAAATGGAGGACGGCGCTGCTGATGACGACGGCGGCGCAGGCGTCAGGGAAAGACATGTTTTCGACGGGTTCCTGGCGGAAGTTGGACGGGGGGAGGGCGGGGGCGAGGGTTCGGGCGAGTTCGCGGACGCTTTGAATGGAGGCGGGGGCGGAGTCGGCGGCGAAGACCGGGTAGCCTTCGCGGAGGAAGTAGGCGATGTTGCGGCCGGGGCCGCAGCCGGCGTCGAGGATGGGCATGCCGGGGGCGATGCGGCCCTTGAGGAGCTGATCGAAGAGGTAGATGTCGATCTGGCCGAAGTGCTGCTGGAGGGTGGGGGCGGGCATTGATCTTACCGTAACCCACCTTCGCCTCCTGGGGAGGCTATGGCGGGTAGACTCCACCTTCGCCTCCTCCGGCGCCTCCTCCGGCGGCTATGGCGGGGGGAAGGTCAAATGCTGCGGTCCATGTTGGTGACGACTTCTTTCTGGACCTGATCGGCGGTGAGGGAGTTCCAGCGCATGAGGAGGGAGGTGAAGGCCTGCTCGGATTTGCCGCGGTCGCCGGCGAGGCCGAGTTGTTTGCGGTACTCCCAAACGAAGTCGAGCATGGCGCGATCTGAGCGGTTGAAGAAATCGCCGTCGGTGGTTCCGTTTTTCTCGAGGACGGTTTCAAAGGCCTCCATTGCCGCGAGGAGTGTCTTGGATCTTTTGCCGACGGAGGGAGTGGGGTCGCGCTTCATGATGTAGTAGGCGGTGGACTGGCGGTGGAAGCCGGGGCCGCGGAGGCGCATGCCGACCTTGGTCCAAGCCTTGATGAGCCACATGACAGAGTCGTTGTTGAATCCGCCGCTGCGAATGTTGTTGTTGAGCTGTGTGGTGAGTTCGTCGAGGATGGAAGCGGCCACATCCTTGTCCTGCTGAGTTGCCATAGTCCTCCGCGGGGGCAAGCGGCAACGGATTTCGCCGGGGCACAGGAAGTGCCGATGCGGCGCGCGGCGAAAGCGCTGACACTGTTCGGGCGTTTCTGGTTTGTACAGGGCTCAAAAGGACGGCGGAGCGGATGCGGCGGGAGGGGATCCCGGCCGGCGGTCCGGGCCGTCATGAGCATCCTTACCCTTCTATGGGCCCAAGTATACATCGAAAGGCGCCGATCTGTTCGTACTGTTTCGTATATTTTCTGAATAGTGGCAGGTGGCGGACGAGTTGGCGGGGAGGGGGAACCGGAGCGCGGGGATGCCGCGGCACCGGCGGGGGGCATAGCCCGGCCTCCTTCGCCAAGGCTTCGGCGCCCAAGTCGCCGACGCTTTGGGAGTGGGGCGAGGGGGGGTATTGGACGAGCTTGGCGTCCTGGATGGGGCCCTCCTTCGCCTCCTTTGGAGGCTACGGCGGGTCGACTCCTGGAGGGAAGAGGGGAGGAGTTTTCCGTTCTTGAGTAGAAAGGGGGTCATGGCGGAGAAGGCGCGCTGAGAGGGGCCGGCGGTGAGCCAGGCTTCGAGGAGGTAGGCGCCGTCGGGGAGGGGTGCGGGGGTTTGGATTTCGACGTCGTGGGCGAGGCCGCCGGAGATGTCGCGGGCGCGGGTGGCCTAGGTGAAGGCCTGGCCGCCGGACCAGCGGTAGATGGGCGGGCCGCTCTCGTTCCAGAGGACGAGGTCATAGTCCTGGGAAGAGCCTTTCGAACATGCCGCGACCGGCCCACCAAGACGAACAGGCCGTCCACAAAACCGGCCCGTCAACTGGAGAAGACGGAGATTCGCAACAGAAATCCTGGGGTCCAAGCCCAACCCTGGGGGTTCGGCGCGCACCCCAAGCCGGATCTGATCAAACCGGAAAATGAGGGAAAAACCAAAACAGGCGCGGAATGTTTGGGTTGTGCGGAGGCCATCACGTCAGCGCCGCCGTCAACATGACTGGGCCTCTGATTTCGGACGGAAGAATGGTGGCTTCCCGTCGTGGGCGTGTTTCGAACTTTCTTCCTCAATCTCGACCCCACGGGAGTGGAGACCTTCCGGACACTTGACCGGCTCTGAGAGCTGTAGTCCTGAAAAGGCTGGCGGCGGCGGTTCGATTCCGTCCCGGGCACGATTCTCTGAACTCAGCGACACCCACGGGATCGTGGTTCACAAGATCCTCTCCTGAGTCAGGTGGAAAGAACCAGGGGCGGGCGCGGCGCCGCATGGACGAGGACAGCCCCTGGCACAAAGGACGGAGATTCTGGACCGGGTGTATCGAAGCGCTGAGAGGGCACCCGGCGCGGACCGGTCCGATGTTACCGGGGCGGTGCCCCCGCGCCGATCATGCCCTGGCTCGTGTAGTCGACCGGCACGATGCGGTAGCGGTAGACCATGCCGTGCTGGCCGACCAGGTATCCATGACTGGAGTCCGGGAATGTGACATCCCGCACAAGCGCGGGAAGATTCGCCGGGCGTGAGGTGAAACTCCGGCCTCCGTTGAATGAGTAGCCGATCTGGCGGCCGTTCTCGTTGACTCCCACCAAGATCTTCCCTTCCCCGGAAGCGTAGAAGCTGCGCCATGCCGGCGAATTCACACTTCCGGTCCAGTTCGCGCCGGCGTCCGCCGTCCAATACGTCCGCCCGCTTGCCAGCAGCGCCAGCCCGTCCTTTTCGGACCAGAAGTGGATGGAGTCGACAGCGTGCCTGGTGTCCGGGATGACGGAGTGGGTCCAGGTAGCGCCGCCGTCAGCCGTTCGGGAGAAGGTGGCGACATCCGTCCCCATATCTACGGGTGCGCCGCCACCCATGAAGCCGATGGATGGCGTTACAAACTGGATTCCCCGCACCATGCAGCCCAGTTTCCGCGACAGTCCGCCGACGACGGCGTCTACGCGGCAGGGGCTCGCGCGCGTCCAACTCCGGCCGCCGTCCTCGGTGCGATTCAAATGGGTTTGTGACTGGGAATCGTGGCGATCAGCCACCAGACCGGTCGAGGGCGTGAGGAACCACAAGCCCCTGGAAGTTGCAGGGACCTTGCCCAGTTCCACCCACGTGCTGCCGTCGGTGGTGCCCATCATCCTGTTGCGCTCCGTCATTACCCAGCCGTGTTTGGACTCCAGAAAGAAGATGCCGGCCAGATCCTCATCGGCGGCTTCCGGATCTCCGCCCAACTGAGCCTGCCAGGTTTTGCCGCCATCCGAGGTGAACAGAATCGTGGAGTTCCGGCCCGCCACCCAGCAGGTCTCCGGGCCCACACACGAAATTGCTCGTAGTTCGATGTCCTTGTTGAAAGGAACCGGTTCCCAGATCGCCTTCCACTTCGGCCCCGCGGCGTTGGCCGCCGGAGCGCCTTTAGGAGCGGCTGCTTTCTTCAATTGGCCACTGGCCATACCGGCAAGAATCAGGGCCACAGCCAGCAGTTCAAGAAACGTACGCATGCATCCCTCCTGCCCAGCATAAATCAGACGTTGATCGAATATTACCGTGCGCGGAGGCTGCCGCTCAAGCTTGATGTTGGCCTTGATGTTGGCCTGGAGGTGAGCCGGAGCCGGGGGTTGCCGGGGCTCCGGCCGGGGGGCGCAAAGCCCGTCGATGACTCCGCGGGACTGGGCCCAGGGTAGTTACCGGACGAGTTTGCCGTCCTGGATGCGGAAGGGGGTCATGGCGGAGAAGGCGCGCTGAGAGGGGCCGGCGGTGAGCCAGGCTTCGAGGAGGTAGGCGCCGTCGGGGAGGGGCGAAGGGGTTTGGATTTCGACGTCGTGGGCGAGGCCGCCGGAGATTTCGCGGTCGCGGGTGGCCTGGGTGAAGGCTTGGCCCTCGGACCAGCGGTAGATGGGCTGGCCGCTCTCGTTCCAGAGGACGAGGTCATAGTCCTGGGAAGAGCCGTAGACGAGGGTGAGGGATTCGGGGGTGATGAGGGTGAGGCGGAGGGCGGCGGCGAGGCGGGTGGGGGTGGGCTGCGAGACGGCGGCGTGGAAGGCGGCGGATGGACCGCCTGCGAAGGTGAGATTGCCGACGCGGGCCTCGACGAGGTGGAAGGTGCGGGGTCCGGCGAAGGTGTGGACGGTGCGGCTGAGGAGGCCGAGGTTGGGGGCGTAGGTTTCGGATTCGATGCCGGCGTCGGCGCAGGAGAAGGAGCGATAGCGGAGCGCCGTGGTGGCGGCGACTTCGCCGATGGGGCCGAGGTAGGGCTGAGGCTTGGCGTCCGGCTGGGATTCGTGTTCGCAGGGGCGGAAGGGAGCGGCGGCCCAGGCGGGGGCGGCGTCTTCAAAAGAGGTGAGGATGAGTTCGCGGCCGGCCTCTTCGTCGAGGTAGAGGAGGTTGCCGTTGGGGTCCGAGCGGACCCAGAGGGGCTGGCCGACGTAGCCGGTGAGGCGGAAGTAGACGTTGCCGTCCTGGGTGGCGAGGGGGCGCCGACGCGGATGGTGAGGGTTTCTGGGGTGGATCAGGCTTTGTAGGTCGAGGAGTCGCCGGGGCGGAGGGGGAGGTAGTCGGCGCCAAAGGCGGAGGCGGCGGCGAGGGTGAGGAAGAGGGTCTGGAGTTTGTGAAATTGCATGACATGAAGGGAGACGAGGGGGCGGGGTGGGGAGTTCTGGACAAAACAGCAAACAATCTATGGAGAGAATTTAGGGGGATCCGGCGCGGGCTCAGCGGGTGAGCCTGGGGGGCGGCGAGAATCGGGGAGCAGGGTTCCCGCGGAAGGCGGGGTGATGTCGAAGGACCGGTGAGGGTGGAGAGCCTGCAGGCGCGAAGGAGGCCTGGGGTGAGGAGATCCGCCGGCGCCGGCGATGGAGCGCTTCCGGCCAGCGTGCGCCCTGGTGTTTTCCGACGAGGTTCGGGAGACGCGAACAGGTGAATTTTCGGCCTCAAGCAGATGATCCTGTCGAGCTTCGGCCTGCCGAAGACCGCGACGCTGGACGACTGGCGCAAGGCCGCCGAAGAGCTCAACAGGATCGGCGAGACGATGAAGAAGGCCGGACTCCAGTGTGGCTTCCACAACCACCACGGAGAGTTCCAAACGCTCGGCGGCAAGCTCATCCACGACGAGCTGATGAACCGGTTTGACGGCAAGCTGGTGAAGATGCAGTTCCAGGTCGCTGTCATCAGCATCGGTTTCGAGGCGGCGACCAACATGACGAAGTACCCGGGCCGCTTCATCTCCCTGCATCTGGCCGACTGGTCCATTCCCGAAAAGAAACAGGCGCCCGTGGGCAAGGGCTCCGTCGATTGGAAGAAGCTCTTCGAGGCCGCCAAGAAAGGCGGCGTCAAGAACTACTACGTCGAGATGAACATGGACGCCGTGCGCGAGAGCTATCCCTTACTCCGCGACCTCAAGGTCTGACGCCGCTGCAACGGCGCCCCTTTCAGCGGCGAGGAGTCAAAGGCAATACGACGCTATCGGCGTTCCAGGAGGAGACGATCACTCGTCCCGCCTGCGGTTCCGATGCCTCCCGCCAATG
>DAHVTI010000250.1 GCA_027324255.1 Bryobacterales bacterium | reverse complement strand
CACGAGATCGCCCTGCTGGTCTTCGTCATCCTGCTGCTGCCGGCCGGCGCATACGTCGCCCTGCGTCCGGTGCTGCGCAAGGGCCCAGACGGCAAGCGCCGCTTCCATGTGGTGAACGGCGGCGCCGCCGCGATTCTGCTGCTCGTCTTCGGGACCCTTTCCTTCACTCTCGGCTCCGAGATCTACCGCTGCGAGATCCTGCGGGTTCCGTACTGCGATTGACGAAGCGGAGCCGCGATGGCGACGATGGAAGTGTGCCCGCCTCACGACTAACAGACCTGGAACCTCTTTATGAGCGGTTCCACGCGCGCGCTACGGCGGTGAGCGCAGAAGTGCACAGGGTGCCCAGCCGCGGCGCGGCGCTGGAGTTCGTCCTGGAAACGCTGAAGCAGGAAGGCGTTTCGGATGCGCCCGGCTCGCAGGCCGTCTGGGTGGGCGATCCCGGCCTGCACCCCCTCGCGGCCCGCGTCCCCGGCCTCTCCTTCGACGTCACGCGCGAGCGCGCCGCGGCGGCGAAAATCGGCATCACTGAGGCCGATTGCGCCATCGCCGCTACCGGCACGCTGCTGGGCGACTCCACCCCTGTGGCGCAGCGCCTGGCCTCCACGCTACCCGCCATCCACATCGCGCTGGTGGCGCTCGACAGCCTCCGCGAAAACCTGGCCGAAGCCCTGGCGAAGTTCGATCCGCGCCGCGCTCGCTACCTGGCCGCCATCACCGGCCCCAGCCGCACGGCCGACATCGAGCGCGTGCTCACCATCGGCGTGCACGGCCCCGTGCGGTTGATCATTGTCTTCTATGGCCGCGAGGAGGCCAGCGCATGAAGGCCGAATTCCGGGAGTCCATTCAGCAGGCGCTGGCCAATGAGACCCTGGCCGGCGCGCTCGGCAAGTTCTCCGAAGCCTACCGAGTCAGCCGCGCCCGCGCTTACGAAGGCATCGACTTCGAAGCCCTGCGCGCGCAGATCGCGGAGCGCAAGGGCTTCGCCGCGGCGCACCTGGAAGAGCTGGCGGAGAGGTTCCGTCAGAGCGCCGAGGCGCTCGGTGCGAAGGTGTTCCGCACCAGCGAGCCGGCCGAGGTGAAGGACTACATTCTGCGCGTGGCGCGGGAGCAGGGCGCGCAGCGCATCGTCAAGTCGAAGTCCATGGCCTCGGAAGAGATCCACCTGAACCCGTTCCTCCAGCAGGCCGGCATCGAGGTGACGGAGACCGACCTGGGCGAGTGGATTATCCAGCTTGCCGGGCAGCGCCCGTCGCACATGGTGCTGCCCGCCATCCACATGACGCGCGAAGAGGTGGCGGAGCTGTTCAGCAAGGAAGTGCACGAGCGGCTCGGCTCCGACATTCCGCGGCTGGTGAAGGTGGCGCGCGAGGAGCTTCGCGCGAAGTTCCTGAACGCGGACATCGGCATCTCCGGCGCCAACATCGCCGTGGCCGAGACCGGCAGCCTGGTGCTGCTGACCAACGAAGGCAACGGGCGCCTGGTCACCACGCTGCCGCCGACGCACATCGCCATCGTGGGCATCGAGAAGCTGGTGGAGAGGTTCGCCGACATCCTGCCCATCGTGGAAGCGCTGCCGCGCAGCGCCACGGGCCAGCTCCTCACCAGTTACCTCAGCATCATCACCGGGCCGGCGGAGAACACCGACGGCTCGGCCAAGGACCTCCACATCATCCTGATGGACAACCGCCGCACGGAGATGGCGGCCGACCCGGTGTTCCGCGAGGCGCTGCAGTGCATCCGCTGCGCCTCGTGCCTCAACGTCTGCCCGGTCTACCGCGCGGTGGGCGGCCACGTCTTCGGCAAGGTCTACACCGGCGGCATCGGCACCATCCTGACGGCCTGGTTCGACGAGCTGCAGAAATCGGACGAGATCCAGAGCCTGTGCATCCAGTGCGGCGCGTGCCGCGACTACTGCCCAGGCAACATCGACATCCCGGAGCTGATTCTCGAAATCCGCCGCCGGCTGGCCACGGAGCAAGGGCTGAAGCCGGTGGAGCGCGCCGTCTTCCCCATCATCAACAACCGGCGCGTCTTCCACGGCCTGCTGCGCGCCGCGTCGCTGGCGCAGAAGCCGTTCGAAAGCGGCGGCCTGATCCGCCACCTGCCGCTGTTCCTCTCCGGCCTCACGGAAGGCCGCGCCCTGCCGGCCATCGCCGAGGAACCTTTCCGCGACCGCTTCCGCCGCATCCGCCAGCCGCAGTGCGCCGACAAGGCCGCCATCTTCGCCGGCTGCCTCATCGACTTCGCCTATCCCGAGATCGGCGAGGCCATGGTGAAGGTGCTGAACGCGGCCGGCGTCGAAGCCGTGTTTCCCGAAGAGCAGACATGCTGCGGCGCGCCGGCGCGCTACAGCGGCGCCTACGAATCCGCCGCCGAAAGCGCCATCGCCAACATCCGGGCGCTCGAAACAGAGGGCGTCCGCTGGGTGGTCACCGCCTGCCCCACCTGCACCGTGGCCTTGTTGAAGGAGTTCGAAGCCTCGCTCGCCGCCACCGGCCGTCAGGAACACCTGGAGGCCGCGCGCCAACTGGCCGCCCGCGTCATCGACTTCTCGACGCTCGCCTTCCACTTGGAGCAGGAGGGGCGTCTCAAACTGAAGTCCGAAGACGGCCCGGGCGCCATCACGTATCACGATTCCTGCCACCAGAAGCGCACGCTGCACGCCACCGAGGAGCCGCGGGCCCTGCTGCGCAAGGCCGGCTACGAGTTGACGGAGATGTTCGAATCCGACGTCTGCTGCGGCATGGGCGGGTCGTACTCGCTCAAGATGCCGGAGGTCTCAGCCTCGCTGCTGCGCCGGAAGCTGGCCCACCTGCGCGATACCGGCGCGGAGGAGGTGGGCTTGGATTGCCCTGGCTGCCTGATGCAGATTCGGGGCGGGCTGGCGCAGCAGGGCGACGGCCCGCGCGTGAAGCACACCGCGGAACGGCTGGCCGAACGGTTGGCCGGCGATCAGGATGCTACCGCGGGCACCACGGGCAAGCCGCGCGGATAGCGCCGGCCGTTTAGCAGCGCGCCGATCCACCTGGGCCGGACCACCAGGTCGTAGGAGACTACCAGGATCACCACGGACAGCGCCAGCACCAGCGGGATCTTGGCCAGCGCCGGCAGCGGCACGGACAGCAGCGCCACCTGCAGACCCACCACCACGGGCATGTGCATGATGTAGAGCCAGTAGGAAGAGTCCGACAGGTAGCGCCAGGCCGCGCTGGGCCGCGAGCAGTATTTCAGGAACAGCCCGGTGACGGCGAAGATCATGAGCCAGCAGTAAACCACGTTGCCGGCCGCGCGCAGATAAGGGTAAGCGCCGCCGGAAACCTTGCCGTAAACCGCGAACGCCGGCAGGGCCAGCGCCAGGTACACCCCGATGTGCCGCTGGAAGCGCGGCAGCAGGTCGCGCTCATGGTACAGCAGCCAGCCGAACGCGAACGGCGGGATGTAGGCGGCCAGGATGGGCAGTTCCGGCATGAAGCCGTCGCAGTCTTTCAGGTTGCCGTGCATGGCGGCCAGGGGCAGCCAGGACAACAGAGCGAACAACGCCGGCGCATACGGCCGCTGCAGCGCCCAGCGGTAGGCGGCGTGGATCCTTTTCATGACGGCGGCCGGCAGGCCGCGCGCCGCCCAGGCAACCGCGGCGCCCAGCGCGTAAAGCAGCAGCAGGTACTCGAGAAACCACAGGTGCAGCGGGTGCAGGCGCCGCACCAGTTCGCCGCTCATCAGCACCTCAACGAAGTGCCCCGGGCCTCTCTCCAGGCCGACGACGATCCACGCCATCAGCGCAAACAGCAGCGTCCAGAACAACGCGAAGGGCATCAGAATCCGGTGGACCCGGTTCCGGATGAACGACGCCGCTCCCCGCCCGTTCCACAGCAGTGCCCCGAAGAAGCCGGCCATGGCAAAGAAGGCCGGCATGCGGAAGCCGTGAATGAGGCCCAGGGTGAAGTTGAGGACGCTGGTGGGATGCGGGTCCTTGTAGGGCCAGCTCCCGTCGCCCGAGTAGCCGACCACCACGTGCAGGTAGATGCCCAACAGCATCATGACGGCGCGCATGCTGTCCAGCGCGTGGTAGCGGATGTTCTGCTGGCTCATCGGGAGGCTCAACGGTCGCCGGCCGGGAAAACCGGCTCCCTTGAAAAGTACGAGCGGGCTACCAGGTCCGTTCCTTCAAAATCTCCTGGATCTGTTCTTTCGGAACCGGCAGCTTGTCGATGTGCTCGCGGAGCCACTGGGAGAAGTCGCGCTCGATGGCGCCGGACCAGCGCGTGTCGATCTGTCCCGCGGTGTACTTGCCCTCTTTCAGCCGCTGGTGGCCGAAAAGGTCGCGCAGGCGGACCACCTCGGAGGTCTTCACGACCTTTTCCGCCAGGTGCGGGGGAATGAAGACGACGCCGCCGTCGCGGCCCAGCACCACGTCGCCGGGCATCACCATCACCTGGCCGATGCGTGTGGGCGCATTGATGCCGATGAGCGTGGAGTTCAGCCGCGGACCGGAAGTGCTGAAGTGGTGCGACGGATGGTAGGAGCGCACGAACGAGGTGAAGTTCTCCAACTCCTTCAGCCCGGCGATGTCCCGCACGGCCCCGTTGTAGACGATGCCGTTGCCGGACTTCGCATAAATGGAGTTGCCTACGTTGTCGCCGATGGACGGCCCGTCGATCTTCAGGCCGAAGTGGTCGCAGACGTAGACGTCGCCGGGTTGCAGCAGGTCCACGGCCCAGGCGTTCTGGGCGCCGATGCGGCCCTCCTGCCTGCCCTGGTCCTCGATCACTTTGTGAACGTCGGGCCGGGCGGGCATCCAGGCGGCCGTCAGCGCGCGGCCCACCAGCACCTTGTCCGGATGGATGGACAGCCAGCCGTCTTCGTACTGAAAGACGAAGCCCTCGTTGCGCAGCACGGCCCAGGCTTCCTCCAGGGTGACGGCCCGCATGCGCTTCAGGATGGAGTCCGGCACCTTCGGGCGGCCGTCGGCCAGGCGTTCGCCTTTCCACAACGGGGTAAAGCGGATCAGGTCATCCTTGGAAAAAACACCCGGCTGGGCGATGGCTTGAGGCGCCAGCGAGGCGCAGAGGGCGGCGGCGAGGAGAAGGCGGTTCATGGGGGCATCCTTTTACCAGTTCGTGATGGAGCCGTCCGGCCGGCGATAGATGGGCGTGGGCTGCGCCGCCTCCGTCACCTCCGTGAGCAGCGGCAGTTGCTTTTCGTCGAACGTCACGCCGAGGCCCGGCCTGTCGTTCAGCCACAGCTTGCCGTTGCGGAAATCGAAGCACTGCGGCAGGTAGGAGACTCCGCCGGTGGCGCGCGGCAGCATCTCCATCAGCGCCGGCCCGGAGAACGCGCCGCACAGGTGCACCAGCGCGGCCTCCGAGATGGGCCCCGTGAAGTGCGGGATCAGCCCGACGTTGTGGGTCTCGCACAGAGCCATGATCTTGATGAACTCCGTGATGCCGCCGGCGTTGGGCACGGTGACGCGCGCGTAGTCGATGAGGTGGTTCTCGATGAGCATGTTGACGTCCCACTTGGCGCCGAACTGCTCGCCCACGGCGATGGGCACGGACGTCTGGCCCCGCAGCACCTTGTAGATCTCCGGGTTCTCGCTGCGCACCAGGTCTTCCACGAAGTAAGGCGCCAGCGGCTCAATCTGTTTGGCCAGCCGCACGGCGTCCGGAAAGTCGAAGCGCGTGTGGAAGTCCACGGCCCACCCTCCGTCCTTGCCCGCCCCTTCGCGCACTTCGCGGCACATCTCGTAGGTGCGCCGCGTGGTTTCAAAGCGGTCCCAGGGATTCCCGTCGGCCGGGCCGATGCGGAGCGCCCGGTAGCCGGCCTCCACGCAGGCCCGCGCCGTCTGGCTCAGCGTGCCCTTGGAGGGAAAGCCGGTAGCGTAGCATTCGATGTGCTCGCGCGCCGCGCCGCCAATCAACTGGTACAGCGGCACGCCCAGCGCCTTGGCCTTCAGGTCCCACAGCGCCATGTCGATGGCGCCCAGCGCGTGCAGCTTTTCGCGGCCTGCCGGGTAAAAGTAGCCGCGGAAGACGGTCTGCCAGTTGTCCTCGATGCGGAAGGGGTCGCGGCCGATCAGCGCCGCGGCGCACTGCTCCAGCGTGTCCTTGGCGCCGCCTTCGCCGATGCCCGTCAGGCCCGCGTCGGTCTCGACCACCACCACGTTGGTGCTCTGGTTGAACAGCGGCGGCACCTTGCTCTGGCGCCGCGCGGCGTCGCCCGGTGACTTGTAGCAGCGGATGCGGGTGATCTTGGCTTTCGGCAAGGCGGCCAGCGCGCTGGCGGCAAGGCCGGCGGAAAGTGCAAGGAATTTGCGGCGTTTCATGATTTAAAGACCCTCGACACGAATCAACGGAGCGGGACCGGGCTCCACCACCAGCGGATTGCGCAGCGGGCGGCCGAAGCCGCGGAACGACACCTGCATCACATCCCCAGCCTCCAGCCGCACGCCCGCCCCGAACGAGAAAGCGTCCGCGCCGTAAAAGTGGACGTGGACGTCGCCCGGGCGCAGGTGCTGCGCGTGCTTGAAGTGGTGGTGCTCCAGGTTGGCCAGTTCGTGCGACATGGCCGCCTGGCCGCTGTGAATCTCCTGGCGCCACAGCACGCCGCCGCCACGGTGGATGCTCGCTTCGCCGGTCACGTCCGAAAAGTCCGGATCCAGGCACAGCTCCGGGCCGATGGCGCACTGCCGCAGCTTCGATTCGGCCAGATACAGGTAGTTGCGCCGCTCGTGGACGTGGTCGGAAAACTCGTTGCCCTGCGCCATGCCGATGCGGCGGGGCCGGCCGGCCGGGTCGATCAGGTAGACGCCGGCGATCTCGGCCTCCTCGCCGCCGTCTTCGGCGTGGGCGGGCACGGCCAGCGGTTCAAGGTGCGCCCGCAGAATGGAGCCCGGACCCTTGTAGAACCACTCCGGCGCGATGCCGGGCGCGCCGTCCCGCAGCCGGCCCTGCTCCACACCCCACAGGTACATCTTCATGCTGTCGGTAAGCTCCGCGGCGGCGGTGTGCATCGCCTGCCGGTTCTTGGCGCTGGAGGCGTGCGTCAGGCCCGTGCCGCTCACCAGGCAGCGGGAGGGCTCTTCCGGGTGGTCCGCGCAGGGCAGCAGGCGCCATTCGCTCTCGCCGCTGTAGATCAGGTCGTAATCGGCGGATTCCCCGGTGGCGCGGGACAGAATCAGGTCGCGCAGCGGGAGATCCTCGCAGGCCGCCTGCCAGGCGAGGCGATACAGGGAATCGGCCTCGAGCCACCGGAGGCGGGGTTCTTTCACAAGCGCCACGCGCCGCTCGCGGCCGCGAGCCAGTTGAACCACTCTCATGCCCGGTGATTCTATCGCGGTCAGAGCATCTCCGGGCCTTCTTCGGTGTCGGCGCTCTCGGCGAAGTAGATGTCGATGGCGCGGTCCACCTGATCCCGCGTCAGCACCACGGGCCTCTCTTCGTATGTGTCGATCGACACCACGATGTCGCAGATGTCGCGCGGGTAGCAGGCGCGCAGCCATCGCCCGGCCTTCGCGCGGCAGTGCTGCGCCAGGTAGTCGGAGAGTTCCCGCGTCACTTCGAGGTCGCGCCTCTCCCCTTCGCGGTGAAAGATCTCGAAGAAACTGTCGTCGCTCACCGGGTGCACGTAGATCTTGTTTGGCACGCGCCGCAGGAAGGCGCGGTCCAGCAGCTTGGTCGGCTCCAGGTTGGTGGCGAAGGCGATCATCAGTTGGAACGGGACCTGGAACTTCAGGCCGTAGCTCAGGTTCAGATAGTCGATCTTGCGGTCCAGCGGCAGGATCCAGCGGTTCAGCAGTTGTGCCGGGCTCATCCTCTGGCGGCCGAAATCGTCGATCACCAGCACGCCGTTGTTGGCCTTGAGCTGCACCGGGGCGGAGTAGATGTTGGTGAGCCCGTCCAGCCGCAGCTCCAGTAGCTCCGGCGTCAGCTCGCCGCCCACCATCACCTCCGGCCGGCGGCACACCACCCAGCGGCCGTCCAGCTCCGGAAAGTCGCCCTCGACTCGCTCGTGCACCACGGGGTCGTAGACCGAGATGATCTGGTTGTCCACCTCGATGGCATGGGGGATGACGATGGCATCGTCGTAGACGCGCGCCAGCCGTTCGGCGATACTCGTTTTGCCGTTGCCCGTGGAGCCGAACAGGAACAGCGACTTCTGCGAGACCAGCGCCGGCCCCAGCTTGTCGAGGATGTCCGCTTCCACCACCAGGTCCGCCATGGCGCGCGACAGGCGCTCGCGGTTCACCTTCGGGCGCGCCGCCTGCGCCGCCACCGCCCGGTGGTAGGCGTTCAGGGAAACGGGCGCGGGCCCGGCGTAGTGGCAGTTCTTCTGGCGGTCGGCCGCGAAGTTCCGGCCGGCGTTGGTCAGGGCAATCATGAAGTCCGAGCCGGAGACGCCCCGGATCTCCGCCATCTGTTCCTTCTGAAAGTGCCGGAAGACCGATTCGACGATCGGCGCCGGGATCTTCAGTTCGGCGTACAGCGAGCCGTAGGTGCTCTGTCCGTCCAGGAGCAGGCGTCTCGCCACCAGGTCAATCACCAGCGGCCAGGGAATACCCAGGTCGGAGGCGTAATGCGGGATGGTCGGCGCGAAAGCGAGTTGGACGGAATTCTCCGTAGTCGGCATGGTTCCTCCGCTGACGCAGAATACACGATGCACGGGGCTTGGGCCAACCCTGACAAAGGTATGTATGCTACTGGGAGCCCTGCCGCCGCCGGGCGACAATGCCCAGCAGCCGCTCCCGCAACTGGGCCTTCAGCGCGGCGCTGCCCGCATCGGCGGCCAGGTTCTTCACCTCGCGCGGATCGGCCTGGTAGTCGTAGAGCTCTTCGCCCTCCTTGCCCTCTGACCACATGCTGTAGCGGTAGCGCTCCGTGCGCAGCGAATAGCCCATCACCTTCTGCCGCTGCACCTGCGTGACGGCCGGGCGGTCCCACGCCGCGTTGGGATTGTCCAGCAGCGGCACCAGGCTGGCTCCGTGCAGGTTGGCGGGCGTGCCGCTCAGCCCGGCCAGGGCGGCGGCAGTCGGGTAGAGATCCAGAAACTCCACCGTGCGCGGGCAGCCTTTCCCGCGCGCCTTCACCCCGGCTCCTGCGATCAGCATCGGTGTGTGGGCCGCCGCTTCGAAAACCGTCTGCTTCATCCACTGCCCGTGCTCGCCCAACTGGTAGCCGTGGTCGCTCCAGAAGTAGACGGTGGTGTCCTGCTCCTGCTTCAGCCGCTTCAGCGCGTCCAGCAGCCGGCCGACATTGGCGTCCAGGAACAGGATGGCGGCGTAGTAGGCGCGCATCACCTCCAGCCGCTGCTTTTCATTCAGACCCCAGTGCGCCGGCCGCGTGAAGTAGGCCCAGTGGGGCGCGATGTTCATCTCCCACTCTTCGAACGGCACCAGCTTGACGCGTTCCAGCGGCACCATGTCGAAGTACTTCGACGGCGCGATGTAGGGGCAGTGCGGCTTGTAGAACCCGGCGCCCAGGAACCACGGCCGCCCGCGGTTTTCCTCCATCAGCCGGATGATCTCGGAGGCCACCATGCCGTCGGTGTGCTGCTCGTCGCGCGCCGGCGAGGAGTAGAAGCACAGCGCGCTGCCGATGCCCCGCGTGGGCGTGTAGTTGGTCAGCTTCGGCTCCTCGTCCTTGTCGATGCCCCGCGGATTGAACTTCTGATTCCAGGAGGGCGGGTCGTCCAGCCCGTCGGTGCCGATCTGGCCGGGATTGCCGTAGTGGTACATCTTCCCCGCACGCGCCGTGAAGTAGCCGTTTTTCTGGAACAACTGCGGCAGGGTGACGACGTCCGGAAGGTGCTCGCGGAAGTGCGTCTTCAGGTCGTAGACGCGCGTGGTGTCCGGCGCCAGGCCGGTGAGGAAGGAGGTGCGCGAAGGGCTGCACAGCGGGAACTGGCAGTAAGCGCGGTCGAACCGCACGCCGTTGGCGGCGATGCGGTCGATGTTCGGCGTGCGCACCACCGGGTGGCCGTACGCGCTCAGGCAGTGGTTCAGGTCGTCGCTGCCGATAAACAGAACGTTACGCGGCCGTTGGGGAGCCGCCAGCAGCGGAGCCGCCGCCGAGGAGAGAAACGCGCGTCTGGAGAGCATCGCCGCCGATTCTATCGCAAACAGGGCTCCGTCAATCGGTGGACTTCCTGAAG
>DAHVTI010000248.1 GCA_027324255.1 Bryobacterales bacterium | reverse complement strand
ACCGTGAAGCCCGGGTGCGCCCCCGCCGCCACGGCGTTCCACAACACCGGCTCCCATTCGTCCTTCGGCGGCGCCGCCGCGGCCCGGCTGCGCGCGCTCCTGAAAAACCCCACCAGCACCTGCGCCGGCTCCCGCAGTTCGAACTCCACGCGCGCGCCCTTCTCCATGGCCAGCTTCTGCGGGATGCGGATGCCGGTCAGCCCGGCCAACTCCGGCGCCACCTCTTCCATGGCCGTCGCCGCGTCGGTGTAGATCCGCGCGCCGCGCTCCACCCGGAACGTCTCTCCCGCGCCGCCCGTCACCTTCACCTCCACGCCCTGCCAGGCGGCTGCCGGCTTGCCCGGGCCGCCCTGCGCCGCGCCGCCGGCGGCCAACTGTTTCAGCCGCGCGCGGAATGTCGCCAGCTCCTGCTCGTAGGCCGGCAGGCAGTCCCGCCAGTGCGTGTAGCGGCCCGGCGCGCCCAGGAACGGAATGCGCCGCGATCCGCTGTGCACGCTGCACGCCTCACGGTAGGTCTTTTCCGTCAGCGCCGCCAGCCGCCTGTATTGCGCCAGGCTCTCTTCGAGCAGCGGCAGCGCCCGCTGGAGGTCGCCCGCGTCGCGGCTGTGGCCGTAGCGCAGCACCAGCGCCGCCGCGCCCGTCTTGGCCCGGTAGTAGCGCATCAGCGTCAGGATGCTCTGGAGGTCGTTGCGCAGCCGCTCGAACTCTTCCTTGTTCTTCGTCACGTGCGGCCGCGCCGCCTCCGCCGCCCGCACCGCCCGCTCGGCCGACGCCGTCACCTCTTCCGCCACCCCCGGCGGCGTTTCGCCGTTGTGCGGCTCGCCCGCCCACTCCTTGCGCGCCCACTCCGGCAGCCGCTCGCCTTCCGGCGCGTCGCCTTCCCACAGCAGCCGGAACGCGTTGTAGCGCTCCGGGTCGATCATCTGCGTCATCAGCATGCCGAGCGAGAACGCCTGCCGGTTGCCCTCCGTGATGCCGATGCGCGGCAGCAGCCGCGGCGCGCACACGCCCGCCAGTTGATAGGCGTCGAGTATCGCCGCGCCCGCCGCCCGCGTCCCGTACTTCTCCGCCAGCCGCCCCGTCCAGTACGCCCGCTCCGCCTCCGGCGCCCGGTCCGGGTTCCACGCATAGCGCGCCCAGGCCTCGAACCAGATCCAGTCGCGGTCGATCTGCGGCAGCGGCTCCGCCGTCCGGTCCGCCGTCACCGGCCAGTCCCAGTAGCGCAGCGGGTACACGTGCAGCCCGCGGATGCCCAGCCGCTCGCTCGACTTCATCGCCTCCCGCACGAACTCGGGCGGGCCCCAGCGGAACGGCTCGAGATTCGCCAGGATGTGCACGTTCGAAATGTGCGTCGAGCCCAGGCCCGCCAGCGACTCGTGCAGCCGCCGCACCTCGCCCCGCACGTCCGTCCACGTCAGCGATTCGCCGTTCCACTTGTGCATCGTGTAGATGTTCTTGTACAGCGGCAGCGCCTGCTTCATCGCCGCTTCGATCTCCGTCGCGTGCGCCCGCACGATGATCGGCGGCTCCCGCTCCGTGCCCAGCGCCCGCATCCCGTCCCGCACGCCCGGGATGATCGTCTTCGTCAGCCACTCGGGCCCGAAACGCGGCGCCAGCGCCTCGCCCAGCGTCATCATCAACCCCACGTTCGGATACGTGCGGATGAACTCCGAAACGCAGTAGCGCGTGTACTCGCTGGTGAGCGGGCCCGGCGTCGCGTGGTGGAAGCCCACGCCACGCGACTTCGCCAGCGCGTGCGAGATGTGAATGTTGTAGAAGAGCTGGATCACCCAGATCCCGCGCCGGTCCGCCTCCGCCGTCAGCCAGCGGAACGTCTCCATGTTGCGCTGCAACTGCTCGTCGCTCAGCTCCTGCGCGTCGGGGTACTTCTCCAGCTTCAACAGCGACGTGAAGGGGTGGCCGTTCCACAGGTACAGCGTGTTCATGCGGTTGTCCACCAGGAAATCCAGGTACCGCGTCCAGTGCGCGCGGTCGTAGAAGAACGGAAACTCTTCGGGCGTGTAGCGGTAGTCGTAGATGGCGCCGTCGTAAGTGATGGCCGTCTTCTGCATGCCGATGGCCGGCCCGCGCAGCTTGAACCGCGGCGCGTCTTCCACGTCCAGCTCGCGCGGCAGCGCGCCCGCCTTCCGGATGCGCTGCTCCAACTCCAGGCAGCCGTACAAAACACCGGAAGCGTCGCTGCCCGCCACCAGCCAGGAGTTGCCCGCGCGCCGCAGCCGGAAGGCCTCCGCCGCGCCCAGCGCCGGCAGTCCGGCCGACCCCGCCCTCCCCACCACGATGCGCCCGCTTCCGCCCAGCCCCTGCACCGCCGCCTTCAGCCGCTCCACCCCGTACCGCTCGCGCGCCTCCAGCTTCGGCCCCGCCGCCACCGTCACCGCCGCGCTCAGCGGAGCCGCCGCCAGCAGCAGCCACAGCGCCGTTCCTCTTGCTGCCTTCACCACAACGCTCCTTGCTCCTTCCCGGCCGGCCGGACTCCGGCCATCAGGCCCGAATCTCCGATCGGCCCTCACGGCGAGTATCCCATGCCGGGACACCGCCGCCGTAGCCCTCAGATCCCGTCGCCCATCGGGTCGGGCTGGCCCTTGGTCTCCAGGTATCGCTGCCGGGCATCGAGAATGCAGCGCCGCGCCTCGCGCGGACCGCCCCAGCCGTGCGTCGTCGCCACCCGCCCTTCCAGTTCCTTGTAGATGCTGAAGAAGTGCTCCAGCTCGCGCCGCACATGCGCGAACACCTGGTCCATCGTGTGGATCTGGTCGTAGCGCGGGTTCCGCGTCGGCACCGCGATGATCTTCTGGTCGTTCTCGTCGCGGTCCACCATCATCAGCACGCCCACCGGCCGCACCTCGATCAGGCAGCCCGTGAAGCTCGGCTCGTTCACCAGCGTCAGCACGTCCAGCGGGTCGCGGTCCTCCGCCAGCGTCCCCGGGATGAAGCCGTAGTCGCCGGGGTAGTGCATCGGGGAATACAGCGTCCGGTCCAGCCGGAACAGCCCCAGCGCGCCGTCGTATTCCACCTTGTTCGTCGAGTTCTTGGGGATCTCGACAATCATCCTCACCAGTTCCGGAGACTCCGGTCCCGGGTCCAAGTCGTAGAGTTTAGGAAACACAAAGTCAGGCTAGCAAACCTGTACGAGACTGCCAAGATTGATGGAACGCCGGCTCCGGAACATGCCCCCGCGCGCGCTTCAGTCTTCGAACGCACCGGAGGAGCCCTGGAAGCCCCGGGCGGCCTGCTTCAGCGTCCACTGCACCACCCGCCGCACGTTGTAGCAGTAAGCCAGAGTGTGATTCAGAGTGGAGAAACAATGCCGCTGGCACTGCTCTTTCATCTCCAGTAACTGAGCCGGCTCGAAGCGCGGCTGGCCGGCGGTGCCCCAGTCGTACGAGGCGCCGTAGGTGGGGAAGCAGGGAGCCAGGGTCCCATCCGTGCGAATGATGAGGGAGTTCTGCCCTGCGCGGCAATCCCAGCATTGGACCTTGCCTCGCATGAAGGCCCGCATGTCCTCGAGCCTCCTCACCGAATTCACCATCTTGTAGCCCGACTGGTTTTTCTCGATGAGCCAGTCGATCACCTCATCCACCTGCGGCCAATCGGCTTCCGTGATGAAGGTGTTGTTGCCGTTCTGATGCTTGAAATCCTTCTGCTCCAGCATCGGCGGCTCATTGATGTGGTAGTCGGTCGCGATCCCGTTGGCGTAGGCGATCTCCGTCAACTCCTTCACGTCCGCCAGGTTGATGCGCGTGATGTTGATGTTGAGGAAGGTGTTGAAGCCGTAAGCGTACTGCTTGCGGATGAGGTATTCGAAGTACGGCCGGATGGGAACCAGCGCCTTGGGCAGCTCCACCCGCTCCTCCACCGAGTCCACGGCGAGGTTTACGGTGGCCGCCCCGGCATCGCCCAGCCGGTCGATCGCGTCGGGGCGCATCAGCCGCCCGTTGGTGGGCACATAGACAAAGAAGCCCCTCTTCGCCGCATAGTAGACCACCTTGTGGACGAACCGCGGCCGCAGCAGCACCTCTCCGCCCATCAGCGCCAGCACGCGGCAGCCGGTGTCGTGCAGCCAGTCGATCGACCGCCGGGCCGTGTCTTCCGTCATCCCCATCACGGCGTTGTTGAACGCCCAGCAGTAATGGCAGTCGAGGTTGCATTTGTATTCGGTGAACAGGTAGGCGATGATCGGGTGGAATTCGCCCGGCATCGCCAGGGAGCGGATGTACGGGTACATCCAGCCCCGCAGGGCGCGGCGGATCACCGCGCCGCTCACGCGATTGCGGTACGGACTTCCGCCCTCCCGGGGCAGGAACCTCTTATCGGTGGGCACGTCGCCGCACTTCTCCGGATACTGCGGATAGACCGGGTCCGGCAGCGCCGCGGGCTCGGCCAGCGGAGCCAGCGGCGCCGCTCTTTTCCCGGCCATCAGAAACTCGTTCATCCGGGCATCGGCACGGTATCTTCGTTCAGCGGAACTGGAGCTGTTGAAGTTCGGTGCGGACATGGGTGTGTTCTCCTCTGTTTCGGGAAAGCGGCGCACCGGCGGGCCAGCCCGACCAGCTCGTCCCGGTGCTGCTTCAGGTAGTAGTCAATCGTTTCGATCCGCAGGCGGATGGAGCCGGCGGGGCGGTTCTCATCCAGATCCTTGAAGCCGAAATAGGGCCGGCCGGCCGATTCCAGAATCTGTTCGATGAGGCGGTAGGCGGGCGCGTCGTGGCCGCACCGGAAATTCGATAGCTCCACCGCGATCAGGTTCGGGTGCCGGGCCGCGAACTTCGCGGCCCACACTTTCTGCGTGGTGCTGGCCGAATAAGAGTGCTGCCACACATCGTCGATGTCCAGCCGGTGGTCTCCGCCAAACACACGCTCCAGCACCTCGGGCGACACCGGCAGCGTGGCCTGCGAAAACACCGGATAGCCGCGCCTCTGGAACTCCTCCGGGATCCCATGATTCAGCCCGGGGTCGTGGTGGTAGGGCCGGCTCAGAATGACGATTCCGAGCCGGTCCTCGCATTCCAACTGCTCCAGCGCATCCTGGGCCCGGTCCCGCATCTCGTCCAGCCACTGCCGCTGGCTGTCGAACGCCTGCTGGATGGCGCGGTCGTTTTCCTCCCGCGACAGGCCGAGCAGCGGCGCCCAACACTCGTACATCTGGCGGCTCAGCAGCGCGCGCTCCCGCAGGTTCAGCAGCGGCCTGAGAAAGCGGATACCCCGCTCGCGGAACTCGTCCCGCCCTGTCCGGAAGGCCGCCTCGGTCGCCAGCGGCGTGGCAATCACGGTAGGGCAGGCGTTCGTGCCGGCCGTCTGGCAGAGCGCCGTTTCCAGCACGTCGAACATGGGCATGAAGATTGCGTGCAGCGGTCCCCGCGCATGGTGCCGCGTCAGCAGGTTGTGGACGTGGGCGATGCCGATCTTGGACGGGAAGCACGGATCGATGGCGCCCCGCCCCGCGGCCGCGCGGTACATCTCATCGCTGGTGGAGTCCGACCAGACGATCTGCTCCGCGGGCACCCCCAGGCTTTGCAGGTAGACGGAAAAGAAGCCTCCGTACAGGTACTGGTAGAAGACGCGCGGAATGCCGATCCGCAAACTGGCGCGGTCGCGTCTCAGTTGCTGGCGGCGGCTGAGAGCTATCCGTGGCTCGGGATCCGCCACCAGCGCCGGCCGCGGCGGGTTCCACACCGTCCGCGCCGCCAGGTCCACCAGGTTCGGCGTCCTGCTCTTAATCGCTTCCGTGGCGGCGATGACGGCGCGCACCTGCTGGATATCGAGCGCCGCGCCCTTTTCGCAGTTCGCCGCGATGAAGCGGTCCCGCTGCCCGTCCAGCTCGAAATCGATCACGGTGCGCAGGCACTTGTTCTTGCAGTAGGAGCAGCGCGTGGATTCGTCTGTCACCGTGCGGTAGCGGATCCGTTCCAGCGCCTCCAGGCCGGGAAACGCCGTCGCCCCTCCGTTCAGCCACCAGTCGCGCGCTTCCAGCGCCGCCCCGATCGCTCCAGCCTCGCCGCAATGTGCGTGCACGGCGATCACCGGCTCGATGCCGGATTCGGCGAATCGCGCCCGCAGGTAGTCCACCTGCGCCTTGACGGCGGCCAGGTTGTGCTGCGTGCCGCCCTGCAGCAGGAACCGGCGGCCCAGCAGCCGCGGATTCGGCGTCTTCGCGACATACTGCCAGACGTTCTTGGGAAGCACCGCCGCCAGGCCTGCCAGAATCTCTTCCCGCGTCCAGCCGTGGCGCTGGAAGTTGACGATGTCGGACTGCAGGAACACCGCGCACCCGGTGCTGAACTGGGGCATGCGCGCGGCCCGGAACGCATGCTTCGCATACTCCTCCACCCCGATTCCGAAGCTCCCCGCCGTCGCCTGCAGAAAGTAGCCGTTGCCCGCCGAGCATTGCGTGTTCAGCAGAAAGTCCTTCACCCGTCCGTCCTTCAGCATGATGAGCTTGATGTCCTGCCCCCCGACGTCGACGATGACATCGACGTCCGGCATCATCGCCGTCCCGGACCGGACGTGCGCGATGGTCTCCACCACGCACAGATCCGCGCGCACCTCCTTGGCGAGGATGTCTCGGGCGTAGCCGGTGACCGCAGACCCCAGGATCTCGAGGCGCGCGTTCGCGCCGGATGCTTGATCCAGAAGCTCACGGGCGATCTCCTGGCAATCCTGAATCGGGTTGCCGCGCGAGAGGCGGTAGGCCTTCGCCCGGACTACTCCGCTTTCGTCGACCAGGGCCGCCTTGGTCGAAGTGGAGCCGCCGTCGATGCCCAGAAACACCCGCGCCCGCTCGCCGGGGCGAAACGCCGTCCGGAACTCCGGCCGGCTTCCGTATGCCGCCAGAAACTCCGCCAGTTCCTCGTCCGAGCCGCGCAAGCCGCGCGCCCCCTCGGGCCGGCCGGCCTTCCCCTTTCTCAGCCACTCTTCCAGCCGCCCCGGGCCGGCGAATCCGCTCCGCGCGCCTTCCGCCAGGCCGAACTCCACCGCCCCGAGCGCTGCAAAATACAGTCCGTTCTCCGGGCACAGGATAAACTCCCGCGGCGCCGCGCCGGCCGGCAGACAGACACCGCGCTCCCGCCACAGCCGCGGAATGTGCGCCACCCACGCCTCCCGCATGCCGGCAATCAGCGTGTTCGGACCGCCCAGCAGCAGCACCTTCGGTAGCAGCAGCCGTCCCCGGGTCAGCGTGGTGAGGTTCTGCAGGACGATCGCCTCGAACACCGACGCCATCAGCTCCTCCGGTGGAATTCCCTGCTTCTGCAGGCTGTTGATGTCGCTCTCCGCGAACACGCCGCACTTCCCGGCCACACGGTGCAGCCGGATGCCCTCGTACCGCTGCCCGCTCAAGGCCGATGCCGCCAACTGGAGCTTTGCGCCCAGCTTGTCCAGGATCACCCCCGTGCCCCCGGCGCACTGGTCGTTCATCGTCGCGAACTTCTTCCGCCCCCCGCCCGGCTCGGGCTCAAAGAAAATCATCTTCGCGTCCTGCCCGCCCAGTTCGATCACCGACTGCACCTCCGGGTGGTACTTCTCCACCGCCAGCGCCACCGCCGTCACCTCCTGCACGTACCGCGCCGCCATCAGCGCCGCCAGCGGCGCCGCGCCGGAACCCGTCATCAGCAACCGCGTGTCTTCCGCCGGAGTACCCAGCTCCCGTTCCATGCGGCGCAGAAAATCCAGCACCACCTCCGCCTGCCGGGTCTCATGCCGGCGGTAATCCAGCCAGGCGATCTCATCCGACCCTTCGGGCTTCGCCACGGCCTTCACCGTGGTCGAGCCCACATCCAGTCCGACAGTCCAGTGCCTCATCGGCCTTGCCTCATTTGCAGCGCCGCATGCAGCACGAACTGCGCGGCCCTTCCGGCGACGCCCGGAACCCCGCCGAAGCGGTAGAACGGCCTCCGCATCTCCGGTCGCCCCTGCACGTGCCTGCGGATCTCCTCCAGCGTCCGGCCGGCACTCTGCAGCGCCGTTTCGAATTCCTCCCTCGCCCGCTTGTGCGCATCGTGCAGCGCCATCTGTGTCCGGCTGAGCGCGTGAACCTCTCCCTCCCCCAGCGTCTCCAGCGGCAGGAAGTGGAGTTCCGGATAGTCCGCTGCCACCTGCGCCATCACGCCGTCCGCCTGCGTGGCGGGCATGCATCCGAAGGGCTTCACGCTGATCAGCAGATGGCTGTCCCGGCGCAGGGCGGTGTCCAGTCCGCGGGCGGCAATCAGATAGCCCTCCCCGCCGCGGGTGAGAACGTCGTAGTATTTGCGCCCCAGACGCGCCAGGTCCGCCTGCCGTTCCAGGCGCCCGGCCCGTCCGCCGGTCCGGCGCGCGCTCCGCCCGTATTGCCACGCCCAGAACCACTCACAGAATCCGAGCAGTAGTTCCTTCTTCCAGTAACCCGGCCGCAGCCCCCTCCGCCGCCGGTTGTCGAGCCGTGCCTGGTGCAGCCAGTAGAGAATCAGGTTGCTGATAGGGTCAGTCCGGACCTCGGCGCCCTCGCTTTCCAAAAAGCGGTACAGGTTGTAGTTCGCCTCTCCCTCCGACAGCGCGGAGTAGAACTCGCCCGTCACCTTGACCACCGGCTTCACCTGCAGCCAGTCCACCTCCACCTCGTTCAGACGGGCCTGCGCCCGCAGGAGGGCCGCCTCCCAGCCGGCGGCGCTGAGATGGTAGCGGGTCTTGCCCAGAAAGGTGAGAACGTTGAACAGCCGCCCGGACCGCGGCGGGTGAAACACCTCGTACCCGCACCGGCCCCGCAGGAATCCAGCCAACTCTCCGAGACACTCGGCCAGGGCGCGATCCACCGCCCCCGCCACCACTTCATACGGCCGGATCCGGTACACCGTATCGCAGAGGATGTCGCCCAGGATGAGCGCATTCAGCATGCCCAGCCCGAAGTTCACCGTGTACTGAAGCCCGGGCTGAGTGGAACCGTCGCGAATGGCCGTGTCGGACTGGAAGGTAAACACGCGGAAGTCCGGAAAACCCGCCGCGCGCAACGCCTCGCGGTACTCGGATTCGTACATGCCGAAACGGCATGGTCCGCATCCGCCGATCGTGAAGTACAGGTAGCGGTCCGCGATCTCTTCCGCCGTCATGCCGCGGCGGCGTAGGCGGCGCAGAAAGTCGATCAGGTTGCCGGCGGTGAAGTAGTTCGGGTTGCACAGGCCGTTGTTGCAGAACTCCTTGCCGGTCTGGCAATTTTCGCGGTCCGGCGTCGGCAGGGCCTCGCACAGATAGCCCGAGCCCCGGAACACGGCCTCGATCAACGCTTCATGCTTCGGCGTCAGATTGCCGAAGAGAATGGTGGTCCGCCGGCGCTGGTCCGCCGTGAATCCCGCCAGGGCCGGACGCTTGTAGTGAGATGCCGCTGCCATGGCGCGTCAGCCTCATCCCTCCGGCGCCCCGTGCGCGGAACGCGCTCTGTCCCCGGCCGCCTCCCTCCGCTCCGCCACGCCCCGCGCAGCCGGCCCCTCTGAGACGGCGCCTGAAGCGGCGCCGCGAAACAGGAGCACGCTCACCACGTACATAGCCTAAGCTCCGTTGGCTCTCAGGCCAGGTTCCCGGCAAGTGCGCGCGGCGCCCCGCGATCATCGCCAGGCAGCCGGGCGAACGTTGCCGCCCTTCTCCCTGCCCCAGGGAGAGGCACGCTTCCCTCCTGCCGTATCTGCGCCCAGATTACATGGCACGCGGCCCGGTGAAAAGGGCCTTGTCTCCGAAACAATCCATGCGGTTTCCGCCGCGATGCGGACCCGCCCCCTCCCGCGCCACCGTCCGGCTCCCGCATCTCCTCCTGCCGGCGGACCCGAAGCGCCGCACGCACGCGCTCCGCGCCAGGCTCTGCGCGCCGGCGATGCCCTTTTCTGCAGTTGGATTCGCGGCGCTCTCGCCGCCGGCCGTCACTTCAGCCCGGGCCACTCGCCGAACAGATCGTTGCGCACCCCGGCCCGCGCCAGCGCCCGCCCCACGGTGGCGTTGACGATGTCGTCCAGCGTCTGCGGCCACCTGTAGAAGCCCGGCACCGGCGGCATGATGACGGCGCCGTTTTCGGCCGCCTGCGACATCAGCCGCAGGTGGCCGGCGTGCAGCGGCGTCTCCCGCACCAGCAGCACCACGGGCCGGCCTTCTTTCAACTGCACGTCCGCC
>DAHVTI010000302.1 GCA_027324255.1 Bryobacterales bacterium | reverse complement strand
TCCAGCCACGCGGTCAGGCGTTTGGTGACCAGGACGTCGCGCAGCAGCATCATGGCGGCGTCCTTGCCGCCGTTCTCGCCGGCGTGGATGCCGTTCTGCAGCAGGACCACGGGCTTGGAGGAGCGGTGGGCCGCCTGCGGGGTGAAAGCCTTGTCCTTGGAAACGACGAGCGCGTAGAGGGTCCGCCCCTCTCCGGTGGCGCCGATGGGCAGGAGCCGGGCGAAGGGGGAGGCCTTTGCGAGCGCGCGGTAGAAGGCTACGGCCTCGTCGTAGCTGCCGGTTTCGCGGAAGCCGGAGGTCTCGGCCCGGGTCAGCAGGCTCCGCGGGGCGGCGGCGGTGCTTTCAGCCACGGAGCGGGCCTCGCGCATGGCCGGGGTCTCGGCCAGCGATTGCGGGGGCATGGCGGGGACAGCGGCGGTCTGGAAAGCGAGCAGCAGCGCCTGAAACATGCCTCCCAGTGTATGCAATGCGGCGAGGCCGCCGAGGGGCAGGGAGGCAGCGGGGCCAGTGGCGGCGGCAATTTTTCCGCCGTGGCGTGTAATATCAGGAAATGACCCGGCAATGGTGGTGGGCGATTGCGCTACTGATTCCCTGGTGCTCGGCGGCGGCGGACCCGAAATGGATTCTGATGCGCACGGAGCATTTCGAAGCCTACAGCAGCGCGGGCGAGCGAGCGACGCGGGAAGCGCTCAAGCATTTCGAGCAGGTGCGCGGCATCTTCGGGCCGATGATGCCGGCTCGAAAAGTGAGAGAGGAAGTGGTGCGGATCGTCATCTTCGGTTCAAAAAAGGAGTTCGATCCTTACCGCTTGAACGATTTCGCCGTGGCCTACTACCAAGGCGGCGCACAGCGGGATTGCATTGTTTTGAGCAGCGCGGCCACGCAGGTATTTCCGGTGGCAGTGCACGAGTATGTGCACCTGGTGGCGAACCACTCGGGGCTGCGGCTGCCGCCGTGGCTGGGCGAGGGGCTGGCGGAGCTGTATTCGACGCTGAAGCCGCAGGGCAAGCAGGTGCTGGTGGGGGAACTGATTCCGGGGCGGAGAGAGGCACTGGCCCAGTCGCGTTGGGTGCCGCTCGGAGAGTTGCTCGCGGCGGACCACTCCTCGGCGCTCTACAACGAGAAGGACAAGGCGGGGAGCCTGTACAACGAAGGCTGGGCGCTGACCCACATGCTGGCCCTCAGTGCGGCCTACCGCAGGAACTTCGGCGATACGGTGAGCGCGATTTCGGGCGGCGAGGACTCTGGGCGGGCGCTGGAGAGAATCTACGGCAAGCCCCTGGCGAAGATCGAGGACGACCTCCAGAACTATCTGAATGGGATTCTGTTCCAGGGCGTGCTGCTGCCGGCGTTGGCGGAGAAGTCCGCCGCCCCCGTGGCCGCCGTGCCGGTGGAAGGCGTGGACCTGGAACTGGTGCTGCTGGACCTGCACGTTCCGCCGGAGCGGGAGCAGGAGGTCCGCAGGCGGCTGGCGCGCTTGGCGGCGGAAGCGCCGCACCGGCCGGAGCCGTTCGCCCGATTGGGCTATGACGCCTTGCGGCGCGGCAAACCGGGCGAAGCGCAGCAGCACTTCGGCAAGGCGTTCGACCTGGGGACGAAAAACCCGCGGCTGCTGTGGGACTACGGGCGCATGGCGGCGGGCGAGTCGGCCGCGCGCGGCTCGCAGGTGCTGGAGCGTCTGCTGGAAGTGGAGCCGGGCCGGACTGAGGCACGGGTGGAGCTGGCGGCGCAGTACGTGATGCAGCGGCGAGCCACGGACGCATTGAAGAGCCTGCAGCCGGTCAAGGCGGTCAGCCCGGAGGTGGCGCCGCGCTTCTTCAAGGTGCTGGCGTTCGCGCTGGCGGAATCCGGCAACCGCGAGGAGGCGGCGAAGGCGGCGCGGCGCATGCTGGCGCAGGCGCGGTCTCCGGCGGAGAAGAATGAGGCCGAGAGTCTGCTGCGCTTCCTGGAGCGGGCCGGCGCCGCGCCTCCTCCGATGGCAGCCATGGAGGAGGCGGGCGGCGGAGAGCGTCCGGCATTGAGCCGGCCCGACGCCCCGGGCCGGAGTCCCGTTCCCTCGGCCCCGCTCCGGACGGCGGCGGAGCCCGTGCCGGAGCTGGGCACGGCGAAGGGGCGGTTCGTCGAACTGCAGTGCGAAGGCGGAGGGGCGAAGATGTGGCTGGAATCGGCGCCGGGCCGGACCGCCTACTTGATCGACGACCCGGGGCAGGTGACTGTGGTGGGCGTCGCCGGCGGCAAGGTGGACATGACCTGCGGCCCCCAGAAAGGGCTTCCGGTGTCCGTCGAGTACGACCCGGCGGGCGCGGCGCCGGGAGTGGCCGGCCGGCTGAAGGTGCTGGACTTCCGCGCCTTGAACTGACGGCCGACGCGCTGCCCCCGGCCCGGATGCGTGAAGTGGGAGCCAGGGCGGCCTTGATAAACTGGCTGAATGAAGTTGGCATTACAGGCGGCGTGCGCCTCCGCCCTCCTCCTCTCCGGCTGCGGCAAGAAGGCTCTGGAGCCGGCCGCGTTTGAAGCCCTGACGTCGGAGTTCGTCCATTCGTCGCTGGCGCTTTCGCCCGTCTCCGCCACCAGCGTTGGCCTGCACACCCACAACGGCGTGAAGCTGGACGAAAAGCTGGACGACATGAGTCCGGCGGGCATGGAGGCGCAGCGCAAGCACTGGCGCGAGTGGCAGAGCCGGCTGAATGGATTGGATAGAGAGAAGCTCGACGCCGAATCCCAGGCCGACCTCGACCTGATGAAGAACCAGGTGGAGCTGGCGCTGCTGGACCTGGACACCATTCAATCCTGGCGGCACAACCCGACCGTCTACGTGGAGCTGGCGGGCAACGCGCTGTTCACGCCGTATTCAGTGGAATACGCCCCCGCGGCCGAACGCTGGAACCACATCATCGCGCGGCTGGAGGCCCTGCCGGCCCTGGCCGGGGCGGCGAAGAACAACCTGGCGGATTCCAACGCCGTCTGGACGCGCGTCGCCATCGACGAGAACGACGGCAACTTGGCGCTGATCGAAAAGGAGTTCCCGGGGAAGGTGCCGGCAGAGCTGAAAGC
>DAHVTI010000230.1 GCA_027324255.1 Bryobacterales bacterium | reverse complement strand
CAAACACCTTTCGGCTGATAATTTGACGAGGCTATTGCGTTCACTGTTCGTTGCGGCCCGCTGGCTTGCTCCCCTCTCTTTCAAGGGCTTTCGACACTCCGCTCGGCTCGGTCGGATCTCTCCTCCCGGCTGGAGTCTGCTCCCGGGCGCTCCGGCGCTTACCCGGACAGGACTTGCACCTGCTAGAACAACGCGTCTTTCAGGACGCACCATGGCCCAGAATTATACTCCTGCCCGCCGTTTTCACGAAGCCTTACAGGTTGTACCATCGCTGCAGGAGAAATCGCCCATGCAGCGCCGCCGCTTCCTCGCAGCTTCCGCCTTGGCCCCCCTCGCCCCTTCCTTCGCCCAGCCGCTCCTGCCCGCGCCCGGCCGCCTGAAGATCACCTCCGTGCGCCTCGTCCGCACCCGCCCCCGCCATCCCGCCCCCGCCTACAAGCCCGCCGCCGGCTCGTGGTCCACCCAGAACGTCGAAGTGGCCAACCCCATGTCCGTCTACCCCGAGTACAAAGCCACCCGCTCTCTCTTCTTCCCCGACCCCGGCAAGGTCCCCGGCTTCACCGTCGAAATCGCCACGGACGCGGGGCTGACCGGCCTCGGCAACGGCGGCCCCGGCGGCGGCCCCATCGTCACCGATCACCTCTCGAAACTCCTCCTCGGCGAAGACCCCTTCAACATCGAACGCCTCTGGGACATCTGCTGGCGCTCCACCATGCACTACGGCCGCATGGGCGTCACCATGAACGCCATCAGCGGCGTCGACCTCGCCCTCTGGGACATCATCGGCAAGGCCCTCAACCAGCCCCTCTACCGCCTCCTCGGCGGCGCCGTCAAACCCCGCGTCCCCGCCTACTGCACCGGCAACGACATCGGCCAGCACATCGAGGCCGGCTTCAAAATGATGAAGCTCGCCATCCCCCACGGCCCCGCCGACGGCCGCGAAGGCATCCGCAAAAACGTCGACCTCGTCAAGCGCGCCCGCGCCGCCCTCGGCCCCGACGGCGAAATCATGCTCGATTGCTGGATGGCCTGGACCGAGGACTACACCCGCGAAATGGCCGACCTCATCGCCCCCTACCGCGTCTACTGGATCGAGGAGGTGCTCCAGCCGCATGACTATGCCGGCTTCGGCCGGCTCAACGCCTCCATCCACTCCACCCGCATCGCCACCGGAGAACACGAATACGGCCGCTACGGCTTCCGCCAGCTCCTCGAACACCGCGCCGCCTCCATCTGGCAGCCCGACCTCAACTGGTGCGGCGGCCTCACCGAGCTGCGCCGCATCGGCTCGCTCGCCGCCGCCTACGACATCCCCGTCATCCCCCACGGCGGCGGCTTGAGCGGAGCCATTCACTGGATCATCGCCAACGTCAACGCCCCCTGGGCCGAACTCTTCATGCCCGCCCCCGGCGGCCCGAAAGAGGTGTACGAGCTCTGGCGCGAGCAGTACAACATCACCGCCGGACCCGCCGGCCTCTACACCCGTCCCCACGACCGCCCCGGCTGGGGCTGGGACGTCGAAGTGGTGGCTTGATCTACTTGCCCGAGCCGGCCTTCGCCGGCACCGTCCACAAGTAGAACCGGTGGCTCAGGTAGGAGTCCTCGCCGTCGTCCTCCAGCGTGAACTCCTTGTCCGGCTTCCAGTCGCCCATGTCGAACGTGTTCGACACGATGCGCGTGCCCGGCTTCAAATCCGCCAGCAGCTTCGGCCGCAGCTTCAGGTTCACGCTCGACAGCAGGAACAGCGTCACCACCGTGGCGTCTTTGATATCGGCCTCGAACAAGTCCTTCTCCTCGAAGCGCACCAGGTTCTCGACGTTGTTCTTCTTGGCGTTTTCCTTCGCTTCGCCGATGCGCACCGGGTTGATGTCGATCCCCACCCCGTGCGCGCCGTACTTCTTCGCCGCCGTCACCACGATACGCCCGTCGCCGCAGCCCAGGTCGTACACCGTGTCGCTCGAAGTCACACCGGCCAGCTTCAGCATCGCCTCCACCGCCGGCTCCGTCGTCGGCACATAAGGCACGTCCGGCGTCCGTTTCGGCTGCGCCGGCTGCGCCGCGCCCAAAGCCACCGAAAGCAATCCGGCCACCAGCCACTTCAGAAAACTCCGCTTCGGCATTCTCATTTCAAGCCTCCAGTGCCCTGAGCATATCCCATCCCGCGCCCCGTGGGGCAGGCGGCCACGCCTGCGGCCGGACCTCCAGGTCCGGCCCCGGCCACCCCGGTCTCATCACCGAATCGGACCGAACTCCCTCCCGTCTCCCCATCTGTGCCTGCCCGATTCGCCGATGAGAACTTATGCGGTGACAACCAACCGCCCCAATGTTTCAAACAACTTCCAGGAAAACGCTTTGCCCCCTGTGCGAAACTCTTCTGCGGGGTAAGAACCGCTGGCCAGCGAGTCCCCAATTCATCGCCTTAAGTAGGGCGGCCGCTCCGGCGGCTTTCAACCCAGGCAACTGCTTCGAGCAGCAGCCGGCGAAAGGTAAGTCCTGATGAGCCCGAAGAAATTCGGCGGGGCGGCCAGTTTCGAACTGCGCCCCGCCGGGCGATGCC
>DAHVTI010000223.1 GCA_027324255.1 Bryobacterales bacterium | reverse complement strand
TCCGTGCAGATCAGCATGTTCAGCGACTGCATCTGCGCGTGCACCGGCCCGGGCCGCCCGTCGTCGAGCAGCGTCTCCGCGATCAGCAGCCCCCCGCCTTCCGGCAGCGCCTCGCGAATCCGGCCCAGCAGCCGGTGGATCTTCGCCTCCGGCCAGTCGTGCAGGACGCGGCCCAGCGCGTAGAGGTCCGCCTGCGGCAGCGGGTCCTCGAAGAAATCCCCCGCCTGCAGGCGCAGCCGCCCGGCGGCGCGTGACGCCTCCACGTGCCTCCGGGCCGATTCCACCGCGCCCGCCAGGTCGAAGATCGTCCCCGTCATCTGCCCGTATCGCTCGCACGCCGCAATCGCCAGGTGCCCCGTCCCGCCTCCCAAATCGGCGATGTGCCGGAACCGGCTCAGGTTGAACACACGCACCACTTCCGGCGAACTGAGCCGGCCGAAGCCGTGCATCCCGTCCAGAAACGTCCGCCGCGACTCCGGCGTGTGGAAGAAATGATCGAAGATCGAGCCCTCCCACCCGAACGTCTGCGTCCAGCGGTGGCTCCCTGCCCGGATGGCATCCTCCAGGTGGCCCCACATCGGGTAAAGCGCCGCATCTGAATACAACACGTAGCCCGCCAGGCTGTCCGGCGCCGCCCGCCGCAGGTAATCCTCGGCCACCGCGGCGTTGGTGTAGCGCCCGTCCTCCTTCTCCAGCAGCCCCAGCGCCGCGCAGCCGTCCAGCAGGCGTCCCAGCGCCTCTTCGTTCAACCCCTGTTCGGCCGCCAGTTCCGCCGCCGTGGCCCAGGCTCCCGAGAGCCGGTCGAACACCCCCAGCGAGGCCGCCGTGAACAGGGCCTTGGAGCGGCGGAAGCTCTCGATCAGGTCCAGGATGATGCCGGGGTCGGATGTCGCCACGCCTCCATTTTCTCCTGAGTGCCTTCTCGGTGTTTTCACTGATGGCGTGGGCGAGGAAATCATCCGAATGTGGTACAGGAGTATTTCCTTCGATGTGTCCGGCCGGCAGGCGGTCAATCGCCGCCAAACTTTCAGTGGTTGTAGGGGCCCTCACCCTCTGGGTGATCGCCGTCATGCTGGCTTACGACATTTCTGTCAGCCGCCGCATGCCCGCTGGCAAGGCCTTCATTCTGCTGCTCGTTCTCGTCCTGGTCGCGGCCTTCATGTGGCGTTTCTGCTGCCGCCTCCTCATCCGCCCCCTGGAACAGTTGCAGGGCGGCATTCAGGCCGCCTGCGACGGCAGGCTGCAGCCTGTAGAAGTCGCCCCGAGCGGCGACGAAATCGAACTCCTCGGCCGGAGCTTCAACCGGATGATCGGCACCCTCGCCTCCTCGCAGGCGCAGCTCCGGGAATACCAGGAACAATTGGAAGAGAAGATCCGCGCCCGGACCGATGAGTTGGAGCAGGCCATGCAAAAGGCAATGCAGGCCACTCAGGCCAAGAGCGAGTTCCTGGCCAATATGTCGCACGAGTTGCGGACCCCCATGAGCGGAGTGATCGGAATGCTGGAACTGGTGTTGGAAAGTCCCTTGAACGCGGAACAGAAGGAGCAGTTGACGACGGCCCAGAGCTGCGCCCATTCGCTACTCTCGCTGCTCAACGACCTGCTGGACCTCTCCAAGATCGAAGCCGGCCGCATGGTCCTCGAGGAGATTCCCTTCGAGCCGCGCCGCCTGCTGGCCGACAGCGTCAAGACCTATCGCGCCCGTGCCAAAAGCAAGGGCCTTGCCATGACTTGGTCCGTGGATGCCGGCGTCCCTCGCGTGCTCGTCGGAGACCCCCTCAGGGTCCGCCAGATCCTCTCCAATCTTCTCAGTAACGCCGTCAAGTTCACTTCCTTCGGCTCCGTGCGAGCGGAGCTGAAGCTGGACTCCGGGATCCTCGACGATTCCAGGCCGGTTCACGTCCGCATCCAGGTCGCCGACACCGGACCCGGCATCAGCCTCGAGCAGCAGGCCGCCATCTTCGACGAGTTCTCTCAGGCCGATGGCAGCATCAGCCGCCGCTTCGGCGGCACGGGGCTGGGCCTGGCCATCGCCAAAAAGCTGACGGAGATGCAGGGCGGCCGCATCGGCCTGGAAAGCGCGGCCGGCAAGGGGAGCGTCTTCAATGTCCTGCTCCCGTTCGCGGCCGCGCCGGAGTCGTTCGGGCAGACCGGCGATCTGCCCGCCGCCGCCTCCGCCGCCGGCGAGGAAGCCCCCCGCGGCCCCATCCTCCTTGTCGAAGACAACCTCATCAACCAGAAAGTCGTCACCAGCCTGCTGCGCAAGAAAGGCTACTTGGTGGATGTGGCCAACCACGGGCAGGAAGCTTTGGACCTGTTGGCCCGCGGGGACTACCGCCTGATTCTCATGGACGTCCAGATGCCCGTTCTCGACGGGCTCGAAGCCACCCACCAGATTCGCGCCAACCCGCGGCTGGCCGGGCTGCCGATCATCGCCATGACCGCCCATGCCATGAACGGCGACCGCGAGATCTGCCTGCAGGCGGGCATGAACGAGTATCTCGCCAAGCCCGTCGACCATAAGCACTTGCTCACCGTCGTCGAACAGTACCTGGCACAGGCGTGCGCGCGCGCCCAAACCGCGCCGGCCGCGCAGCCGGAAGCCCCGCCGCCCGCCGGCGCCGATCCCGCCCTCGCCGGGCAGATGCTTCAGCTCTTCACCCAACTCGCTCCGGAACGCCTCATGCGGATGCATCAGGCCGCCTCCGACGGCGACCTCCTCCAACTCCGGGAAGACGCCCTGAAGATCCACGGCGCCGCCATCAGTCTCTCCGCCCCCGGCGTCGTCCGCTGGGCGGACTCGCTCGATGACGCGGCTGCCCGCGCCGATCTCGAAGCCGTCGGCGCCAGCCTCCGGAACCTCGAGGCGGAAATTCAGAGCATGCACGAATCCTCACCGGTTCCCCGCACCAGTTGAGGCCGCCCTCACCCCTGCTCGGCCAGCGTTCGCACCGCCGCCCAGCTCCGGAACACGTCTTCCCGCTGCGTGCCCAGGTTGCCGATGGCGATCCTTAGCACGTACCGGGCGTCCAGCACATTGCCCGACAGGAACGCCTCGCCTGATTCGTTCACCTTCTCCAGCAGCGCTTTGCTTGCCTCGTCCCCCGCCTTCAGGCGGAAGCACACTAGCGACATCGGCACCGGCGCGGCCACTTCGAACAGCGGGTGGGCGGCCACCACATCGGCGAGTTCCTTCGCCCAGGCGATGTGGTCGCGAATCACCGCGCAGAACTTCTCGTAGCCGAAGCTGCGCATCACGAACCACAGCTTCAGCGCCCGGAACCGGCTGCCCAGCGGGATGCGATAGTCCATCAGGTTCACCGCCCGCGGGTTCTCCTGCGACGCCAGGTACGGCGGCACCAGCGAATAGGCTTTGCGCAGCACGTCAGGACGCCGGCAGTAGAACGCGCTGAAGTCGATCGGCGTGAACAGCCACTTGTGCGGGTTCACCACCAGCGAGTCGGCGCGCTCGGCGCCTTTGAGCATCCAGCGGTTTTCCTCGAGCATCGCCGCCACGCCGCCGTAGGCCCCGTCGATGTGATGCCACAGACCCTCGCCTTCCGCGATCTCCTGCACCGCCGCTACCGGATCCACGCTCGTCACCGACGTCGTGCCCACCGTCGACACCACGCAGAACGGCCGCCGGCCCTCCGCCCGGTCCGCCGCAATCGCTGCCGCCAGCAGCTCCGGCCGCATCCGGTACTCGCCGTCCACCCCGATCTTCCTCACGTTCCTGCGCCCCAGCCCCAGCGCCAGCGCGCCCTTCTCCACCGACGAGTGCGCGTGCTCCGAGGTGTACAGCACCAGGCCCGGCGCCGCGCCTTCTTCTCTCAGCCCCTCGTCCGCCATCGCCCGCGCCGCCCCGATGGCGTGCAGCGTCGACGTCGAGGCCGTGTCGTGCACAATCCCGAAAAACTCCTCCGGCAGCCCCAGCCACTGCCGCAGCCAGCTCATCACCACCTGCTCCAGTTCCACCGCCGCCGGGCACGACTTCCACAGCATGCCGTTCACGTTCAACGCCGCCGCCAGCATCTCTCCCAGGATGCCCGCCCCCGACGCGCTCACCGAAAAGTAGCCGTGGAACCGCGGGTGGTTCCAGTGGTTCACCGCCGGCACTACCAGCTTGTCGAAGTCCTCCAGAATCCGCTCCATTGGCTCGCCTTCCGCCGGCGCCGACGCGGGCAGCGCGTCCACCAGTTCCCCCGGCTGCACGCGCGGCGCCACCGGGTACTCGCCCGTCTGGTCCAGGTAGCGCGCAATCCAGTCCACCACCTCGTAGCCGTACTTCCTGAACTCTTCCGGGGACAGATCGCGAGGTCTCATCGGTACTTCTCCTTCGTACTGCTTCAGGTTATACAATGGTCGGCGGCTGAGGTGCCGAAACAAAATGGACATCAAGAATACGATTCGTTCCCGCCGGTCTTTCCTGACCGGCCCGGCGGCTGCGGGCGCCGCCTTCACCATCGTCCGCCCCGAACTCGTTCGCGGCTGGGCCCCCTCCACCCTGAAAATCGGCCTCGTCGGCTGCGGCGGGCGCGGCACCCAGGCCGTTGAGAATGCCATGGCCGGCGACCCGGCGGTCGAGCTCGTCGCCATGGCCGACGCCTTCGAAGACAAGCTCGAAGGCAGCCTCAAGCGCCTCCGCGGCCGCCCCATCCAGAACCGCATCAAGGTGGAGCCCGACAAGCGCTTCGTCGGCTTCGACGCCTTCCAGAAACTGCTCAAGACCGACATCGACGTCGTCTTCCTCGCCACGCCTCCCGGCTGGCGCCCCCTCCACTTCGAGGCCGCCATCGAAGCCAACAAGCACGTCTTCTGCGAAAAACCCTTCGGCGTCGATGCCACCGGCGTCCGCCGCATGATGGCCGCCGGAAAGAAGAGTGTGGAAAAGAAGTTGTCCGTGGTCAGCGGCGCCCAGCGCCACAGCGACCCCTTCTACGTCGAGAACGTCGACGCCATCAGGAACGGCAAGCTCGGCGACATCACCGCCCTCTATGCCTATTGGGTCGGCGGCCCCGTCCTCCAGCAGCTCGGCGGCCGCAACCCCAAGTGGGGCGAGTTCGAGTGGCAGCACCGCAACTGGTACTCCAACCTCTGGATCTGCGGCGACCAGATCGTCGAACAGCACCTGCACAACATCGACGTCTGCTGCTGGATCATGGGCGGCCC
>DAHVTI010000185.1 GCA_027324255.1 Bryobacterales bacterium | reverse complement strand
GGACAGGCTGATTGCGACGAAGGGTGTGCAGCACGGACGGCTGACTCTGACGGCGGCGGGCTAGCCGGCGGCCGCGGCCGCGCAATGCGCGAGGAAAGCGTTCACGGCGGCGTCGGGGGTGTCCCAGGGGATGTCAGCGAGGATGACGTCGCAGGGGGCGAGTTGGCTCCAGATGCGGTTCAGAAGCGGATCGAGTTCGTTGGGCTGCTGTAAGAGGTTGGGGTGGACGAGGACGGCGCGGCGGGCGCCGGGGAACATCTCGTTGGCCAAGGAGAGATGGGCGCCGGCGCCCATGTCGAGATGGCCCTTGCGGGGGAGTTCGCGGAGGACTTTGAAATGGCGGGTGGCGTCCCAGTTGCAGGTGTGAACGCCGAAGCGGGCGAAGGATTGTGCGATGCGGGCGTCGAAGGGCTGGAGCAGGCGGCGGTACATGGCCGGGGAGATCATGCTGAGGGTGCAGTTGCTGACGCACATCCAGTCGATGGCGAAGCCGGAGTTGCGCTGGCGCTGCTGGACCGTTTGCCCGAGACGGATGGTGGTTTGGGTGATGACGTCGAAGAGCATTGCGGCGAATTCGGGCCGTACGGCCATGTCTTCGAAGATGCGCTGGCCGCGGAGATGGAAGGCGGTGCTGAGGACGCCCTGCCAATTGAGGTCGCGGCGATCGAGTCGATTTGCTGGAGGAGGGTGGAGACGAAGGGGGCGGTGAGGAGTTGATCCTGGTGGAGGGCTTCGACGCGAGCATCAGAGAGTTCGGCGCCGGGCTCGGGGTGGGGCCAGCGGTCGGGGTAGTAGCGCAGGGGCAGGCCGAAGACGGCGGGCATCAGGCCGACGCCGAAGCAGCCGGCGATGGTGTTCGCGTCGTGGGCTTCGGGGCCGCTCCATTGAGTGGCGGCAGGGAAGGCGCGCTGGAGTTCGGCGCGCATGGTGAGGAGAGTTGCGCGGCGGTAAGCGGGGTCGCGGTGCCAGGGCTCGCGGAAGTCGATGCCGCAGCGGACGTGGAACCAGCGGGGCTCGAAGCCGAGGACGGGGCGGAGGGGGGCTTCGGTGCCGCCGGCGGTTTCTCGGTGGGCGGGGGCGGCGATGGCGATGTGGCTGCGGAGCTGTTTATTCACGGATTCCGGCCTTGGCTCCGCCGCGGGTTTCGAGGTGGCGGCCGCGGGCGGGGAGGCGCCAGTCGATGATGTGGCCGGCGGCGAGGGTATTGACGAGTTTGTTGTCGAGGTAGATTTGCGCGGCAGTGTCGGGGCGAATGAGGATGCGGTATTTGCCGGCGCGGATGGGGATGAGGTAGTGGTTGGTGACGAGGGCGCCGTGGGGGTCCCAGAGTTCGACCTCGCCTGGGGAACTGGCGTCGACGTCGATGGTGAAGAGCGGCCTGGGATTGGCCTGGGGCTTGGGGTCGCGCGAGGCGGGTGGTTGCGGCTGTTCGAGCCAGGCCCGGTTGAAGGCGTAGTGGCTGATGCTGCTGATGAGGTGGATGGCGCCGTCGCGGGCCTGGGTGGCGGCGAGGTAGCCCTGCATTTCAGAAGTGGCGGGGCTCATGCGGATGAGGCCGCCGTCGATGGTTTCGGCGGGGTGTTCGGGCCGATTGCCGGTGACGATGCGGCGGACGGGCCAGGTCTGGCCTTCGTCGTAAGAGAGAGCGGCGAAGAGGCTGGTGGCGCCGCGCTGGTCGCCTTCACCCTTCCTGAGGGGCTGGAAGTGGTGGATGTCGCGGGCGAAGCCGGCGTAGAAGAGAGCGCCGCTTTGGAGGCGCATGAGGACGAGGCGCTGGCCGCCGCCGATGGGGGGGAGCGGAGAAGGCGAGTAAGTCCAGGTGCGGCCCATGTCGGCGGAGACGCTGCGGGGCATCCAGCCGCCGATATCCTGGCCGCGGCCGAGGGCCAACAAGCGGCCGTCATGGAGCTGGACGACGCCGGCGTGGACGCCGCGGATGGTGCCGCCGGGGTCGTTCCAGGTTTTGCCTTCGTCGTGCGTGATCCAGAGGGTGGAGCCGCCGGCGGCATCGGCTCCGAAGGCGATGGCGCCGTCTTCGATTGCGCCGCCGGCGCTGGCGCCGCCGGCGAGGCGGAAGACGGGCTGGCCGACCATGTTGCGGAAGCCGAACTCGGGGACGATGTAGCGGGCGGGGGACCAGGTGCGGCCGCTGTCGGTGGAGGTGCGGAGGATGATGGCGAGGGGCTCCCAGCGGGTGGCGGCGGCGAGGCCGTTGATGTGATAGAGGGTCTGCCTACCGTCGTACCAGAGGGCGGGGCAGTGGTCGTTGCGGTCGGGGGTGTCCCAGAAGGGCTGGACGGGGTCCCACTCGCGGGCGCCGCGGCGCAGGCGGGCGGAGGCGACGGCGACTTCGCGGCCGCGCTCCTGTTCGCAGGTGTACCAGATGGCGAGGAGGTCGCCGTTGGGACATTCGGCGATGGCGGTGTCGTGGTTGTGGTGGGAGTAGAGGGGGCCGTGGGAGTTGGGCGGGATGCGGACGAAGCGGCGCGGACCTTGGAAGAAGGGCCTTTCCGACGGATGCGCGGGCGGCGCGGGCGCCGCGGCTCGGGCGGGCGGCGCGGCGGGCGGCGGGGCGAGAGCGGGCGCGCGGCCCACGGCAACGCGGAAGCCGATGAGCCAGTTGCGCGTCTCCGGCGGCGCGCCGCCGCGGTTGGCCGAGCGGAGGTAGTAAGGATCCGTTCCGTGGCTGCCTCCGCGGGTCACCTTGAAATCGCCTTGGGCGGGGCCGGCGGGATTGGACTGAGGAGATGCGCTGTAGGGTGAGTACCAGTCGGCGACCCACTCCTCGACGTTGCCGTGGACGTCGTAGAGGCCCCAGGGATTGGCGGGGGTGCGGCCGGTGAAGAGGGGGACGATGTCGGATGGGGAGCGGTAGCCGGTGGAGCGGGCGTTCTTGAGGAAAGCCGCAGGGAGTTCGTCGCCGGTGTGGAAGAGGGTGGTGGTTCCGGCGCGTGCGGCATATTCCCACTCGGCTTCGGTGGGCAGGCGGTAGGGGATGCCTTCGCGGTGCGTGAGCCAGTCGCAGAAGGCCAGGGCGTCCTGCCAACTGACGAAGACGACGGCCTCATTGGCTTCCCTGCAGAAGCCGTTGCGGCCGCGGAGGGTGCGGTGGGCGGGGTCGAACTGCTCGTACTGGGCGTTGGTGACTTCGGTGGCGGCGAGATAGAAGGGCTGAGTGATGCGCACGGGGTGGACGGGGCGCTCGTCGTAGTCGCCGCGGCGGCGGGCCTCGAAGGGGATGCGGAAGCGGGCGGGGTCCACGGTGGGGAAGCGCTGCATCAGCTCGGAGCGCGTGGGGTAGGTGAGGGGCTCGAGATAGGCGTCGGGGAGGGTGGCGGATTCGCCCATGCGGAAGGCGCCGGGCTCGATGCGGACGAGCGTCATGCCGAGGGAATTGACGAGGGTTTTCGCGGTGGGGAGCGGCTCGGCCGAGAGGGCGGCCGCCAGGAGGATGAGAGCGTGCTTCACGTTGCCACCAGGATATGCCAGGCGGCGGGGTTCGCTACTGGCTCATGCCGCGGGCGGCGATTTTCCAGGAGAGTTCGACCTGGCGGCCGCGGACGCCGTAGAGGCGGTCGTACAGGTTGACGGTGGGATCGCAGTGGGGGATGACGAACTCGACGCGGTCGCCGAGGTTGAGGGGCTTGGATGCCCTGGCGAGGTTGAGCTTGCCGTGCTCGTCGCCGCCCCAGGAGAAGACGAGGCCGTCGATGCCGCGCGCCTCGGGGGGGAAGGGCTTATCGGTGGAGAAGGCCTTGAGGCCGCCGTCCACCACGGCTTCGGTGGCGGAGGGTTTGCTGACGACGGTGGTGAGGACGGTGAGGGAGTGGCGGAAGTCGCGGTAGACGGGGCCGTCGCTGCCGCCGATGCGGGCGTAGTCGACGTCCATGAAGAGATAGCTGCCGGGCTGGAGTTCGGTGACGCCGTCGATGTCGGAATCGATGTTGTAGGTGCCGGTGGAGCCGCCGGTGAGCAGGGGGCAGGGGATGCCTTGCGTCTCGAGCAAGCGGCGGGTGTCGACGGCGGTCTGCATGACGGTGCGGGAGAGGGCGCGGCGGGCCTCAAAGCCGTTGCGGTGGGAGGCGTGGCCGGCGTAGGCCTGGAGGCCGGCGAGGCGGACGTTGGGGAGTTTCGCAATGGATTGGGCGAGGGCGAGGGCGGGCTGGCCGGCGGGGATGCCGGTGCGATTGCCGACGTAGAGGTCGATGGCGAGATTCAGGCGAAGTTTGGCGGCGCGGGCGGCGTCGTTGAGATCGGCGGCGTTCCGGGGGTCGTCGACGCAGAAGATGGTGTCGGGCTTGAGGCGGGCGAGGCCGGTGGCGCGCTCGATTTTGTGGGGGCCGATGACGGCGGTGGTCACGAGGAGGCCGCCGATGCCGTGGCGGGCGAAGGCTTCGGCTTCGCTGAGCTTGGCGGCGCAGGCACCGACGGCACCGGCGCGGATGAGGCGGCGGGCGATGTCGGGGCACTTGTGGGTTTTGCCGTGGGGGCGGAGGGCGCGGCCCTTGGCTTGGCAGTGGGCGGCCATTTTGGCGATGTTCGCGTCGAGGGCGTCGAGGTCGATGAGGAGGGCGGG
>DAHVTI010000182.1 GCA_027324255.1 Bryobacterales bacterium | reverse complement strand
GGTGCCGGCGAAGTAGACCTTGCCCTGCGCGTCGAAGGCGACGGAAGAGACGATGTCGGTGGAAGAGCCGCCGAAGAAGGTGGCGTAGAGGAACGACTCGGGGAAGGCCTTCAGCGGCTGGACAACGACCACGAAGCCTTCAACGCCGCCGCGGTTGGCGGGCTGGAGAGCCTGGCCGGACTCGACGAACTTGAGGAAACCGGAGGTGGTGTAGCCGCCGATGGCCAGGCGATCGTTGGGACCGGCTGCGATGGACAGCGGGTACTCGCTCTTCTCCCCGCCGTAGTAGGAAGAGAACACGAGGCAATCCGAACCGGAGGCGGCGGGATCGTAGAGCAGGACGAACATGTCGATCTCCTCCTGCTTGGTGGTGAGGAAGGCATTGGAGCTGACCGGGAAGTCGGTGGAGGAGGTGGTGCCGGTGAGGGCGATCCGATTGCCGGAGATGGCGATGCCGGTGGCTTCGTCGTCGGCGGTGCCGCCGATGTAAGTGAAATAGGTGAGCTTCCAGGCGGCGCCGTCGGGCACGATGCGGGCCAGGAAGGTCTCCTTGGTGGTCAGGTCCGGCTGGTAGTTGTAAACGATGGCAGCGTCGGCGTGGGCGACGGCCACTGTATCTTCGATGCCGCGGGTGACAGTCCAGGTGGTGGTGCCGGCGCCGTCGGTGACGGTCATGACTTCGTCGTCGACGCGGATGTTGAAGGGGGCCGTGGTGGGGAAGCCGATAATGGTATCCACGGTGATGGAGGTGGCGCCGGCGTCGATGGCGTCGGAGAGCACGGTAGAGCTGATGGTGCCGTTGCGGGTCCAGCGGAGGGGATCGATCCCGGGGGGAATGTCGATGACGGAGCGGGAAGAGCCGGTCAGCCAGTAGCTGCCGTCGGGGGCGGCGGCGGCGGCGAGGATCGTCTCCGCCTGGGAGCCGCCGAAGTAGCCGGACCAGGTGAGGACAGGGTCGATGACGAGAGGCAGCGACGGATCGTATTCTCCGACCTGGAAGGCCACGTCGTCGCCGTCGAGGCGGTAGCCGGCGGGCACCTGGACGCGGCGGCCGCCGCGCTCCTGGTAGGCGAAGGGCGCGTGCTGGCGGAAGCTGCCGGCCACCAGCAGGGAGCCGTCGGCCTGGAGGGCGGGCCGGGCGCCGGAAAAGCGCAGCCTGATGTCCGCGGGCCGGGCTCCGGGCTGCACCACGAAATCGTATTCGAGGGCCTTACCGGCGGTGTAGTAGACGACGTCGATGCCGGGATAGACGGAGCGCGCGGCCACCTTTTCGAAGTGCGGCACGTTGCGCCGCCAGGCGGCGCGGTTGGAGCCGACAAGGTACTGGGTGGTGGCCAGGCCGGGCTGCAGGCCGTGGAGGGCGGAGGCCGGGCGGGAGCCGGGGAAGGTCAGACGCACGGCGCCCGCGGGCTGGGCCAGCGTTGCGCCGGCCGCGTCCACGGAGAGGTTCAGCGAAGCGCTGCGGGAAGCGAAAGAAGCGCCGGAAGGCGAGGGTTCAAACCAGGCCGGGAGCTGGCTGAACGCCTGGCGCGGATCGGCTGAGCCGGCAAAGGCGGAGGCGGCCACAAGAAGGGCCGCGAAGAGGGACGGCGAGATGCGCATGAATGTGCTCAGAGCGGGGACACGAAACCCCAAACAAATCATTATACGAAGCGGAGGGGCGGGACGGGTACAGCCAGTTCAGTCTTCGAGGACGTAGCAGCCGCTTTCGACGGCTGCGGCCACGATGCGGTTCCGGGCGACGCGGCCGCGGGCGCCGGCGCGCTCGAAATCTACATCCTGGCCGCTGGCCAGCTCGGAGGCGAAGTGGGCGGCGCGGAAGCCGTGGCGGCCGCTGTCGAGCAGCCGCCCCGGGAGGGAGTCGACTCCCGGAGCCCCGGCAAGTCGGAAGCGGACCAGGCCCTGCGCGGGCGTGCGGGCCTCACGCCGTTTTTCCTGGAAGTCGGATGTCATCGCTCCACCTTTCCGCGGCACTCGCGCCGGGGCACGCCTCGACGCCCTCCGCCGATTCGATGCGGCAGAGCTTCAGCTTGCGGCTCAGCCTGCGCCGCGAGATGCCCAGCAGTTCGGCCGCGCGCTGGCGGTGGCCGTTGGTGTCCCGGAGCAGGCCCGGGTGGTGCGGCGCTCGACTCCGTCCGGCAGGTCGCGCGACGGCGGTGCACCGCGGCGCCGCGGGCCGGCGCAGCGCGCAGGGGCAGGCCCAGGTTTTCACGCTGGCTGACACCTCCCGCGGCGAAGTTGGCCGGGCGGGTGACGACGTTGCGCAGCTCGCGCACGTGCCCCGGCCAGTTGTAATGGCAGAGCGCGTCCAGTGCCCATCATTCCGCGGGAAGGGGCAGTACCGGTAGGGCCGGCGGCACGCGCGGATCAGCCTATGACATGACGGGAAGGCCGCTTAGAACCGCTAGGGTAATGTCCGAAAGAAGAACGGCCGATAGATGACTCGATGGAGAAAACCATCGTCGCCAACACGTATGTCCGTCTCATCATCCTGATGGGTGCGGCCATCCTGCTGCCGCAGTTGCTGCCCTTTCAGTCGACGGACGGCCTGCAGTACCTCTCTTACCTGCTGCTGGCGGTGCTGGCGGCATGGTTCCACGTGGGTTACCGCACGGAGCAGGGCCTGTTTCCGCTGAGCGCCGTGTTCGTGATGATCGCGCTGCGGGTTCTAACGGTGCCGGAAGCCTTCCTGCTGACGGCGGCGACGGCGGCGGCGCACGCGTTGAGCCGGCGCGAGGGGCCGGGGCGGAAGGTGATGGACACGCTGTTTGCGGTGGCGGTGGCGTCGATCTCGGTGGGGCTGGCGGATTACGCCATGCGGGGCGTCTATCTGCAGCCCGGCCGGAAGGAGTTGAACGACACGCTGCAGGCCATCCTGGTGGGCGCCACGTATTTCGTGGGCATCTCGTTCCCCTACGCGATGAAGGAGGCGCTGGAGAGCGGCCAACACCTGGGACACGTGTGGCGGCAGAAGCAGTTCTGGACCATGCCGTTCTACGTGGCCTGCTCGCTGCTGGCCAGCCTGTTCCAACTCGCCATGCGGCACATAGGCTGGCAGATTCCGGTGCTGCTGCTGCCAGTGTTCTTCCTGCCTTACCGGGCCTACCGGCTGTACATGGACCGGGTGGAAGGGTCGCTCGAGCACGCCGAGGAGATGGCGTCGTTGCACCTGCGGACGATCGAGGCGCTGGCGCTGGCCATCGACGCCAAAGACGAGACGACGCACGACCACCTGCAGCGGGTGCAGGTCTACGCCATGGAACTGGCGCGCGAACTCGGGCTGAGCCCGGCGGAGAAGGAGGCGCTGCGGGCGGCGTCGATGCTGCACGACATCGGCAAGCTGGCCGTGCCGGAGCACATCATTTCCAAGCCGGGCAGGCTGACGCCGGAGGAGTTCGAGAAGATGAAGATCCACCCCGTGGTAGGCGCCGAGATCCTGGAGCGGGTGAGGTTTCCCTACCCCGTGGTGCCGATCGTGCGGTCGCACCACGAGCGCTGGGACGGGAGCGGCTACCCCGACCGGCTGAGGGGCGAGGAGATCCCGATCGGCTCGAGGATCCTGGCTGTGGTGGACTGCCTGGACGCACTGGCCAGCGACCGGCAGTACCGCAAGGCGCTGCCGCTGGACCAGGCCGTGGGAATGGTGGTGCAGGACGCGGGCCGGGCCTTCGATCCGCGCGTGGTGGAGATTGTGGCGCGGCGCTACGTGGAACTGGAGGCAATGGCGACGGCGACGCGCACCGAGGGGCTCAGGCTGAACAAGGACGTGGTGGTGCAGGGCGGCGCGGCTCCGGGCGCGGGATTCGAGGCGTCAGACACGGGGACCCGGCCCTCCGGCGCGGGTGAAGACCAGCCGGAATTCCTGACACTGATCGCGGCCGCGCGGCAGGAGGCGCACGCGCTGTTCGAACTGGCCCAGGACCTGGGCAACTCACTCAGCCTGGACGAAACGCTGTCGGTGCTCAGCGTGAGGCTGAATCGCCTGGTCCCGTTCGACGCGATGGCGGTCTACGTGCGCCGCGACGACCATCTGGTGCCCGAGTTCGTCAGCGGCGAGAACTTCCGGCTCTTCGCCTCGCTGCACATCCCGATGGGGCAGGGTCTGTCGGGCTGGGTGGCGGACAACGCCAAGCCGATCGTGAACGGCAATCCGTCGGTCGAACCCGGCTACCTGGACGACCCGTCGAAGTTCTCCACGCTGCGGTCGGCGCTGGCGGTGCCGCTGCACGGGGTAAACGGCGTGGTGGGCGTCATGGCGCTCTACCACACCGAGCGCGACGCTTACACGAAGGACCACCTGCGGATCCTGCTGGTGGTGAGCTCGAAGCTCTCGCTGGCCATCGAAAACGCGCTGCGCTACCGGCAGGCGGAGACGTCGGCCACCACGGACTTCCTGACGGAACTGCCGAATGCGCGATCTCTGTTCCTGCACCTGGACGGAAAAGTGGCGCGCGCCAAGCGCCTGGGGCAGGAACTCACCGTGGTGGTCTGCGACGTGGATAACTTCAAGCAGATCAACGACCAGTACGGGCACCTCGAAGGCAACCGGCTGCTCAAAATCGTGGCCGGCACGCTGAAAAGCCACTGCCGCGAGGACGACTACGTGGCGCGCATGGGCGGCGACGAATTCGTCGTGGTGATGGGCGGGCTGAGCGGCAGCCATGCCGCCATGCGCATGGACCAGATGCGGCGGGCGGCCCTGGAGGAGACCCGGATGCAGACGGGCCTGGAACTCACCATCTCCGTCGGCTCGGCCACCTTCCCCGACGACGGCACGGATGCCGAAGACCTGCTGGCGGCGGCGGACCGGGAGATGTACAAGGCCAAGCAGGCCAGCCCGGCGCGGCTCAAGGCGCAGCAGCGCTGGGATCAGTGGCAGCAGCAACTGGGCAATGCCCAGGTGCAGTGAGCCGCTACAATCAGCCCCACGGCAACCGGGGCGGCGCGCAGCCTGCCCCTGCTGGCGCCGGCGCGGTTCAAGCCCTGCCAGCCGCGGCTCCACGCCTGCGGCGGAGACCGCATCTGGCCGCGGGCCGTAGCCCGGCGCTCTGAATAGCGGGTCTGTCAGGCGGCGGCGCGGCCCCTCAGCCGCAGGCGGTAGACCAGCGCTCCGGAGATGAGCGTGACGGCGGCGGCCAGCGAGATCATGGGCTGGAAGCGCAGCCCGGCGATCACCAGCCACACGCCCGGCACGACGAACAGCAGCGGGATCAGCGGGAAGCAGAAGCTGACCACGCCCAGCTTCTGCCAGTCCGGGCGGCGCCGCAGCCGGAACAGGCTGGCCACGGCCAGCATCGCAAACAGGTTCAGCAGGTAGCCGATATAGGTCATCAGGTTGCCGAACTCCACCATCGTCATCAGCATGGCGCAGGCGCCCTGGCAGAGGATGGCCGGCACCGGCGTGCGCCACTTCGGGTGGACGCGCGCGGCCACCGGCAGGAAGGCGCCGTTCTTGGCCATGGCATAGTAGAGCCTCGGCCCGATGGTCACCATCGCGTTCACTGTGGACATGAGCGAGACGGCCAGCAATGCGCTGAAGGCGCCCGCGATCTGCGGCCCGAACAGAGATTTGGCGGTGAGGCTGCCGATGGCCAGCACACCCTTCATCTCAGACAGCGGCGTGGCGTAGATGAACACTACGTTGAACAGCAGGTAGAGCGTGGCGACGATGACGGTGCCTAGCGTCAGCGCCAGCGGCAGCGTGCGCTCCGGCCGCTTCAGCTCCTCGGCGATGTAAGTGGCCGCGTTCCAGCCGCTGTAGCCGACGTAGATCCAGAACAGGCTGATGGCGAACTGCGCGGGGATGGGCGCCGAGGAGGTCCGTTCCGTGGTCTGCGTGAAGTGCGCCCAGTTGCCGTGTCCGATGGCGAAGCCCAGGCCGATGAAGGCCACCATGACGAGGACCTTGATGGAGGTCAGCGCGTTCTGGATGCGGGCGATGAACTCCACGCCGAACAGGTTCAGCACGGTAAACACCAGCACCAGCGCGGCGGCCGCCACCTGCGCGCCGCCGAACTGCAGCCCCATCTCGCCGAATCTCCAGCGGTACCAGACGTTGTCCTGGCGAAGCGCCGGCGTGAAGTAGCCCAGGTAGTTCGAGAAGGCCAGCGCGGCGGTGGCGATGGGGGCGGAGAAGCCCGCGAAGAAGCTCACCCAGCCGCTCATGAAGCCCAGCGTGGGGCCGTAGGCGCGCGTCAGGTAAACGTACTCGCCGCCCGAGGCCGGGAAATTGATGCCCAGCTCGGAGTAGGAAAACGCGCCGGCCAGGGCCACCACGGCGCCGATCAGCCAGATGATGAGGACGTAGGACGGGTCGCCGAGATCGCCGGCCAGGAAGCCGGTGGAGGTGAAGATGCCGGTGCCCACCATGTTGGAGATGACAAGGGCGGTGGCGCTGAACAGGCCGAGGCGGCGGAGAAGGGCGGGCGCGGAAGTGGCCATGTACTAGTGAATTGTACTTGAGGGGGAGGGCTGGGATGGGATCAGTCTTCCGACCAGCAGGTGTAAGCGGGGAAGGCTCGCTGAAACAGCGCGACGGCGAGTGCCCGATCCGGTTCGCGGCCGAACTGCGCGCTGTGATTGCTGAGGACGATCTGCCTGGCGTCGTGGTGGATCTCGCACCACCCGCCGCCGAGAGGCCGCAGGCCGTAGGTCTCGGCCAGGTCCTTGTGGAAGGCGGCCGAATCGTCGAAAACGACGGCCGGTTGGCTGGCATCGTCCCGCAGGCGGCCGGCGAGGTACTTGCCCGCGACACGCCGGGTGTCGGCACAGCGGACAATCAGCAGCGCTGGTGTCCGCAGCCCGGCAACGGGAATGACGAGTCGAAGGAGCATCGAGGACGACGGCTGGAATTGTATCCAAAATCGACAGAGAGTTTGCGGGACCCGCGTACAGAATCCGCAGACAATTGTTTCCCTTGATACCTAATATCGGTGTCTCCCATCCGTTTGCCTTCATTTCGGACAAAAGAAGTGCAAGCATTCCGGCAGTGCGTGGGATGCGGGGGGAGGAGGTGTAACGCCATCGGAAGATGCGGCGCGCGGAATGTGAGTGGATCATGGCGGCGCGCTGGAAATCAATCACCACAAACAGCCCCAAGGAGGACTGCGATGAGAATGACCCGATGCCTCAAACAAGTCTTCGGTCTGACGGCGCTGCTGCTGGTGGCGCCGGTCGTGAATGGACAGCCACAGGGAACAATGGTCGATTTGGGTACGCTGGGCGGAGGCCAGAGTTGGGCGATGGGGATCAACGACCGCGGCCAGGTGGTCGGGGCCGCCTTGACGGCTCTCTGGGAACGCCGCGCATTTCTCTATGCGCAGGGGGGGATGACCAACTTGGGCACGCTGGGCGGAGACGACAGCATTGCCACTGGCATCAACGAGAGGGGGCAAGTCGTCGGATTCTCGAGAATCGCCAATGGAGCCCTCCATGCCTTTCTCTGGGAAGCCGGCCGGATGAAGGATCTCGGAACCCTCGGCGGGCCAAACAGTCTCGCGTACGCTGTCAATGAACTGGGACAGGTGGCGGGACAATCCGAGACCGCCCGCGGCGAGTTGCACGCCTTCCTTTGGGACGCCGGGCGCATGCTGGACCTGGGCACGCTGGGCGGCACTTCCAGCGCGGCCTACGCGCTGAACAACCGGGGGCAAGTGGTTGGAGAGTCCGCCATCGCCAGCGGCTACCGCCGGGCGTTTCTTTGGCAGAACGGACGAATGCAGGACTTGGGCATCGTGGGCACCCCGACCGGCTTCAGCCGGGCAAGCGGCATCAACGATATCGGCCAGATCGTCGGCACTTACTTCGGCACGGATCCGCATGGGTTCGGGTTTTCCGGATTCCTTTGGGAAGACGGGAGGATGAAGGCTCTGTCGAGCGGTGGCATGTGCAGTGCCGCGCAGGCGATCAACAACCCGGGACAGATCGCCGGCCATTCCTCCGTCTGCTTCGTGGATGGTCCTGCAGTGATGTGGGACCGCGGCGAGGTGGTCTACCTGGGCTATCTCTCAACTGGCCCCGGCTATGCGGCGGCGATCAACAACAGAGGGCAGATCGCCGGGTCGACAGCGGCATACCTGCGAGTCTTCGGCCACGCGTTCCTTTGGACGAAAAAATAATCCCCCGCTCATCGGGGATGCGACAATTTGCTCCCGCAATGTCCGGCCCCGGCCGCAAAGCGCGCGGCCCTGTTAATGCCGCGCCTGCTCAGCCGCCACGATCGCCTCCACCAACGCGTCCAGCGTAGCCGAAGCGGCCTCGATCGTCACATCCAGTCCATGCCGGCGAGCCACATCCGACGTCACTGGGCCAATGGACGCCAGGCGCGCACCTTGCAGCAACTCGGGACCTGTCGCCGCCAGCAGATTCTTCACCGTGGACCCGCTGGTCAGCGTGATCCAGTCGGGACGGATCGCGCTCAAAATCTCCTGGGCACGCGCGGCCAGGTCCGGAGGCACCACGTTCTGATACACCGGCAGCACGTCCACGTGCGCGCCCAGAGCGGTAAGGTGATCGGGAATCACGTCGCGAGCCGCCGCGGCCCGCGGCAGCAGGATCCGCTTCCCTTGCAGGCTCTCACTGGAAAGCGCCTCTACGACGCTCTCCGCCAAGTACTCTTCCGGCACCACGGACGGCGTGAGTCCCAGCGTCTGCATGGCCGCCGCCGTGGCCGGGCCGATAGCGCACAGCCTGGGCCCCGGCGCCGCCGGCACACGGCGGAAAAAGAACTCCACGGCGTTGGCCGAAGTAAAGATCGCCCAGTCGTAGGAGGCCCAGGCGGGCGGCTCGAAGTCGAGCGGGGCGAAGTCGATGACGGGCAGCTCGATGACGTCGGCGCCCAGGCTGCGGAGCTTGGCCGACAGCGTGCCGGCCTGGGTTTTGGCGCGCGTCAACAGCACGCGCCGTCCGGCCAGCGGCAGGTCGCCGCCGTAAACGGAAGCGAGAATCGTCCGTGCGCCAAGGTCCAGCAGGCGCGCGGCGGCGGCGGCGCCCAGCGCGGCGGCCTCTTCCACCGGGCCGCAACACGAGTCGGCATACAGCGGCTCGCCGTCCGGGTGGATGACCACGGAGCGCAGCGAAAGTGTGCCGCCTTCCACCGTGGCGTGCGCGCCGATGGGCACCTGGCAGCCGCCGCCGAGCGAGGCCAGCACGGCGCGCTCGGCCGTCACCGCGGCGCGGGTGGGCGCGTGGTCCAGCCGCGCGCAGGTTTCAAAGGCGGGGCCGTGGTCGTCGCGCGTCTCGATGGCCAGCGCGCCCTGCCCGACGGCCGGGCACATGATATCGGCGGGGAGCAGCTCCGCGATGCGCTCGCCCCAGCCCAGGCGGCGCAGTCCGGCGGCCGCCAGCAGGATCGCGTCGTACTGGCCTTCGTCCAGCTTGCGCAGGCGCGTGTCCAGGTTGCCGCGCACAGGCTCGAGCACCAGGTCCGGCCGCAGGCGTTTCAACTGGGCGGCACGGCGCAGGCTAGAGGTGCCGGCGCGCGCGCCGCGCGGCAGGTCCGCGAGCGTGCTGCCGATGAGAGCGTCGTAGGGCGTCTCGCGCTGCGGAATGGCGGCCACAGCCAGGCCGTCGGGCAGCACCGTGGGCAGGTCCTTCAGGCTGTGGACGGCCAGGTCGATGGTTCCGTCCCGCAGGGCCTGCTCCAACTCACTGGTGAAGGCTCCCACCCGCCCCAGATGGGCCAGCGGAGTGGAGGTGTCGAGGTC
>DAHVTI010000152.1 GCA_027324255.1 Bryobacterales bacterium | reverse complement strand
GCCGCCGCGCCTCGCTCCGCGCAGCCCGGCGAAAAAACCGGCCAGCCCACCCGCCCGCCTCTCGCCGGACAGCCCGCCGCGCGCCCCGTCGTCCCCCCCAGGGCCGACATCCTCGCGCGCCTCCAGCAGTCTCAGCCCAAGGCCACGCCCGGCCAACCCGCCACCCCCAGGCCCGGTGCTCCTACCCCCGGACAGCCCATTTATCCCGGCGCCCGCCGTGGCCCCGGCATGGGCCCCGGCCGCCCCAGCCCCGGCGGCGCCGGCGGCCTCGGCCCTCGACCCATGCGCGGCCGCGGCCCTCATCCCACTACCCCCGTCCTCGAGCCGCCGCCCCCCGCCACCACCGATGCCGGCCGCCGCGATGCCGGCAAGAAGCGCACCCCCCAGCGCGACCGCACCAGGGATCGCGAGGGCATCCTCAAGCCCTTCGGTTACCGCAAGGCCGAGCCCGAGCCTCTCCCCGTCATCGATCGCGAGATCACCATCTCCGACGGCATCACCGTCAAGGAACTCTCCGAGAAGCTCGGCGTCAAGGCCAGCCTCGTCATCAAGCGCCTCCTCGACAAAGGCATCTTCGCCACCATCAACCAGACGCTCGAAATCAAACTGTCTGAGGAGCTCGCCCGCGAGTTCGGCGCCAGCACCACCAAGATGACCTACGAGGAAGAGGCCGTCCAGGTCGTCGACCAGACCGAGGTCGCCGGCGATCTCGAAAACCGTCCTCCCGTCGTCACCATCATGGGCCACGTCGACCACGGCAAAACCTCCCTGCTCGACGCCATCCGCCTCACCAACGTCGCCGGCCGCGAGGCCGGCGGCATCACCCAGCACATCGGCGCCTATCACGTCGACCTCAACGGCCGCAAGATCGTCTTCATCGATACCCCCGGCCACGAGGCCTTCACCCGCATGCGCGCCCGCGGCTCCAAGGTCACCGACATCGTCGTCCTCGTCATCGCCGCCGACGACGGCGTCATGCCCCAGACCCGCGAGGCCATCGACCACGCCCGCGCCGCCAAGGTCCCCATCGTCGTGGCGATGAACAAGATCGACAAGGCCGACGCCCAGCCCGAGCGCGTCAAGCAGCAGCTTACCGACCTCGGCCTCATGCCGGAGGACTGTGGCGGCGATACCCCCTTCGTCCCCGTCTCCGCCAAGCAGAAGCAGAACCTCGACCTGCTCCTCGAGATGATCCTCCTCGTGGCCGACATGCAGGAGCTCAAGGCCAACCCGGCCCGCCCCGCCGTCGCCACCGTCCTCGAAGCCCAGCTCGACCGCGGCCGCGGTCCCGTCGCCACCCTCCTCGTGCGCAACGGCACCCTGCGCGTCGGCGACCACTTCCTCTGCGGCACCGTCTTCGGACGCGTCCGCGCCCTCTACGACGACCGCGGCGAACAGATCCGCGAAGTCGGGCCCTCCATGCCTGTCGAATTGCTCGGCCTCGAGTCCCTGCCCGAAGTCGGCGATACCCTGCAGGCCGTCACTGACCTCGCCAAGGCCCGCCAGATCGCCGAGTTCCGCGAGATCCGCGCGCGCGAAGTGGCCATGGCCAAGACGCGCATCACTCTCGACCAGTTCCACGCCCAGCTCCGCGAGGGCGAAACCAAGGAACTCAACATCATTCTCAAGGCCGATGTCGGCGGCACCGCCGAGGTCCTCTCCGATACCCTCCAGAAGCTTTCCACCGATAAGGTCAGCATCCGCGTCATCCTCGCCGGCGTCGGCGCCATCACCGAGTCCGACGTCGACCTCGCCTCCGCCTCCAGCGCCATCATCATCGGCTTCAACGTCCGCCCCGAGCGCAAGGCCACCGAGGCCGCCGAGCTCGAAAAGGTCGACATCCGCCTCCACACCATCATCTACGAGCTCACCGACGAGATTAAGAAGGCCATGGTCGGCATGCTCGAGCCCGTCTTCAAGGAATCCTACAAGGGCCGCGCCGAGGTCCGCGAGGTCTTCCGCATCTCCAAGGTCGGCACCGTCGCCGGCTGCTATGTCCAGGACGGCCTCATCCCCCGCGATGCCCAGGTCCGCCTCCTCCGCGACAACATCGTCGTCCATACCGGCCGCCTCGAATCCCTCAAGCGCTTCAAGAACGACGCCAGCGAGGTCAAGTCCGGCTTCGAGTGCGGCATGGCCCTCGCCAATTACAACGACCTCAAGCCCGGCGATATCATCGAAGCTTTCGTCAAGGAAAAGGTGGCCCCCGAGCTTTCCGCCTGATCCTTTCGGAGACCCGCCGTCATGCCCGCCGTCGGCGTTCTCACCCTCGAACTCGAGTTCGCCGCCGCCCATTCGCTCAAGGATAAGCGTCACTGGGTGCGCGGCCTCAAGGACCGCCTTCGCGCCGGGTTCAACCTCTCCGTCGCCGAGGTGGACGACCATCACCTCTGGAACCGCGCCGTCGTGGCCGCCGTCACCGTCTCAGGCTCCAGGGAAAACGCCGCTAAAGTCCTCGATGCGGCTGAGCGCGCCGCCGCCGCTTTCCTCGGCCCAGCCTTGCTCAGCGCCTCCGTCGACTGGCTGGCCTAAGGAGTATGGAGTTTTAGCTCAATGGACGAATTGCGTTCCCGCCGCGTCGCTGAATCCATGCGCGAGGAGCTCAGCGAGCTCATCCGCTTCGAAAGTGCCGACCCCCGCCTCGCCCAGGTCGAGGTCATTGAGGTCATCGTCTCCCCCGACATGCGCCGCGCCGACGTCCTCGTCACTCTGCCCCCCGCCGAAGCGGACCGCCTGCAGACCCTCCAGGGCCTCGACGCCGCGCGCCACTTTCTCCGCCGCAAGCTCATGCAGCGTATGGATTTATTCCGCATGCCCGAGCTCCGCTTCCGGCCCGGCGCCGTCGCCGCCGGCGACGCCCCGCTCGACCGCCTCCTGCGCCGCGTGCGCCGCGGACGGCCCCGCCCCTGACTTCCCGCTCTTTTCTTCATCTCCAAGAAAATACGCAGTTTCATTGCCCAAGCGGCGGTCCCGGTTGTAGGCTAAAATCAGGCGCGCCGCGCCGCGTCCCTCTGGAACACACAGTGGATCTCATCTCGCCTCAGCCGGCCAGACTGGCCCCGACGCCCGCAGCGAGCCGCTCGTGTCTCCTCGTCTTTGCCCTCGCCTTCGCCGCGCTGCCGGCCTCTCCCGCACCTTCGGACCTCGTGCGGCTCGAGCGCTCGCTCGACGCCATGGGCACCACCTACACCATCGCCGTCTACGGCGAGGACCGCTTCAAGCTCGACTCCGCCATGGAGGACGCCTTCGACGAAGCCCACCGCCTCGACCGGCTCCTCTCCAACTACCGCCCCGACAGCGAGTGGAGCAAGGTGAACCGCGAAGCGCCCAAAGGGCCGGTCCAGGTTTCCGGCGAGCTGTTCCAGCTTCTTCAGAAGTGCGCCGGCTACAGCCGGGCCAGCGAGGGCGCCTTCGACATCACCGTCGGCCCGCTGATGAAGATCTGGGGCTTCTACAAAGGCTCCGGCCGCATCCCCCACCGCGCCGAGATCCGCACCGCCTTGCAGCGCATCGGCTGGCGCCACATCCTGCTCGACGCCAAAGCCCGCACCGTGCGCTTCGACGAGCCCGTGGAGATGGATCCCGGCGGCATCGGCAAGGGCTACGCCGTGGACCGCATGGTGGACATCCTGCGCGCGCGCGGCGTCACCAGCGGCATCATCTCCGCCGGCCGTTCCAGCATCTACGGCCTCGGCGCTCCTCCCAATGAACCCCGCGGCTGGCGCATTACCCTGCCCAACCCCAGGGAGCCGAACAGAAACGTCGCCGAGTTCTTCCTGAAAGACGGCTCCATGTCCACCTCCGGCACCTCGGAGAAGTTCTTCGTCGCCGGCGGCGTCACATACAGCCACATCATGGACCCGCGCACCGGTTACCCGGCGCGCGGCATGCTCACCGTCTCGGTGCTCGCTCCGAAAACCATCGACAGCGAGGCCTGGACCAAACCCTACTTCATCCTGGGCCGCCAATGGGCCGCCCGCCACAAACCCAACGACTTTCGCGTCTTCCTGTGCGAAGACAGAACGGAGCTCGCATGCGTGTCCCTCCCATGAGCAGCCGCTTTCTCGATGCCTGCCGCCGCCGTCCCACCGACGTCCGCCCCGTGTGGTTCATGCGCCAGGCCGGCCGGTATATGAAAGAGTACCGTGCCATCCGCGCCCACCACTCCATCCTCGAGATGTGCAAGCGGCCGGACCTCGCCTCGCAGGTCACCCTCCAGCCGGTGGAAGCGCTCGACGTGGACGCCGCCATCATCTTCGCCGACCTGCTGCTGCCCGTCGAGCCGATGGGCCTGCGGCTGAAGTTCGTGGCCGGCGAAGGGCCGGTGATCGAGAACCCGGTGCGCACCTCGCACGACGTCGATACACTGTCCACCGCCAATACCGACGAACTCGGCTACGTGGGCGAGGCCATCCGCATGACCACCGCCGCGCTCGGCGGCAAGGTGCCCCTCATCGGCTTTGTGGGCGCGCCGTTCACCATGGCCAGCTACATGATTGAGGGCGGGGCGTCGCGCAACTTCATCAACACCAAGACGCTGATGTACCGCGACGAGACGCTGTGGCGCCGCCTCATGGGCAAGCTGGTGGACGTGCTGGGGCCGTTCGCCATCCTGCAGGTGGCCGCGGGCGCGCGGGCCATTCAGGTGTTCGACTCCTGGGTGGGTGCGCTGGGCGCGGACGACTATGTGCGCTACGTGGCGCCTTACTCCCGCGCCCTCATCGAGCGCATCCGCTCCACCGGCGTGCCCGTCATCCACTTCGGCACCGGCGCGGCGGGCTACTTCCGCGAGCTGCACGCCGCTGGCGGCGACGTGATGGGCGTCGACTGGCGCCTGAACATCGACCAGGCGTGGATGGACATCAGCTACCGCTCCGCCATCCAGGGCAACCTCGACCCCGCGGCGCTGCTCGCCCCGCTGCCGGAGCTGAAGGCCAAAGTCACCGAACTGCTGAAGCGCACCGGCACGCGCCCCGGGCACATCTTCAACCTCGGCCACGGCATCCTGCCGGAGACGCCGGTGGAGAACGTCCGCGCGGTGGTGCAGATGGTGAGGGAGTTCCGTCCCTAACGTGCGCACCGTCATCATCGGCGGAGGCGTCACCGGGCTCTCCGCCGCCTACGAGCTGGTGCAGGCTGGCCGGCGTCCCACTCTCATTGAAGCGCAGCCCTTTCTCGGCGGAGTGGTGCAGACCGAGACCGTCGAAGGCTGTGTGCTGGAAGGCGGCCCGGACAGCTTCCTATCGGCCAAGCCCGCGGCCAACGATCTCATCCAGGAACTGGGCCTCGGCGATCAGTTGATCGGCAGCAACGACTCCTCGCGCGTCACCTACCTGCTGCGCAACGGCCGCCTGGTGCCGCTGCCCGATGGGCTGCTCATGATGGTGCCGACGAAGGTTCTGCCCGTTGCCCTCAGCCCGCTGCTGTCGTGGTCCACCAAGATCCGTATGGGCCTGGAGTACTTCCGGAAGCCGCCGGCGCAGCCACTCGCGGACCGCTCCGTGGCCGAGTTCATCGAAGACCACTATGGGCGCGAGACCGTGGACTACCTGGCCGAGCCGCTTCTCTCCGGCGTCTATGGCGGCTCTGTGGACCGGCTGAGCGTGAAGAGCGTGCTGGCGCGCTTCGTCGAGATCGAGAACAAGTACGGCAGCCTGACGCGGGGCGTCCTCGAAGCCAGGAAACGCGCGCCCAGGCGGACCTCGAGCCCGCCGCTGTTCCAGACGCTGAAGGGCGGACTGGGCCAACTGACGGGCGAACTGGAGAAGCGCATCCGGCCGCACACGGACGTGATCACGGGCCGGGCGGAGCGGGTGGAGCGCGCGGGCGCGGGCTACGCCGTGCGCGTGAACGGCGAGACGCTGGAGGCGGGCGGGCTCATCTTTGCCTGCCCGGCGTGGCAGGCGGGCGCGCTGCTGCGGCCGGTGCACGAGGAACTGGCCGCGCTGTTGGAAGCGATCGATTACAGCTCGTCGGTGACGCTGGCGCTGGGTTACCGGCGCGAGCAGTGCGGGCCGGTGCCGCCAGGCTTCGGGTTCCTGATTCCGTCGCTGGAGCGCAAGACGCTGGTGGCGTGCACGTTTGTCGGCGCCAAGTTTCCCTACCGCGTGCCGGAGACGCACCTGGTGCTGCGCTGCTTCCTGGGCGGCGCGGGGCACGAAGAGGTGCTGGACCGTTCGGACGAGGAGATTGCCGGGGCGGTGCGGGCCGAGTTGCGGGCGCTGCTGGGCTGGGATGCGGAGCCGGCTTTCGTGCGGCTGCGGCGGTGGCGGCGCTCGATGGCGCAATATGCGGTGGGCCACGGGGCTCGCATTGAAAAGGTGCGGGAAATCCTGCGCGGCCTGCCGGGGCTGGAGCTGGCCGGCAACGCCTACGACGGCATCGGGGTGCCGGACTGCGTGCGCACGGGCCGGGCCGCCGCGCGCGCGCTGACTACGGCCTGATGGTGGCGGCGAGCGCCGTGCCCACGGGGATGACGGCGTCGAAGCGCACCCACATGCCGTCGATTTCGAACCACAGATCAGTGGCCTCGCTGGGCAGGAACGGCGCGTGGAAGATGTTCGAGGGGTTCGGCTCCGGACCCTTCGTCCACTCGACGCCGGCGCCGGAGATGAGACGCGTGGCGCCGGGCAGGGCGGCGAGGCCGGCACCGTAGCGCAGCAGGTAGAACTCGTCGGCGGCGCTCATCCCGATATTGCGCCACTCCCCGGTGTCGTCGAGGAAAGACAGGAGCGCGGCGGCGGTGAGGTGAGCGGGGCCGTCGACGCTGGCCAGCGGAGTCCTGTCGGGGCAGAGGGAGCCGAGGCCATCGGTGTGGCGGTAGGGCAGGATGCGGGTGCGTTCGGGCTCGCGGGCAAAGTTGAGCGAGGCGCTGATGAGGCTGACGACGCCGTCGCCGGCCTCGGCGAGGTTGCCGAAGGCGCAGCCGTTGCCGGCGAGCGAGAGGGCATCGACGCCGCGCAGGCCGTCGCCGCCGCCGTCCCAGGTGGCGAGGCGGAAGAGGAAGTCCGAGCCGGGCATCATCTCAGGCAGTTGCGGCGAAAGGAACGGCAGGTTGAGGGCGCGGAAAGAGCCGAAGTTGGGAGTGCCGAGCAGGGCCAGCTTGCGGACGCGGAGCGGGGCCGGTGGGTGGAAGGAGCCGTCGGGTAGCATGCCGGCGAGATAGGCGCGGGCGATGAGGCCGCCCATGCTGTGGCCGACGAGGTCGGCCTGCGGGAGACCTTCGCCGTTTTCGGTGGGATATTCGGCGAGATAGCGGCCGAGCGCCTGGCCGCACTCCTCGATGGTGCCGCCGCGGCACTCCACGCAGTTGTCGAAGAACAGCACCGGGTGGCCGGCGGCGGTGAGCACATTCTCGAGTTCGCCGAAGGTGGCGCGCGAAGGGGGCTCGGTTCGCGATACCGGGCAGGCGCCGTAGAGCAGGATTTCGAGCAGGTTGTCGGGCGACTGGAAGCCGTTCAGCAGGATGACGGGCGGCTGGGAGCCGGTGCGCAGGGGGGGCGGCGCCTGCACGTTGAGCTGGAGGGAATGCTGTCTTTCGCGCCCGGCGGCGTCGCGCCACACGATCCGCGCCTGGTATTCGCCGGCGGGCGTGATGGTGGGGATGACGAGCGAGCCTTCGCCGGCGAGGTGGTCCCAGAAGAAGGAGAGGGGCTGCGGCGTGGGCGGCTGCGTTTCGACGCGCACCTCGCGGGCATCGGCGAGGCCGGCGATGCGGCCGAGCGGATGAGCGCGGCCGGCCCGCTGCGCGCCAGCGGCAAAGCTGGCCGAAAGGAGGGCGGCGGCCAGCGCTGTGCGGAGGATCGATTTCAGCATAGGCATCCCAGGGTTACCCCTCCATCTTAGCCCCCGGAGGAAAGCGCGGAATGGGGATGACGGGGAACGGCCGGGCGGGGGCGGCGTGGGGGAGATGGCGGGGAAAAGCCCCGGCGAGGGCGGGGAGG
>DAHVTI010000137.1 GCA_027324255.1 Bryobacterales bacterium | reverse complement strand
CACGCCCTGATGCCGCCGCTCGCGCAGCAGCGCCAGCACCAGCCCTGTGGCCAGCAGGGGAATGATGCTGGCCAAGATGAGCACAGGCTCGAAGGAGTAGCGGTCCGCGGTCCATCCGATGAGGTACGTGGAGAGGATGGTGCCGATGCCCGCTCCCGTGCCGCTCATCCCGCTCACCGTGGCCACGCTCCGGCTGGGGAATAAATCGGCCGGCAGCGAGAGCGCCATGGTGGACCACGCCGCATAGCAGAAGGTCGAGACGGCAAACAGCCCCACAATGGGGAACAGCGCCGAGAAATAGATGGCGGGAATCAGCGCCGTCATGCCGAATCCGCAGGTGAGGATGATGAGCTTTCTGGCAGCCAGCACATTCCATCCCCGCCGGATCAGCCAGCTCGACAGCCCGCCGCCAAAGAAATTTCCGAAGTCGGCCGCCAGGAACGGAATCCAGAAGCCGGCCAGCGTGTGTTCGATCCGGAAGCCTTTGGACACCAGGAAGACCGCGAACCAATCCGTGATGAAGAACCACACCGGATCGGTCAATGACCGGCCCAGGATGATGGCCCAGGTGTCGCGGCGCGCTAGCAGGTAACGCCAACTGGCCGGCGGAGCGCCACCGTCTTCGTGGCCCTCCGCGCGCTTGGATTCGAGGATCATGGCCCGTTCCGCCGCGCCGAGGTTGGGATGCGATTCGGGGGGATGGTAGAACCGCTTCCACAGCAGCAGCCACACCAGGCCCAGCAGGCCCGTGACGACGAAAGCCGGCCGCCAACTGCCCGCATAGGTGTAGATGGAGATGACCAGCAGCGGGGCCACCGCGCCGCCGATGGCCGACCCGCTGTCGTAAAGCGCCACCGCCCAGCCGCGTTCGTGCTTCGGAAACCACTCCGCCACGGTCTTCGCCGCGCCCGGCCAGTTGGCGGCCTCGCCCAGCCCAAGCAGGAACCGGAACCCCATGAAGCTCTTCAAGCCGGCTGCCAGAGAGGTGAACATCGCAGCCAGCGAATACCAGCTCACCGTGAAGACCAGGCCGCGCTGCGTGCCGAGGAAGTCCAGCAGCCGCCCCATCACGGACTGGCCCACCGCGTAAGCCACGCGGAACGCGATAACCAGCAGCGCGAAGTCCGAGTTGGTCCAGTGGAACTCGGTCTTCAGCGAAGGCGCCAGCACGCTGAGCGTCTGGCGGTCGATGTAGTTGATTACCGTGGAGGCGAACAGCAGGCCGCCGATCCACCATCGAAGATTGGGGATGATGCGCGGCGGCCGCGCCCCTGCGGCCGTCACTGGAGATTCAGCACTTTCAGCGCGGTGTCACGATAGAGGCTCTTCAACGCGCCGTCGCCCAGCGCGGTGCCGTAATACATCCACCAGATTCGGCCCGGCATGTACTCGTCGCCCGTCTCCAGCAGCCGCCACCAGCCGCGGTACATGGCCGCGTCGCGGCCCATATCGGTGCCGAACAGCACACGTCCCTGGTATTTCTCGAGAAACGCTTTCATGGTCCGCGGCTGCCGGCCGATCTCGTAGTCGCGGGCCGACACGTCCACATACATGTTCGGGAAGCGGTCCAGCAGCTTCGCCAGCGCCGCCGTGTCGTTGCCCTGGTTGCTGAAGTGGCAGAAGATGAACTTCGTTTTCGGGTGCTTCGCCAGCAGGCGCTCACGCCTGGCCAGCAGTTCCTCATAGGACGGAACGTCCTTGCCCCACAGGCTGAAGGCCTGGAAGTCGGGCGTGCGCTCCTGCTCTTTGTCCAGAGGTTTCCAGCAGGAGGGATGGTCCGCGATGTGGATGTTCACGGGCATGTTGAGTTCACCGCATCGCTCCCAGTACGCGTCCAGCCGCGGGTCGTCGAAACGCAGGCGGCGAGCGGGCGGCAGCGCATTCTTTTCCGACGCGCCCACGCCCCAGCCCTTGTCGGTGATCTCGCCCACGCCGCGCGCGCCCTTTTTGTAGGCGCGCTCCAGTTCCGCCACGGCTTTGGCCGTGAAGTCCGGCGCCTCCGGGTTCGAAGTGTCCGGCGTGTACCAGACCTGAAAGCGCTTCGGATAGGCGCCCAGAAACAGCTCTGCCTGGCGGTCGAACTCCGTGCCGCTGGCGTCGGTAAAAACGACGGACCACTCGATGCCCGTCTCGTCCATGGTCCTCACCCAGGCGTCCACACCGGCGCTCGTGGTGGCGCCGCTCATCGACGAGTGCGCGTGCGCGTCGATCGCCGCGAAGCGCGCCTTGTTCACCGCCGTGGCCGGCACGACGAGCGAAGAAGCCGGGCGGTAATCCTTCAGCAGGATGCCGTCCATCGGCCCGCTCCGGACCGGCACGCCGTACTTCATGACGCTCCCGGTTTCCGCCGGAGCTTGCTTCGGCGCCTCCGGCCGGTTGCAGGCTGTGCAGCACAGGAGCAGCGGCAAAGGCCACAGGATGGAGGTGGATGACGGCCGTTTCATACTCAGATCAGAATACGCCTTCGGCGCTTCGGCCGCCGCCGTGCGTTTCAGTTCCGCGGCCAGTTCCCGATCAGCGGCACGTCGCCTTGCTCCGTGACAATCGTCGCCGGCGGCGGCGCATCCGCCGGACAGCCGTTGTCGTGATCGCCGGTGTACTCGCGCTGCCACAGCCGGCAGAACTCCCGCCGCAGGCGGCGGTTGTTGATGGCGGTGAGGAGCCGCCTGTCTTCGCGATCGCTCCTGCGCCACCACGACTCGGCGCGACACTGATCGGTTTGGCGTCGAGAGGCCGCTATCTCTTCCGCCGAACAGCAGAGATGGCCCCCGTCAAAAAGGTGCCTCTTTTCGGCCTCGGCCAGCGTTTCCCAGCACTCGTCCTGGCCCCAGCCGCCAAGACCCAACAGTTCACGGCACCCCGCTACCCGGATAGCGGGATTCGGGTGACGGACCAACCCTCGCTGAAGTTTCACCTTCCGCCATCGACTGAGCACCATACCGGGGTCGTCGTACCAGAAGTTGAGGTAGGAGAGCCGCGCCGACTCCTCGTTCGAATGCATCCAGTAGTTCATCAGCGCGATCCTCTCCCACAGCGGACGGGACTCGTCCAGTGGCAACTTCTTGCGCGGCCCCGCCGTAACGGGGAAGATGCTCCGCCACCAGTCGCGCACCACGTGGTATTTCCCCTGCTCCATCCGAACCAGAAACAGGTCCCGCTCGCCATTGAGCGTGGAGTTCCAGTTCCCCGATGCTCCACCCGTCCAGAAGATCTCGTAAACGTCGATTCTCTTGCGCGCCTCGTGACCGCGCAGCACCGTTTCCACTCGCACCACGCGGCGCAGGACCTTCCACCAGTTCGTGTGCTGCGGATCTTCGTCCGGAATGTTCACCCGGAAGAACGGCCAGGAGTCGAAATGATGTTCCTCGATGACGCCGACGAAGACGAGGTCCGCCCGCCTCAGCATGGCATCCGTCGTCATCTCCTGCGAGGCATTGAAGGTCAATCCCGGGCCGCAACCGCACAACAAGAGCAGGAAGAGAGCCGGCAGCGCCCGCATGGGCATTGAGACACCGCGGAGACGGCGCAGGTGCCCGCGGC
>DAHVTI010000106.1 GCA_027324255.1 Bryobacterales bacterium | reverse complement strand
AGCATGCCACCGCCATGGGCGCTGGAGATGGTCTCGTAGTCGAGATCGACGGCGATGACGGCATTGCCGCCCATCTGGCGGGCGGATTCGCACATTTCCTGGATGGCGAGTTCCTTGGCTTTGCGGAGCTCTCCTTCATAGGAAGCGGAGCGGCCGCCGACGATGTCGCGGATGCCGGCGAAGAAGTCCTTGAAGATATTGGCGCCGAGGATGGCCTCGCCGCTGACGAGGCCGATGTACTGCCTGATTTCCCTGCCCTGCAGAACGGAAGCGGTAACAACGAGCATGAAGAGACCTCAGTAAGGGATTTTACTCTCAGAATCGAGCCAGGCGCGAAAGGGGGCGGCGCCTTCGGCGGGGAGGAGCCGGCGGGAGGGGAGGGCGCGGGAGGCGTCGTCAAGGGGAATCTGCTGGTAGAGGAAGGTGTCGTCAAAGCCGGCGCCGGCGGCGGCGTGGCGGTCGGCGGCGTAGTAAAAAGCGTCGAGGCGGGCCCAATAGATGGCGGCGAGGCACATAGGGCAAGGTTCGCAGGAGGAGTAGAGGACGGCGCCGCGGAGGTCGTGGCGGCGGAGGCGGGCGCAGGCATTGCGGATGGCGACGATTTCGGCGTGGGCGGTGGGATCGGCGTGGGCGGTAACGAGATTGGAGCCCTCGGCCACGATCTCGTTGTCGATGACGACGACGGCCCCAAAAGGGCCGCCGCGCCCCTGCTCTACGTTTTCTACGGCGAGCTGGATGGCGCGGCGGAGGAAAGTCTCGTGCATAGAGGCGGGCTTACTTGCCCGCGTTGAACCGTTGTTCGGCTTTCTCCCAGTTGACCACATTCCACCAGTTGGTGACGTACTCGGGGCGGCGGTTCTGATACTTGAGGTAGTAGGCGTGCTCCCAGACATCGAGACCGATGACGGCGAATTTGCCCTCCATGAGGGGGTTGTCCTGGTTGGGGGTGGACATGATGTCGATGCCGCCGTCGGAGGTCTTGAGGAGCCAGGCCCAGCCGGAGCCGAAGCGGCCGATGGCAGCGGCGTTGAACTTCTCCTTGAAGTGCTCGAAGTTGCCGAACCTGGCGTCGATGGCCTTCGCGAGGTTCCCAACGGGAGCGCCACCCTTGCCGGAGCCCATGATTTCCCAGAAGAGGGAGTGGTTCCAGTGGCCGCCGCCGTTGTTGCGCACCGCGGTGCGGATGGCTTCGGGCACGATGGCCAGGTTGTTAGCGAGCAGTTCTTCCAGGCTCTTTCCGGCGAGCTCCGGCGCGGACTCGAGGGCCTTATTGACGTTGGTGACGTAAGCCTGGTGGTGCTTGGTGTGATGGATTTCCATCGTCATTTTGTCAATGTGGGGCTCCAGGGCGTCGTAGGCGTACGGAAGCGGGGGAAGAGTAAAAGCCATTCGTTGTCAATCTCCTTCAGCTATCCCAGATGTTTGAGGCGGGCAAAAAGATGCGGCCTGTTTCCCAGAGGGGCCGGATCTTTCTTGATTGTAAACCGGGTGCGGTACAGGCGGGGCGGGGGCGGAGCGCTTCAGGAGGAGGAGAGGCGGCGCGCGGTCCAGAAGAGCGGCGCGGGGCGGCTCCAAGGCAAGCGGAAGAAGGCCGCGGCGGAATGCCGGCGGAGGGCGGTGAAGTGCGGCGACGCGGCGGAGGCGTCGAGCGGGACAGAGGAGACGAGGCGTGCGCCGGGGCGGAGGATGCGGGCGAGTTCGGCGAGATCGAAGGGCGCGCCGGGAGAGAGGACGAGCAGGTCGAAGGCGAGGTCGGCAAACATGCGGAGATCGGCGGAGGAGATCTCGACGCCGCGGACGCGGCGGCCGACACCGGCGGCCTGGACGTGGGCGATGGCAGCGAGGACGGCGTCGCGGGAGGAGTCGAGGATCGCCACTTCGGCTCCTTCGGCGGCGAGCCAGGCGCTGAGCAGGGCATCGCCGCCGCCATAGAGCAGGATGCGACGGCCGGGGAGGGGCTCGGCGGCGAGAAGCTGCCTGAGGATTTCGGATTGCGGGCGGGGGTTGTTCATGGCAGGTAGGCGGGGCCGTAGAGAGGGCGGCCGCCGCGGGCGCCGGTCATGGCGCCGCGGCTCAGTTCGCAGACGCCGTTGACCCATACGGAGTCGACGCCGGTGGCGTAGCGGTGGGGGTCAAGGTAGTCGGAGCGATCGATGATGGTGGTGGGATCGAAGAGGACGAGATCGGCTTGCATGCCTGGGCGCAGGAGGCCGCGAGTGGAGAGGCCGAAGCGCTGGGCGGGGAGGCCGGACATTTTGCGGACGGCCTCTTCGAGGGAGAGGAGTTTACGCTCGCGGACATAGCGGCCGAGGACGCGGGCGAAGGTGCCGTAGTTGCGGGGATGGGGGCGGTCCGGGCCGGGGACGAGAATGCCGCCATCGGAGGCCACCATGGTGTAAGGGGAGCTGAGGATGCGCTCGACGTCGTCCTCGCTGATGGCATGGTAGATCGCCGAGCAGCCGCCCCTGAGTTGGATGGCGATGGCGGAATCGGCGGCGTTTTCGGCGGAGGGCTGGAGGCCGCGGGCGCGGGTCACATCGGCGAGGGACTGGCCGGAGAGAGACTTGTCGAAGGGGCAGGAGGCGAGCACGATGTTCTTGGGGTCGCCGGCGCCGCGGTCGTGGAGGATGCGGAAGACGATCTCGGCCTTGATCTTCGCGCGCGACTCGGGAACGGAGAGGCGCTCGGCGAGGGCCTTGGCGCCGCCGGCCATGGACCACTGAGGGAAGAGCGCGCCGGTGCCGGTGGAGGAGGCCGTGTAGGGATAGGCGTCGATGGTGACGTCGACGCCGCGGGCGCGGGCTTCCTCGACGAGGCGGAGGGTCTCGCGGCTGAGCCCCCAGTTGGCGTTGCCGATGATCTTGTGGTGGGTGACCTGGGTGGGGAGATGGCCCTCCTCGCCGATGCGGATGGTTTCGCGGACGCTGTCGACGACGTGGGCTGTTTCGTCGCGCATGTGCGAGGTGTGCAGCCCGCCCATGGCCCCGGCAACCTTGGCGATCTCGATCACTTCCTCAGTGGGGGCGTAATTGCCGGGGACGTAGAAGAGGCCGGTGGAGAGACCGAAGGCGCCGTCGAGCATGGCCTGCTTCATCAGGGCCTTCATACGTTCGAGTTCCTCGGGGGTGGCATGGCGGTTCTCGCTGCCCATGACGCGGGAGCGGATGGTGCCGTGGCCGGCGAGGAGGCCGACATTGACCCCGATGCGGGCCTTTTCGATGGCGGCGAGGAAGGGGTGCAGGGGCAGAGGCGAGGAGCCGTCAGGCCCTTCGATGATGGTGGTGACGCCCTGGCGGATGAGATTTTCGGCGGCGGGGGCGGCGTGGAGTCCGCCGCGGCCGTGGCTGTGCGTATCGATGAAGCCGGGGGCAAGGGTGAGGCCGCGGGCGTCGACGACCTGGCGGGCGGTAGCGGCGCTGAGGACACCGACCGCGGCGATGCGGTCGCCGGCGATGGCCACATCGGCCCAGCGCCAGGGGCTGCCAGCGCCGTCGAGGACGCGCGCGCCGCGGATCAGGTCGTCGTAAGGGGCCTGAAGCGGACGTTCAGCGGCAGGCTGGGCGGCCAGAAGGCAGGGCAGTACCGGAAGGAAGAGTAGCCCTCGCATGGAGCATATTTTACCGGCCGGCAGGAAAGAATGACACAGCCACGAGTCGAATGGCGACTAGCGCCCGCTGCGCGGGCTGGACGCGAGCATGGAAAAAAAGAGCCCTAAGATCATCAGGGCCACCAAGATTGCTCCGATCAACATAAATACCCCCATGTTCCTCTCCGGTGCTACAGCAATTGACGGTCCACGGCCGGATGGGTTTCAGAAAACTGACGCGGGGGGTATGTTAGGGTGCAAGTATGCGAGTGGAATTCGCGTTTGGAAAGACGGGGCTGGAAGTGGAGTTGCCCGAGGGGCCGCGGTACCGGATTGTGGAGGCGGTGTGGGCGGAGGCGCTGGCTGATGAGACCGCGGCGGTGGAGCGGGCGCTCGACCATCCGACGGGCACCGCGGGTCTGGCAGAGCTGGCGAAGGGCCGCAGGAGCGCGGCGATTTCGGTGTGCGACATCACGCGTCCGGCGCCGAACCGGCTGACGCTGCCGCCGGTGCTGCGGCGG
>DAHVTI010000290.1 GCA_027324255.1 Bryobacterales bacterium | reverse complement strand
GACCGGAGGGCTGCGGCGCCCGTAATCCGGGGTGCGCGACATAGGAATGGCGGAGCGGCCGGTTTCCTTCTCCGTGGCTTTGTTCTGAGTGCTGCGATACGCGCAGTACCGGGAGGCCGCCTGGATGCCGGATTCTCTGCTGGAGCTGGAATCCGAACGCTCCAGGATCCTTCGCCAGCTCACTACCCTCGGCGATCTGCGCCAAGCCCAACGGCCCAGGGCACGATCCCCAAGTTCGCCTGACCCGCAAGGCCGGAGGAAGAACCGTGGCTGAATCGTTTCCTTCTCCCTCGGCCTGGCGGAAGGCCCAGGCGGAAATCGATGAGCACCATCGCTTCCGGAAACTGAGTGCGGAATTGATCGCGATCAACGAGAAGATTGGCCGGCACCGGCCGCTGGAGCCGGACAGCGACGCCTGGACACCAGAGGAAAGAACGGCTGCCGCGGTCTTTGAAGTAGTCACCCGCGAGGTAGGCCAGTGGCCAAGGCCATCATCGCCCTGCGGTGCTGTCACCTCAACGGCCCGTTCGAGGACTATTGGGAGCAGCGACGCGTGGCATGATCTCCACTTCTCCACTTCTCCACTTCTACGTCGCGCACCCCGTAGTCCGTCCGTAACGCCGAGCGCAGTTCGGCGGACCGGCCCGTGAGGCGACGGATCGACCCCGCTCGACAGCGAGGAGTGCGCCGCCAGCGCGGAGTGAGTGGGGAAAGTGCCATTGGGGCTTTCTCCGCGCCGTGCAATGCGATGCGGCTGCGCACTTCAAGCCAGGCTGAAAAAGCCCGGTTCGCGTAGCTCGAATTCCGCTGCGAAGAGCAATGCTCCGGCCTCAAGTCCGCAGCGGCAGCAATCGCAGTGCGCCGTGCCAGTTGCTGAAGCGGCTCAGGCTGCGCGTCAAGCGCAGGATCAATTGCCTGGCTTGACGCACCAGTTTGCCCGGCGCGTTGAAGCTGAGAAACCGTAGCCGCTTGGGCCGTGCCGTGAACAGTTCTGCCGGTAGCGCCAGACGCTTCAGCGGCGTCAGGACATTGAAGGCCAGCACTGCAAAACGGCGCCATGCCGCGTTGGCTCCAAACCGCCCGCACGGCAGCACTCCACGGGCCAGCTCGTTCTTGATCACCGCGTGCGCCGCCTCGATCGGGCCCGCTTTTTCCCGGTGCCACTCCAGCAGCCGTTGCGGCTTCCAGTCCCACAGGCTGCTGCGCACCGCGCAGTACTTGGCCGCCTGACCGTCCTCAAACAGCGCCCCCTGTTTCTTCCGAATCCGGATGGCGATGCAGCGCTACGGCTCGCGGCAACGGTTCTCCACCGTTTCCTCGGGGCAGTAGTCCACCTGTGCGCATTGCCTGCTCACCTGGCTGTCTTCGCCATAGGGCTGCCAGCGCTCCTCCGGCGTCGCCAGGAACTCTTCGCGCGGCACCGGATTCATCCGCGCACTGATGGCAAAGCCGATGGAGGCTTGCGGCCCGTCCGGCCGCTGCTGGTTCCGCAGCCACGTCAGCAGAGCCTGCTCCTCACAGGCCGAGTCGCCGCGGAAGTAGCGCTCTCTGACCGTCTCCGGCAACGCGCCAAAGGCCCGTTGTGCCACCCTCGGAGGCCGCTGCTGCGCCGGCACACTGCCGTCTCTGAACTCGCCGGCCGACACCACGTTCATCTCCGCCCATGGCGCCAGCATCGGCTGGGAACCGCTCGTGCCTTCGTACGTCCGCTTGGCGGCTTTCTTCCAGCTCTCGATGATCGTCGAGTCCAAGTCCACCGTGGCGATCTGCTGCTCCGGGCAGCGCCGCCACAACTCCCGCACCGCATCCTGATTGACCTGCGCCGAAGCACGCAGCGGTGCGCTCTCCTCCGGGAGATAACTCACCTGATCCACCGCCAGTTCCAGTTGCGGCTGTTCGATCCGGGCCTCCTCGTGAAAGCGGTAGCGCGACTTTCGCGCCCCTTCCGCGCTCGGCATCTGGGAGCCCGTCATCTGTGTCACATCCGCCGCTTCGCGCAACTGATCGAAGTCTGCCAGGCAATCCCCGCCCACCGCGTTCAACGTCAGGAAGCTCTCCACGTAAGCCGCTTCGTCCAAGCCCCGCCCCCACTGCTTCAGACGCAGATTCCGCTTCACGCTGCCCGGCGCATCCAGGCTGCGCACCGCCCGCCCAAACAACGGCAAGCCGCCCAGCGCAGTGACGCATTCCTGCAGAGGCTCCGGATCAATCTCAAACAGAAACTCGCCCTCGGCCGGAGAACGCATCGATTGCAGACCCATGCCTGAATCGCGTGCATGTTTGCACCCGGTGGGTGCGGTCCGGCCACCGGCCCAAACCCGCGGCCCGCCCCACTCCACGGCCTCCCTGACCAACTCCCGCGGATCGCTATGGACGGATCACAGTTCGCACTTCCCCCCGTTCCGCGCGATACCGTAGAGGACGAGGAAACCACATGCCAGCCAATTGGTGGATGCTCTTGCTCGCCGCCCCCCTGCTCGCCCAGTCGCCCGTGAAGACAGGGCTCCAGTTCAGCGACTTCTATCTCCACGACCCCTTCATCCTTGCTCACCAGCCCACCAAAACCTACTACCTCTACAACGGCGCGGGCGCGCGCCAGTTGGGCGGCCAGCGTGCCGGCGTGGTCGCCTACAAGAGCAAGGATCTCCTCCACTGGGACGGCCCTTACCCCGTCTTCCAGGTGCCCGACGGCTTGTGGGCCGATCCCGCTCAGGGCGTCTGGGCCCCTGAAGTCCACCAGTACCGCGGCAAGTTCTACCTCCTCGCCACCCTCCACAACAACAAGTCGCCGCTGCCTTACGAGGACGAAGCGAAGCTCCCCGTCTACAACGGCCGTAAGGCCAAACCCCATCTCCGCGGAACCCAGATCTTCGTGGCCGATACGCCCGGCGGCCCGTTCGCGCCCATCTCGAACAGCGCCGCGCCACCTTCCGGACTCATGACCCTCGACGGAACGCTCTACGTCGAGAATGGCCTGCCCCACATGGTCTACGCCCACGAATGGATCCAGATCCTCGACGGCACCATCGAGGCCGTCCCCTTGACGCCCGATCTGACGGCCCGAGCCGGCGAGCCCTTCCTCCTCTTCAAGGCCTCTGAAGCCCCGTGGCTGCGCGACGCGCCCAAGCCCGCCGGCAAGCTTCCCACCTACGTCACCGACGGCCCGTGCCTCTACCTCACCCGCAAGGGCAAGCTCCTCATGCTCTGGTCCAGCTATCGCGACGGCCTCTACGTCGAGACCCTGGCCTATTCCACCACCGGCAAGCTGCGCGGCCCCTGGAAGCAGGGCGGCGTCCTCGTGGGCAACGACAGCGGCCACGGCATGCTCTTCCATTCCTTCGAAGGCCAGCTCATGATGGTCCTCCACCAGCCCTTCCGCCAGGCCCGCGGCAAGCTCTTCGAAATGGAGGATACCGGCGATACCCTCCGCATCAAGCGCCAGATCGTCCACTGACGGATGATCAGACCTGCGCAATCCACTGCCGCACGATCCGCTCAAAGGCCGCTTGCCTGGCGCGAAAATCCTCCATGCCCTCGAACACGGCCATCACTCGATCTCTCGCCAGCCACTTCAGCAGCCTCTCCGGATCCTCCACCGCCGGCCCCCCGGGCGGCAGCTCTCTCGCCTTGGCCCCCAGTTGCAGGATGATCCCGATGCCTTTCTTCTCCCGCAGGTTCACCGTTGCGAAATACTCGGTCGTCCGAAAGCTCGGCGCATTCCACTTCACGCCCTCCTCAATCGCCGGGTCCGCCGCCAGCACCGAGGCCCGGATCGCTTCAATCTCTTCCTTGCGCGGATGCTCCAGCGCCCGCATCAAATCGTCCACGGCCCGCGTTGTGTCGGCCGCTGTGTTGCGAACGGCGGGTTTCGGTTTCTTGGCTGCCATGAATTGCGCCTCCGTGCGACCAGTTTAAAGCCGAGGCTTCCTGGCCGCCGAAATCATCTCCGCGGCAACCGTCTTCGTAGAAGTGGAGCGGCATTTCTTTCTCTTCCCGCTCAACCCTGGACCGCCCGCCCGTGACGCCGGCTCCCATGGACGCGCCATGTCGTCCTTCGCCTGGTCCCCAATCCCAGCCTCCCCGGGACCCGCCTGGGCCCGCTGTCGGGGCTGCCGCCGCCCTCCGCGCCCTCCGCGTTCCCGTTCGCCACCCCCTCGCGCCGCTCCTGCTTGGCGAAACCCGGCCCAGAGGGTAGACTCTACCAGGAGTGCTTTCCGCGATGAATCAGAACCCTGCTGTCCTCCTCTTGGCCCTGTCCCTCACGGGATCTGCTCCGGCGCAAAGTGACGCCATCGAACGCCGCCAGCGCGATCTCGACCATTTCCTCAAAACGTTCCTGCCCTCCCGCACACCTCCCTCCGGGCGCATCAACGCTCACGACCAGACGTGGGAGCAATGGCAGAAAAGGACCGGAGAACTGCCCCCGGACTTCGACGCCATGCCTTCCATCGCCGAACTGCCTGACCCCATGCTGATGCGCGAAAACGGACGCACCCGGCAGGTCCGGTCCGCGGCCGACTGGGAGATCCAGAAGAAATGGCTGAGGTCTCAAATCGAACAGTGGGTCTTCGGCCATATGCCCCCGGCCCCCGGCAACCTGCGCGCCATCGTGACAGGCACGGGGATGGAAGGCGGCGTGACCATCCGCCACGTTCGCCTCGAGTTCGGCCCGGACCACAAGGGCACGCTGCGATTGCAGTTGATGATCCCGCCGGGGAAGGGCCCGTTCCCGGTCTTCCTGACCAATCACCCGCGGACGCGCCCCTGGGTGGCCACCGCTGTGCGCCGCGGCTACATCGCCTGCATCTACTACGCCGCCGATCCCATGTACGGCAGCGAAGACGATTCGGACAAGTACGTGGAACTCTACCCCGGCTACGACTTCCCCGTGCTGGCGCGCTGGGCCTGGGCCGGAATGCGGGCAGTGGACTATCTCTACACGCTCCCGGAAGTGGACAGGAACAAGATCGGGTTGACCGGGCATTCCCGCAACGGCAAACAGGCGCTGCTGGCTGCTGCATTCGACGAGCGAATCGGCGCGGTGATCCCCTCCAGCGGCAATACCGGCGAGTGCGATCTCTGGCGCTATACCACCGACATGTTCTCCAACGAGAGCATCCAGTTGCTCACCGGCGCGCAGCCGCACTGGTTTTCGCCGCGGCTGCGGTTCTTCGCCGGCCGTGAGGACAAACTGCCCGTGGACCAGCACACCTTGATGGCGCTCGTCGCTCCGCGCGGCTGCATGATGTACGCCGCGTATTCGGAATCCGCCGGCAATCCGTTCGGCTTCGAGCAGGGATACAGGGCGGCCAAGCGCGTCTACGACTTCCTGGGCAGTGACAACTTATGGCTCCACCTGCGAGCGGGCGAACACCCGACCACGGCCGGCGACATCGAGAATTTCATCGATTTCTTCGACACCGTATTCGGGCGCAAAGCCCACCCGAAATCGGTGACGTGGGCGCACGGCTACACGTTCGACGGCTGGAAAGAAATCTCGGGTGAGACCGTCGATCCGCTGAAGTACCCGCGACGCGAGACCGGATCCACGGTGAACTCCGCCGCCAACCCGCGGGCCTGGCCAGGCAAGCGCGAAGAGTTGCGCCGGAACCTGCTCTGGGCGCTCGGCGAGGAACCGGCCGGGCTGCGTTTCCCGGCCAGAGCTGAGCTGGCGGGACGCGCTCCCATGACCGATCCGGGCTGGCTCGCGGGGTTGTTCAACCGCCCCACGCCGGCCGGGCCCATGGCGGCGCGCCTCGCCAGGGACGGCATTGGCGTCACCCTGATCGGTTTCGGCGACGACCTCCAGGCCACGCTCTTCTACCCGCTGGGGGAGGGTGGCCAGCCTAGGCCCGGCAAGTTGCCCGTGGTCGTGTGGCTGCACCCGTACGCCTACCAGAACGGCTGGTCGGCATCCTCTCCCTGGTCGGACGGCGGCGCGGACTATGCGCGGGAGCGCCGTCCCAGCTTTCCTGAACTCGTGAAGCGCGGCTTCGCCGTCCTGGCGTTCGACCAGATCGGCTTCGGCACCCGGGTCCTGGACGCGAGCAGGTTCTATGAGCGGTACCCGAAATGGTCGCTGATGGGCAAGATGGTCGCCGACACCCGCGCCGCCATCGACGCCGTGCGCAGCCTGGATGTCGTCGATCCCGGCCGCGTCTATCTGCTCGGCTACGCCCTCGGCGCGAAGGTGGGATTGCTCACGGCCGCGCTGGACGACCATGTGAGGGGCGTGGTGTCGATCTGCGGCGTCGATCCCCTGCGGCTCAGCGCCCCGCAGGAGGGGACCGAAGGCATCCGGCATTACTCGCACCTGCACGGGCTGATGCCCAGGCTCGGTTTCTTCGTTGGCCACGAGGAACGGCTTCCCGTGGACTACGACGAAATCGTGGCCCTGGCTGCGCCGAAGCCGGCCCTCATCGTCGCGCCCACGAAGGACCGCTATGCCCGCATCGGCGACGTGCGGAAGTTGTTGGAAGCTCCGGCGGGCGTTTATCGCATGCTCGGAACGGAACTGACGGTGTGGACCCCGGACGA
>DAHVTI010000084.1 GCA_027324255.1 Bryobacterales bacterium | reverse complement strand
ATTCCAACGTAGCAAAATGCGCGGGTTGTTGCTACGGCGGTTCACGCTACGATATGGAGAAATGCCGCAGCGCCACAGCGCCATCCTGCTGATCAACTGCCCGGACGCGAAGGGACTGGTGGCGTCCGTGTCCGGATTCCTGTACCAGCACGGAGCGAACATCCTTTCGACGGACGAGCACCGGGACGATGCCTCGGGTCAGTTTTTCATGCGCATCGAGTGGGATCTGACGGATTTCGGGCTGGACGGGGAGACGTTCCGGCGGGCGTTCGAATCGGCGGTGGCGCGGCGCTTCGAGATGAATTGGAAAGTGGAGTATTCGCAGCAGCCGCCGCGGGTGGCGGTGTTCGTATCGCGCTACCTGCACTGCTTCGCGGACCTGCTGCACCGGCACAAGACGGGCGAGCTGCCGTGCGAGATGGCGCTGGTGATCAGCAACCATGAAGACGCGGCGGCGCACGCGGGGTTCTACGGCATCCCGTTCTACCACGTTCCGGTGACGGGCGCGGCGAAGGCGGAGGCGGAGGCGCGGCAGTTGGCGCTGCTCGAGGAGCACGGGGTGGACCTAGTGGTGCTGGCGCGCTACATGCAGGTGCTGTCGCCGGCCTTCGCGCAGAGGTACGCGGGGCGGATCATCAACGTGCACCATTCTTTCCTGCCGGCGTTCAGCGGGGCGAAGCCGTACCATGCGGCGTTCGAGCGCGGGGTGAAGCTGATCGGGGCGACGGCGCACTACGTGACGGAGATCCTGGACGACGGGCCGATCATCGAGCAGGAGGTGATCCGGGTGTCGCACCGGGACCAGTTGGAGGACCTGGTGGAGAAGGGGCGGGACGCGGAGCGGATGGTGCTGTCGCGGGCGGTGCGGTGGCACTTGCAGCACCGGGTGCTGCTGTACGGGAACAAGACGGTGGTGTTCGTTTAGGGAGGGAGCGATGATTCTGGGCACGGGCATCGACCTGGCGGAGGTGCCGCGCATCCGGGCGGCGGTGGAGCGGTACGGGCCGCGGTTTATCGAGCGGGTGTTCACGGCGCAGGAGATCGCCTACGTGGAGCGGAAGGCGAACAAGTACGAGCGGTACGCGGCGCGGTTCGCGGCCAAGGAAGCGGGGATGAAGGCGATTGGGACGGGGTGGCGGCGGGGCGTACGGTGGCAGGACTTCGAGGTGACGAACCTGCCGAGCGGGCGGCCGACTTTGACGTTCCACGGGGTGGCGGGGGAGTTTGCGCGGAGGCTGGGGGTGGAGCGGGTGCACCTGTCGCTGACGCACACGGAGCAGTACGGGCAGGCGTTCGTGATCCTGGAGGGAAGCGGCGGCTAACCGGCCGTATTGGAGAGGACTTTGGGCTGCTGGGCGGCGGCCTCATCCATCTGTTTGGAGACGTCCCAGGTGTGGAGCATGCGATGGATGACGGTGATGTTGCCGAGGACGGTGATGACCCAGAGGACGGCGGCCATGCGGTCAAAGAGGGCGCCGATGATGAGGAGGACGACGCGCTCGGGGCGTTCGAGGAAGCCGGCCTTGCAGGAGGGAATCTGGTTTTCGGCGCGGGCGCGGGTGTAGCTGATCATGACCGAGGCGGTCATCACCACCGCGGTGAGGACGACGTAGAAGTTGCGGTTGATGTTGGCGTAGTAGACAAGGAGGCCCATGAGGAGGGCGAGGTCGGAGTAGCGGTCGACGACGGAGTCGAAGAAGGCGCCGAAGCGGGTGACCTGCTGGGTGGCGCGGGCGACGCGGCCGTCGACCATATCGAAGAGGCCGGCGCCGATGATGACGAGGCCGGCATAGAGGAACTTGCCGGAGCCGAGCAGGTAGGCGGCGTAGATGTTGATGAGCAGGCCGATGAAGGTGAGGGCGTTGGGGTGGATGCGGGAGAGCGCCAGGCCGCGCACAATCCAATAGAGGATCCGGCCGGCCCCGATGCCGATGGCGCGCGTATAAGTCATCGAACTGCCTTCACTTCCTATTGGGCGGAGTCGTAGATGGTGGCGAGACTGACGATCTCCATGTTTCTCGTGCCGCCGGGGATGGAGATGGAGACTTCGTCGCCGACCTTCTTGCCGAGGAGGCCGCGGCCGATGGGGGAGCTGGTGGAGATCATGCCCCTGGTGGCGTCGGCTTCCTCGCTGGCTACGATCTTGTAGGTAATCTCTTCGTCCTTGACGAGGTCGAGGACGACGACGGTAGAGCCGAGGCCGACGCGGTCCCGGGGGATTTTGGTCAGGTCGATGAGAGAAAAGTCCATCAGCCGCTTCTTCAACTGCGAGAGGCGGGCATCGACGAACCGCTGCCGTTCCTTGGCAGCGTGAAATTCTGCGTTTTCACGGAGATCGCCGTGCGCGCGGGCCTTGAGGATTTCCTTGGGCAGCTCGTTGCGCAACTCGTACTCGAGGGCGGTGATCTCGTCCTGGATCTTCTTCTTCAGATCCTCCATCGGTTTTCCAGTGGGTCTCCCAGATTCCGATTATAGACCACTCCCCGGAGGGTCAGTTTCCGGTGGTGAGCTGGTAGGTGAAGGTCTCCTCGCCCACGCGGATGTTGAAAACGTTGGGGCCGGGCAGCGGACCGGTCTGGTAGCCCAGCAGCCAACTGTTGGGGTAGGAGCGCCAGCCATCGACGAGGGAGACGACGGAGCCGCCGCCGGTCACGGGCACGGCGTCGGGGGCGGGTTCGGTGAGGACCAGGCCGGCCTGGTCATGGACGCGGAAGTAGATGCGGACGATATCGCCGGCCTGGGGGGCGGCTGGATCGACGCTAAGCAGGGCGATGTCGCCGGCGGCGGAGCCCTGGACGGCGTACCAGTAGGGGATCCGGGTTTCGGCGGAAGTGGCTGTGTTTGTGATCCTTACGAAGCCCTCATAGGCGCCGGGGGCGAGGTCGGCGGCGGTGAAGGCGAGGTCGAGAGACTGTTCGGCGCCGGGCTCGAGGACGACGGACTCGACGGGCAGGGCGGGTTTGGCTTCGTTGGCCGACTCGACGCTGAGGGCGTATTCCACAGCCTCTTCGGAGAGGTTCTTGAGCCGGATGGGCTGGGACAGCTCCATGGTGCCGCCGCCGGAGGCGAAGGAGACGCTGACGGGGGCGGCGGCGAGAGTGGAGGTGACGGCGTTCTTCAGGTTGAGCATGCCGGCACCGGCGGACATGACCGGGGCGGTGGTGCCGTCGGAGAGGAGGAAGGGGGCGGCGGAGTTGATGAGGAGGGAGCGGTATTCGTCGACGGAGAGGCCGGGGCGGGCCGCTTTGAGCACTGCCGCGGCGCCGGAGGTGATGGGGGCTGAGAAACTGGTGCCTTTAACCGAGAGGTAGCCGCTGGGGTCGCAGAGGCCGCAGGCATAGCCGGGCGCCTGGATAGCGGCGGTGTAGACGGAAGAGCCGGTGGCGAGGAGGTCCGGCTTGATGCGGAGGTCGATGGAGGGGCCACGGCTGGAGAACGAAGAGACCTGGTTGGGGACGCCGGCGCTGGGGAAGCGGAGCACCACCTGGAACTCCTCCTCAGTGGCGATGAGGTCCTTGAGGAGCAGGCCGTCGGTGCGGCCGACGAAGAGGCCGGGGATGGAGGGGCCGTCGTCGACGTTCATGATGATGATGTCGTCGGGGGAGCCTGTGGCGGGTTCGGCGGCGTTGTAGACGACGGCGGCCTGGGCGCCGCCGGCGGCGGCGTTGGCGAGTTTTTCGTAGAAGAAGCAGTCGCCGCGTTCGATGAGGGGGATGCGGCCGGTGAGGCTGCCCTCCTCGAAAGGCTGGCAGCCGCGGCCGTTGCCGAGGGTTTCAGCGTCCACCATGGGGGCCATGATGGGTTCGAGGGTGACAACGTCGCTGGAAGCGGCGGCGGGCATGGGCAGGCCGGTGGAGGGGACGACGGCGGTCTGGGAAGTGGAGGTGGAGTTGTTGGAGCCGGCGGCGATAACGCCCTCGGCGGAGGCGGTGTCGTCGACGGTGGAGGGTCCGGAGGTATTGCCGGCGGCGTTGACGACGATGATGCCGTTTTCGATGGCGCGGCGGACGCCGCCTTCGAAGATGGGGTCGCCGCCGGATCCGAAGGCGCCGACGCTGCCGAAGCTGAGGTTGATGACGTCCATACCGTCTTTGACTGCCCAGTCGAAGGCCTCGAGAACGATGTCGGTGTAGAAGTAGCCGTCGGAGAGATTGCTGACGCGGTAGGCGCCGAGCCAGGCGGCGGGGGCGACGCCGGAGATTTCGCCGCGGGGCGATTCATGGCGGACCCCGGCGGCGCACATGGCGACGGCGGTGCCGTGGCCTTCGGAGTCGAGCGCCGTACCCTCGTCGAAGCTGCGGGCGACGATGACCTTGGGGGTAGTGAGGGCGAGGTTCTCATCGCTGCTGGCGAGGGGGTAGCCGCCGGGGAGCGGGAAGCCTTCGGGCGCCTGGAAGCCGGGGTGGGTGGTGTCGATGCCGGTATCGAGGATGGCGATCTTGATGCCGGCGCCGGCTTTCTCAACGCCGCCGGAGAGGTCCCAGGCTTCGGCCACGGCGTGATTGACGAGGGCCTGGTAGAGCAAGGGGCGGAGGGCGCGGACGGGCACGACGCGGAGGACGCCGGGCAGGCCGGCGAGGGCGGAGGCGTCGGGCGCCTGGACGATGAGGGCGTTGGCGACGGTATCGACGCGGGCGGTGACGCGGGCGCGGCGGGCCTGGATGGCCCGTTCCATGCGGTTGTGCTGATCCCGGATTTCGGCGCGGCGGCGCTGTGGGGCGGGGTGGCCGATGGCGGGCTCACCCGTCAACTCGACGATGAAGCGTCCGGGGACGATGTCCTGGCCAAAGACGGCGGCGAGGAAAACAAAGAACGAGGCCAAGAGGCGAAGCGGCATGGAGAGATCCTAGTGAGCAAGAACCCGCGGCGGGGCACGAAAGTTCCGGCTTCCCCCTCTTATCGGCGGGAACCCTACTTTGCAGGATATCTCCAAACGGAGGTTGTGGGGATTATTCCAGTGGGGAGTAGCGGAAGGGGTAGGTGTCGGTCCAGGAGTCCTGGCCGACGGTGAGCAGGTAGCCCTTCATGAGCGTGGTGTCGAAATTGGGCACCAGGCTGAGGTTGACAAAGATGGTGGAGTCATCGGCGACGTTGATGGCTTCAGGCGGGGCGACGATGTCCTCGAAGACGACGTAGGTGGTGACACCGCTGATGAAGCGGCCCTTGATCTCGACATAGGGGGCGCCTCCGTAGCTGAACTGGCGGTACCAGTTGATGCCGGGGATCATGTAGGAAGTATCGGCGAAGGTGCGGAAGTAGCCCTTGGTGGCGAAGTCGGTGGCGGACATGGTTTGCTGGCCGTCGGGGCGGGTGACGACGACGTAATAGGTGGTGAGGCCGGTCTGCCAGAAGTCGCCCAGGGTTTTGATGCCCGGCAGGATGAAGGAGTAGCCGGTGGGCAGATCTTCGACGACGTTGCGGGCCTCGAGGCCGAGTTGGGTATCGTCGGGCAGGACGATGTAGGCCTGGACGGTGCTGCCGGTGGGCAACACTTCGGTGAGGACGAAGTAGGCCTCGCGGCCGGAGTCGAAGAGATTGACCTGGGTGACGCCGGGGGCCATGGGCAGGACGGCCTGTTTTGTTCCGGCGGAGCGGGCCTGGGCGATTTTGCGCTGGGCGGCGGCGGCGTGGACGAGGGCGCGGGCGTCCTTGGTGAACTTGGCGGGCCGGGTGGCGCGTTCGAAGAGGGCCTTGGAGCGTTCGGCGCGTTCGGCGCGGTCTGCCGGAAGGGCGGGCACAGCCAGAACGGCCGCCAGAGCGATGAGAGTGAAATACCGGATCACGGAAGCCTCCTTCAAACCACGAACTACCCATCTGACGCCCGCCGGCGGCGGCAGGTTGCAGCGGGCTTCAGGCGGGGATCTCGATGGTGGTCCGCGTGCCCTCCCCTTTCTGGGAGGTGATGCTGAGGCGGTAGTTGGCGCCAAAGAGGACCTTCAACCGCTCATTGACGTTCGAAACCCCGATACCCGGGTGCTCGAGGATGGAGGAGAGCCTCTCGTCCTCGATGCCAACACCATCGTCCGCCACGGAGAGGAGCAGGCGCAAGCCCTCGGGGCGGCGCTCGAAGTAGCTTTCGAAGGTGATGGTGCCGCCGGCGACCTTGGGGGAGAGGCCGTGCTTGATGCTGTTTTCGACGAGGGGCTGGATGAGCATGGCGGGCACCTGGCAATCGAGGGTGCGCTCGTCGATTTGCTTGGCGAAGCGGAGTTTATCGCCGAAGCGGGCCATTTCGATGGAGAGGTAGTCCTCGATGAAGGCGAGTTCCTGGCGCAGGGGGGCGAAGTTGTCGGTTTTGCGGAGGAGGCGGCGGAGGATGCTAGAGAGGCGGTAGACGACGAGGCGGGCCTTTTCGGGGTCGGTGCGGATGAGGGAGCTGACGGTGTTGAGGGTATTGAAGAGGAAGTGGGGATTGATCTGGGAGCTGAGGGCGCTGAGGCGGGCCTGGACGAGCATGCGCTCCTTGTTCTCGAGGAGGCGTTCGTTGCGGGCGCTGCCCCAGATCTTGATGGGGATGGAGACGGTGAAGACGGTCGTGATGAACACAGCCGTGTTAGCCCAGCCGCGATCAGGGTCGTAGAGGGTAAAGATGAAGTGGCCGCCGAACAGGTGGAGGAGGGTATAGCGCATGAGTTCGGCGACGAGGATGGCGGCGAGGCCGGCGATCTGGAAGAGGCTGCGGCCGCGGTCCTGGGGGTAGCGGAGTAGGCGGTAGAGGCTCAGATCGAAAAAGGGCGAGATGCGCCAGACCTCTTCGGGGTCGGCGGCGAGGTCGCGCAGGAGGCCGCCGAGGACGCCGACGGCGGCGTAGAGGGGCATGGCGAGGTATTCGCCGTGGAGGACGGCGGGGAGGGAGCAGAGCACGCCGGTGAGGAGGCCGGAGATGTAGCCGCCGATGATGCCGGCGAGGAGGCTGCCTTCGAGGCACATGTCGGCGGCGGCGTAGCCGCGGGTGAAGATGCGGACAGCGCTGCCGGCGGCGCAGAAAGCGGAGATGCCGCTGGTGAGGTGGAGGCGCTCGATGAGGGTGCGTTCCTCGCGGAGGAGGAGGGATAAAAAGCGCGAAGAACGGGACAGAATACTGGCGATGGAGGCGGCGGCCGCCAGCTTGATCATCAGGATGATGACCTGGTTGTCCATGGTTCGTTCCGCGGAGTACGAGGCCTGATGGGCGACGGGCCCACCCGACCATACTAAAATAAAGGTTGGCTTCCCGCCGTTCCATGGAAACGACGCCCCAGCTCGAAGTCCGCCGCGTGGCCGAAGCCGACTTCCCCAGCGAGTACGGGCATTTCCGCATCCACGGGTTCGAGGGGCGGAAGGGCGACTACTACGAAGAGGCCGTGGCGCTGGTGCTGGGCGAGGCCGTGGGGCCGGAGCCGCTACTGGTACGGGTGCATTCGCAGTGCCTGACCGGCGACGTGTTCCATTCGCTGCGCTGCGACTGCCGGGCACAACTGGAACTGGCGCTGGAGACGATCGCCGCGGAGGGGCGCGGCATGGTGATCTACGAGAAGAAAGAGGGCCGGGGCATCGGGCTGCTGAACAAGCTGCGGGCGTACGAGCTGCAGGACGGCGGGGCGGACACAGTGGAGGCCAACGAGCAACTGGGGTTCGAGGCGGACCTGCGGGAGTACGACATGCCGGGGGCGATTCTGCGGTACCTGGGGGTGACGGCGGTGCGGCTGATGACGAACAACCCGGACAAGATCGCGGCGCTGGAGGCGGCGGGGGTGAAGGTGGCGGAGCGGGTGCCGTGCCAGGCGCAGCCGCGGGGGCACCACAGCGCGCGGTACCTCAAAACCAAAAAGAAGCGGATGGGGCATCTGCTGGAGTTGTAGGGGCGGCGGGCGGCGGGGGCGAGTGGGTTCGAATCGTCGTAAT
>DAHVTI010000083.1 GCA_027324255.1 Bryobacterales bacterium | reverse complement strand
AGAACGATGAGGAAGTAGAGGACCAGAGGTTTGCCATCATCGGACGCACGCGCAGGAAGGTGGCCGTGGGCTTCGAAGCCGGCAAGGCGGTGGCGCTGGGTGTGTGCGGGGGTGGGGGTGGCGGCAGCGGCGGCGGCGTGGTGCATCGGAACCGGAGACTGGCCGCGTGGCGGGGGCGGCTGGCAGGGGCGCGAGTGGACCATCGGGACGGACAACGCACGGCCCTACCATTTCATGAACGCGGACGGCGCCACCGGCGGGATGATCGCGGAGATCGTCAACGAGGCGGCTCGGCGCAGTGGGATTCGGTTGAAATGGGTGGTCCGTCACGAGGGGCCGGCAAGCGCGCTCAAGGCCGGGGTGGTGGACCTGTGGCCGCTGCTGTCCGTGCAGCGGGCGATGTGGCCCTGGATCCACTTCACCAAGCCCTACCTGCGGAACTCTTTCATTGTGGTTTGCCCGCGGGAATGCGATTCCGGCGAGGGGCTGCGGGGCATACGGCGGGTGGCCCTGGTGGACTATCCGCTGGTCAGGAAGCTGTTGCGGGAAGCCCTTCCTCAGGCGCAGGTCAAGCTGTACCGGAGCCGGGAGCAGGCGCTGGCGATGGTTTGCCGCGGCGAAGCCGACGCCGCGTTCATGGAGTCGCGGGCGGCGCAGTTCATGATGCTGCACCGTCCGGCGGAGTGTTCAACTACGATGCTGCACTCGCACGGCACGGACGTCCCTCCGACGGAACTGGCGCTCTCGTCGACAGCGGCCGGCGCCCCGGCCGTGGAGCGCCTGCGGGCGGAGATCGACAGCATGTTGGCCGACGGGACGATGGGCCGGCTGATGAAGAAGTGGAACTACTACTACAGCGGAGAGGCGGAGGCGCTGTACGGAGAGGAGCGGGCTCGGCAGGCGGGCCGGCTGGCCATGCTGCTGGCGGGGATCCTGGCCGTCGTCGTGATGGCGTTGCTGGCGCTGGTGGCCCGGACGCGCGAAGCCCGGCGGGAGGCGCAGGCGGCCAGTGCGGCCAAGACGCAGTTCCTGGCCACCATGAGCCATGAGATCCGGACGCCCCTGCACGGCCTGCTGGGGATGAGCCAGTTGCTGCGGGAATCGCCCCTTGAAGCAGAGCAGCGGGAATACGTGGAAATGATCGAGCAGTCCGGCCGGACGTTGCTCGAACTGGTGAACGGCGTGCTCGACCTCGCCCGGGTGGAGCACGGTAAGGTGGAAATGGCCGTGGCGGTCTACGAGCCGGGGAAGCTCTTTTCGGCCGCGCTACGCCCCTGGGAGGCCCAGGCACGGAAGAAGGGCCTGGAGTTGCGGGCCGAGGGCTGGGAGAAGCTGCCGGCACGGACAATCGGCGACGAGGTTCGGATCCGGCAGGTGCTGGCCAACCTGCTGTCGAATGCCGTGAAGTTCACTGCACGGGGCTCGGTGACTCTGGCCGTCGAGATGACCGGAGAAGGCAGGGGACGGACGGCCCGGGTGGAGGTGCGGGACACCGGGATCGGCATCGCGGCTGAGAGCCTGGGCCGGATCTTCGAGCAGTTCTCGCAGGCGGACCAGACGATCTCACGTCGCTATGGCGGGACGGGCCTGGGCTTGAGCATCGCCAGGAAACTGGTAGAACTGATGGGCGGAACGATGGAGGTCCGGAGTGAGGTAGGGCAGGGGTCGGCCTTCCGCTTCACGCTGCCGATGCCGGAGGCGGCGGGCGTGGAGTTGCGGCGCGAGGCGGCGCCAACCGCGGCGGCGGAAGAAGGCAGAGCGAAAACAGACGGGACGGCATCCATCCTGCTGGTGGAAGACAACCTGGTCAACCAGAAGATCGCCCGGAAGCTGCTGGAGCACGCCGGGTGCGAGGTGCGGACGGTGGAGAACGGACTGGCCGCGCTGGAGGCGCTCGAGAGGAGCGTCTACGCGGCCGTCTTCATGGACTGCCAGATGCCGGTGATGGACGGCCTGACCGCCACGGCGGAACTGCGGCGGCGCGGCCATCGCGTGCCTGTGATCGCGCTGACGGCGTCGGCCATGGCGGGGGAGCGGGAGCAGTGCCTGGCGGCCGGCATGGACGACTACCTGGCGAAGCCGGTGGACCTCGCGGAGCTCGACCGCGTGCTGCGGCGCTGGGTGCGGGGAGGACAAGTGTGATACTTTGGCGCATATCCCACAGAGGGAGGGAAGCGCAAAATGAGTCACCACCAGAGCAGGCGAGATTTCCTGAAGGCCGCGGCCGGCGCGGCCGGGCTGATGGCCGGAAGTATGGCGCCGCTGGAAGCAGCGAAGAAACGGTCGGCGACGGACTGGGTCAAGCTGGGCCATACAAACGTCAAAGTCACCCGCCTCGCCTTCGGCACGGGCACGTTCGGCGGCCGCGTACAGCGCGAATTGGGCCAGGAGCAGTTCACCAAACTGGTCCGCTACGCCCACGAGCGGGGCATCCGCTTTTTTGAGACCGCGGACAACTACAGAGGCATGCCGCAGATGCTCGCCACCGCCCTCAAAGGCGTTCCGCGCGACTCCTACAAGCTGATGACCAAGTACCGGCTAAAGGACGTCGACGACCCGCAGGCCACCGTGGACCGGCTGCGGCGTGACCTCAACTCCGAATACGTCGACATCATGCTGCTCCACTGCGTCCGCACCCCGGACTGGCCGGAGCAGTTCAAGAAGCTGCGCGATGCGCTGTCGGAGGCCAAGTCGAAGAAAATTATCCTGGCCCACGGCGCCTCCTGCCACGGACTGCTGCCGCTGCGGGCGTTCCCGAACAACCAGTGGCTGGACGTCGCGCTCATGCGCGTGAACCACAACGGCACGCGCATGGACAACCTGAAGGGCACCGAAGACGGCGTCGGCGACGTCAGCGAAGTCACCTCGCACATCGCCAAAATCCACAAGCAGGGCACCGCCGTGCTGGGCATGAAGATCATGGGCGAAGGGGCGTTCAAAACCCCCGAACTGCGCGACGCTTCCATTCAGTTCGTCACGAAACTGGGCACCGTGGACGCGGTCACCATCGGCTATAAGTCGCCGGCCGAGATCGACGAAGCCATCGAGCGGATGAACCATCACCTGAACGCGTAGCGGCCTTCCAGCGGCCCGGCGCCGGGGCTAGGCACGGCAGTTTTCGTACACTGGGGATTCACCCTGGATTCACCGTGCCGCTGGACCTGACCACGCCCGTGATGTACGTCAAAGGGGTCGGCCCGAAGAGGGCCGAGGACCTCAAGGGGAAGGGTCTGGAAACCGCCGCGGACCTCCTCACCTACGCTCCGTTCCGCTACGAAGACCGGTCGAACGTGAAGCCGCTCTCCGCTCTGGCGCCCGGCGAGATGGCCACCGTCCTGGCGGAGGTTGTCTCTCTCCATGCGCCGCGCTTCCAACGCCGCGACCTGGGCATGGTGGAGGCCGTCTTCGAGGACGGCTCGGGCGTGCGCCTCACCGGCAAGTGGTTCCACGCCCAGTACCTGGCCAACGTGCTGGCGGCGGGCACGCGCGTCGCGCTGTTCGGCAAGGTGGAGTTCGACACCTACAAGGGCGAGCTGGCCATGCTGCATCCGGAGTTCGAGGTGCTGCGCGAGGAGGATGAGGAAGAGGCCGGCCTGCACACCGGCCGCATCGTGCCCGTGTACGAAGCGGCGGGCAAGGTCACCACGCGCGTGCTGCGCGGCATCCTCAAGCGCATCACCGACAACCTGCCGGAGATGGAAGACGCGCTGCCGCGCCAGGTGCGGGACCGGCTCAGGCTGCCCAGCCTCAAGGACGCCACCCGGGAGCTCCACTTCCCTTCCCCGGAGACCGACGTCCGGCTGCTGAACAACTTCCGGACCCCGGCCCAGTTCCGCATGATCTTCGAGGAGTTCTTCTGGCTGGAAGCGGGCATGGCGCTGAAGCGCGGCCAGGCGCGCGCCGAAACCGGAATCGCCTTCGATCTGAACGACCGCGTGCGGGAGCAGATCAAGAAGATGCTGCCGTTCAAACCGACCCCGGCGCAGAAGCGCGTGCTCGGCGAGATCGCGCGGGACATGGCCTCCCCCGCGCCCATGTCGCGCCTGCTGCAGGGCGACGTCGGCAGCGGCAAGACCATCGTGGCGGCGCAGGCCGGCGTCATCGCCGTGGAGAACGGCTACCAGGCGGCGGTGCTCGCCCCCACTGAAATCCTCGCCACGCAGCACTACCTCAACCTGAAGAACGTCTTCGAGCCGCTGAACTACCAGGTGGTGCCGCTCACCGGTTCGATGACGAAGAAAGAAAAGGACCTGGCCAAGCGGGCGGTGGCGGCGGGCTTCGCCCACGTCGTGGTGGGGACGCACGCGCTGCTCGAAGAGGACGTCGAGTTCCGCCGGCTGGGGCTGGCCATCATCGACGAGCAGCACCGCTTCGGCGTGCTGCAGCGCAAAACCCTGATGCGGAAGGGCGTCTCGCCGGACGTCCTCGTCATGACCGCCACGCCCATCCCGCGCACCCTCGCGCTCACCATCTACGGCGACCTCGACGTGAGCGTCATCGACGAACTGCCGCCGGGGCGCAAGGCCATCCAGACCGTGCACAAAACGAAACTCGAGTTGGAGCAGGTCTACAGCTTCATCCTGCGCGAGGTGCGCGCCGGCCGCCAGGCCTACATCGTCTACCCGGCCATCGAGGAGAACGAAACCCAGTCGGTGAAGGCCGCGCAGGCGGCCTACCAGGAGCTGTCGGACGTGGTCTTCCCGCGGTTGAAGGTCGGGCTGCTGCATGGGAAACTGAGGCCGGACGAAAAGGAAGCGGTGATGGCGGCGTTCCAGCGCGGCGAAGTGCAGGTGCTCGTCTCCACTACCGTCATCGAAGTGGGCGTGGACGTGCCGAACGCCACGGTGATGGTGGTGGAGAACGCGGAGCGCTTCGGCCTGGCCCAGATCCACCAGTTGCGCGGGCGCGTCGGCCGCGGCGCGGCGCAAAGCTACTGCGTGCTGGTGACCGACAGGCTGAGCGACGCGGGCAAAGAGCGGATCCGGACTCTGGTGGACTCCACAGACGGCTTTTACATCTCCGAGATGGACTTGAAGCTGCGCGGGCCGGGCGAGTTCCTCGGCACGAAACAGAGCGGGCTGCCGGCCTTCCGCATCGGCAACCTGCTGCGCGACCGCGAGATCCTGGAAGTGGCGCGCGCCGAGGCGCAGAGCTTCGTCGAGCACCCGCCGGCGGCGGATGAGTTGGAGCGCGCCGTCCGCTACGTGCGCGAGCACTGGCAGCGGCGCTACGGGTTGGCATTGATCGGATAAGGAGGACCAGGTCAGTCCATGAGAGTCATAGGTGGCGAGTTTCGAAGCCGGCGGCTGAAGGCGCCCGCCGGAGACAGTGTGCGTCCCACGCCGGACCGCTTGCGCGAAGCGCTGTTCAACGTGCTGGCCCCGCGGATTGATGGCAGCGTGTTCCTGGACGCCTACGCCGGCTGCGGCAGCGTGGGCATCGAGGCGTTGAGCCGCGG
>DAHVTI010000064.1 GCA_027324255.1 Bryobacterales bacterium | reverse complement strand
CACCCACGATGCATTGCCGCTTCGGCAGCTTGCTCAGGTCCCGCTTCTTCCGTGGCGGCACAATCCGCAGCACCACGCCCTTCCGCTCCACCTCCACCGGTTCCCCGGTTGCGATGGCCTCGTCCAGCACCTTGTAGATGTGGGCCCGCAGTTTGGTCGCAGAGATCGCCATGGCCTCGCCTCCATCACGATCCTAGCATGCGTACGCCTAAGCGTACGCATCGGTTTTAGCCGTTCATTTGCGCTTCCACGTCCGTGGGCGGCTCCACGTAGTACAGGATTCGCCGGCAGTTCTCGCAGAACATCACCTGCTCGCCCGCCTTCACGTCCTGGAAGTACTGCGGCCGCATGGCCATCATGCACGCCTGGCACATGCTGTCCTTGGCCTCGGCGATCACGTCGCCGTCCTTGTAGTAGCGCGTCCGCAGCCGCTCGTAATTGTTGAGCAGCGCCGGTGGCAGCGTCGCCGCGGCCGCGGCCCGCGCCGCTTCCACCTTCTTCAGCTCCGCCTGGTCCTCCGCCGTCCGCTCCTTGGTCTTGGCCTTTTCGCCCTCCACCAGCTTCTTCTCCGCGGCCAGCGACACCTCGGCCGCCTTCACGTTCTTCTCGAGCGACTCGGCTTCCCCCATCAGGTCCAGAATCTGGTCCTCGGCCTTGCGGATCGCCTGCTCGCAGAACTCGATCTCGTGCTGGAACGCCCGGTACTGCTCGTTTGTCTTCGCGCTCAGCATCTGGTCGCGCAGCTTGGAGATCTTCTGCTGGTGGCCCTGCGTGTCGCCGTCCAGCTTCTTACGCTCGCGCTGGTTGGCCGCCAGCGCCGCCTTGTCCAGTTCCAGCCTCTTGATGTGGCTTTCCAGCGTCTTCTCGATCTGCGCAATCTGCTTCGGCAGGGTGGCGATTTCTCGCCTCAACTCGGCCGCGCGCAGGTCCAGCGCCTGCAGTTCCAGCGCCGTGGAAATGTCCTTGTGCATCAGCTAGGAGTTTATCACCTGGACCGGCCCATCCTTCGCGTGAGAGGCCCGGCCAGCGCCCGCGACGCCATTTCCAGCTCCTCGATCTTCAGGCCGCGCGCCGCCCAGTACAGCGCCGCCAGTCCCAGCGGGATCGACACCGCCAGGTCCGTCATCCGCCCCACGAAGCCCCGTCCCAGCAGCCCCGTGAGCGTCGTGCTCGACACCCACACCACGCTCGTCATCAGCAGCGACGCCGCGCTCACTTTCAGGATCACTGACCGCACCCTCCGCCCGTGGATCCCCCCCAGCTTCTGCTTGATGGCCCAGAACAGCGTCAGGAACGAAAACAGCGCCACGCAGGAGGTGGACAGCGCCAGTCCCGCATGGCCCATGTGCGTGTGCCGCACCAGCGCCCAGGCCGCGCCCGCGTTGATCGCGATCGACGCCAGGCTCACCACCATCGGCGTCCGCGAATCCTTCAGCGCGTAAAAAGCCGGCGTCAGCACCTTCACCGCCGAGTAGCCGGCCAGCCCGATCGAATAGAACGCCAGCGCCACCGCCGTCTGGTGCGTGTCGTAGGCCTGGAACCTCCGCCCTTCATAAATCGCCCCGATGATCGACGGCCCCAGCACCACCAGCCCCGCCGACGCCGGCACCGTCAGCAGGAACACCAGCCCCAGCGAACGCGCCAGCGTCTCCCGGAACTCGTCGATGTCGCCCGAAGCCGCGCTCCGCCCGATGGCCGGCAGCGTCGCCGTCGCAATCGCCACCCCGAACAGCCCCAGCGGCAGTTGCATGAACCGGAACGCGTATTGCAGCCACGCCGTCGCCCCGTCCACGCCCCGCACCGGGTCGTTGATCGAGGTCGCGAAAAACGTGTTCACCAGCACGTTCACCTGCACGCTCGCGTTGCCGATGATCGCCGGCCCCATCAGCTTGAAGATGTGGCGCAGCCCTGGGTGGTTGAAGTCGAACGCCGGCCGGAACCGGAAGCCCTGCCGGTACAGCGAAGGCATCTGCCACACCAGTTGCAGCGCCCCGCCGATCACCACGCCATACGCCATGCCCTCGATCGGCCTCAGCCCGATGTGCGGCCCCAGCCAGAAGCCCAGCGCCAGGCCCGATGCCACACTGCCCACGTTGAACCACGTCGAGGAAAACGCCGGCACCGCGAATTGATCGCAGCTGTTCAGCACCCCCATCGCCTGCGCCGCCAGCGCCACCAGCAGCAGGAACGGGAACATGATCTGCGTCAGCTTCACCGCTTCCAGCGTCTTCTCCGGCGCCGTCGCCGCCCAGTTCTGCGTCAGCAGCGGCACGAACCACGGCGACAGCGCTATGCCCAGAATGCACAGCCCTCCCACCAGCAGGATGACGGCCGTCGCCACCAGGTTCGCCAGGTGCGCGGCCTCTTTCCGGTCCCGGTTCTGCAGGTAGTCTACGAAGGTCGGTACGAAGGCGGCCGACAGCGCGCCTTCCGCGAAGAGGTCCCGCGTCAGGTTCGGGATGCGGAATCCGACGACGAACGCGTCGTAAGCCGACCCCGCGCCGAACAGGCGGCTCATCACGCCTTCGCGCACCAGGCCGCTCACCCGGCTCAGCAGCACCGCCGACGACGCCACCCCCGCGCTCTTGAATACTTTCTCTGATTCCGAAGGCAACTTCACCATTGTACCCGCCGCGTCCGTGATATCTTGCAGAAACCGAATGTCAGCGCCCGCCCTCCAGGTGCCCGTCCTCATCCCGGCCTACGAGCCCCCGCCCGAGCTGCTCAAAACCGTCGGCGAGCTGGAGCGCCTCGGCTTCGCCCGCATCGTCGTGGTCAACGACGGCTCCGGCCCCGCCGCCCGCCCCGTCTTCGAGGCGCTGGAAGCCTGCCACCCCCGTGTCCGCCTCCTCCAGCACGCCGTCAACCTCGGCAAGGGCGCCGCCCTCAAGACCGGCCTCAACCACATCCTCGCCCGCTTTCCCGATGCCCCCGGCGCCGTCACCGCCGACGCCGACGGCCAGCACCTCCCGGCCGACATCCTCCGCGTCGCGCAGGCGCTTTGCGATGCCCGCGGCGAGACCCTCATCCTCGGCGCCCGCCGCTTCGACCGCGACGTCCCTCTCCGCAGCCTCCTCGGCAACCGCATCAGCGCCGTCGTCATGCGCGCCCTCGTCGGCGAAAAGCTCTCCGATACCCAAACTGGACTGCGCGGCATCCCCGCCTCTCTCGTCCCCCACCTGCTCCGCCTCACCCCCAACGGCTACGAGTTCGAGCTCGACGTCCTCATCGCCGCCAAGCACCGCTCCGTGCCCGTCGCCGAAATTCCCATCGAGACCGTCTACCTCGACGAAAACCGCTCGTCCCACTTCAATCCGCTGTGGGACTCCATGCGCATCTACTTCGTCTTCCTCCGCTTCGCCCTCGCCTCGCTCCTCACCGCGCTGATCGACAACACCGTCTTCATCGCCCTGCACGGCGCCTGGGGCAACATCGCCGGCCCGCAGCTCGCCGCCCGCGCCGCCGCCCTCGTCTTCAACTACATTGCCGCCCGCCGCGCCGTCTTCCAGTCCCGCGACCGCCACCGCGATACTCTTCCCAGATTCCTCCTCCTCGCCGCTGCCCACATCTCCCTCTCCTACGGCATGATCACCTACCTCCACCTCTTCACCGGCCTCAAGGTGATCGCCGCCAAGCTCAGCGTCGAGGCCACCCTCTTCCTCGCCTACTTCGCCATCCAGCGCGACTTCGTGTTCACCAAGAAACGCGAAGCCTCCTAGCCCGGAGCCGTGGGTGCCGCCCAGCCAGGCAACCGGCCGCCGTGGACGTCCCGGCGTCTCTGATCTCCGATCAGGCCTCCCCTTTTTATCGGTACGCCGCCGCCGGAGCTCCCGCTTTCCGCCGGCGGGAGTCAATACCCCAGCCGCTTCAGCACCGCCTGAAACCTCGGATCCGCGCGGATCGCGGCGTACCTGCCCGGCGCTGGCTCCACGTTCAGGAATGCCACGTAATTCGCTCGTTCGCGGTAGGCCGCCTCCAGGCTTTCGAAGAAACAGTCGCGGTCCCCCAGCGCCAGGCAGATGTAGAGCGGAGCAACCGGCGTCACGTACCGCTGCCGCGCCATCCGCCTCAGATCCGACAGCATTTGCCGGGCCTTGTCCCTTTGCCCGGCGGCGGCGTACGCCTCCCCCAGTGCGCCCAGCATCGTGGCATTGCCGCCTGAAGAGGAGGCCGCCTTTTCCAGGACCGCCAGCGCCTCGCGGTGCATGCCGAGAGCGCTGTCAGTCCCGCCCAGTTGCCACAACGCCCAGCCGAATCCCGGGTCCATGGCCAGCGCTTTCTCGAATTCGCGGACGGCCTCCCGGTCTCGCCCCGCAAGATTGTAGATCCATCCGACCTGCGTTTGCGTAATCACCGACAGGGGATCCAGATCGCGGGCCCCCTCCACCTCCGCAATCGCCTCGTCGAAGCGCCGCCGGATGGTGAGGTAGGTGGCGTGCCACACCCGGGCCGGCGAGTAGCTCGGATTAAGCTCCAGGGCGCGGCGCAGTTCGACATCCGCCCCCGCCCAGTTCCAATCGTACAAGTAGGCGAAACCCAGAGCGGCATGCGCCTCGGCGCTCTGGCCGTCGATCTGGATGGCCTGTCTCGCCGCGGCAATCGCGAGGGGGCGGTTTACGGCCGGCGGACGTCCGATTCTCACCGTCGCGAACTGGTTGTAGCAGTCCGCCAGCGCCGCATACGCGGCTGCATAGGTGGGGTCGGCATCGATCGCTTGCCGGAACAGCGCGATGGCGCGCTCGATGTCGGAATCGGTCCTCTTCTCCCAATAGTGGCGGCCGCGGAGGTAAGCCTCAAAGGCTTCCTGGCTCCTTGTGCCAGCGGCAGCCAGCCGCGATTCATCCGCCGGCAGCAGGCGGAGACGGATCTTGCGCGCCACGGCGAGCGCCACGTCGCTCTTCAGTTGCATGATCCCGATCAGGCTCACGTTGAAACTCTCCGCCCACATCGGCTGGTCCGTGCTCGTCTGGACCAGTTCCACCTGGACCTCCATGCGGTCGCCTGCTGGCCGGACCAGGCCGCGCACGACGGCATCCACTCCCAATTCGCGGCCGGCTTCGGAAGCCTTCTTGTCGGTTCCCCGGTAACGCGCGGCCGAGGCGCGCGCCGTGACACGGAGTCCCGGAAGCTTCATCAGGTCGCTCGCGATGGCGTCGGCGATCCCCTCCGCTACCGGCTCTCCTCCGGCCGGCATCAGATTCTGCAGCGGCAGGACGGCCAGGCGCTGGATGGCGGGGCCCGGCTCCGCTCCCCGCCGGCTCAGGCTGAAGAGCACGGCCCCCAGTACGGCGGCGGCGATCAAAGTCGCCGCCAATCTGCCCCCAGCCGGAAAAGCCCGGCCCAGGCGGCCCAGATCCTGTTCCAACTCTTGCGCTGTCCGATACCGGTCCTCCGGCTTCTTGGCCAGACTCTTCAGGATCAGCCGGTCCCACCGCCTGGAAACGCTCGCCTCCCGGCGGCTTGGAGGAACCGGGGCGCGATCCAGAATCGCCACCCTGGTCTGCTGGACGGATGAACCCTGAAACGGCGCTGTGCCTGTTGCAGCCTGATAAAGCGTCGCCCCCAGCGAGAAAAGGTCGCTCCTGGCGTCCAGCGCCTCGCCTCGGACCTGTTCCGGCGACATGTATGGCAGCGTGCCCATCACCGTGCCTGTGTGCGTGAACGAGCCCTCTTCGGCGTCCCCTTTCATCCGCCCCTGCCACTCCTCCTGTGCCTCGGAGATCACCTTGGCCACGCCGAAATCCAGAATCTTCACGATCCCGGAGGAACAGAGGAATATGTTCGACGGTTTCATGTCGCGGTGGATGATGCCTTTGTCGTGCGCGGCTGTAAGGGCCGCGGCGGTCTGGCGAGCCACGCTCTCCAGTTCCCTGCGCGTCAGGGCTCCCTCCGTCAGCCGCTGCGCCAGAGTCCTTCCTTCCAACAACTCCATCACCAGGAACGGCTGTCCGTTCCACTCCGCGATGTCGTAGATGGAGCAGATGTTCGCGTGATTCAGCGCCGAGGCCGTTCGCGCCTCGCGGCGGAAACGCTCCACCCATCGGGCGTCGTCGGCAAACCGCCTTGGCAGGAACTTCAGAGCCACCTCACGGTCCAGCCGGGTATCGCGTGCCTTGTACACCTCTCCCATGCCGCCGCGGCCCAGCAGGCCCAGGATGAGATAGGGGCCGGCGGCCGTTCCCGCCGCCAGTTCATCCTCCGTCCCGGCGCCCGCCTGCATCTCCGCCTCCAGTTCCGCGGCCGGCCGTTCCAGAAAATCCCCGTCCAACGCCTGGGCATGGAGGCTTATCATCTCTTCCACCTCTGATCGGAGGTGGGAATTTCCGCGGCACGCCTCCTCCAGAAACCGCGCGCGGGCTGGTTCGTCCAGCGTCGCGGCTTCCTCAAATAGGCACTCCACTCGTACCCGCTCCGCGGGTTCGCACGGAATTCCAGGCCACGGGGGCGCGTCAGGCTCCATCGGCGTCTTTGCCGGGGCCGCTGCTCAGGATCCGCATCAGCCAGATCCTGGCCAGCCTCCAGTCCCTCAGCACGGTCTCCTGCGAAACTTGCAGGGCCATTGCGGTTTCCTCCACGCTCATCCCCCCGAAAAACCGCATCTCCACAATCTTCCCTTTGCGCTCGTCCATCCGGCTCAACCTGTCCAACGCCTCATGAATGGACAGGATGTCGGTCATCCGCTCCCGCAGCACCAGGCTCGTCTCCCGGATCGGCTCGTGATCCGCGCCGCTGCCGCGCTTCACCGCCTTTCTCGCCCGTGCCCGGTCCACCAGCACCCGCCGCATCACCTGGGCGCACACCGCGTAAAAGTGCGAACGGTCCTGACAGTTGACCTTGCCCGAATCGATCAGGCGAACGTAGACGTCGTTGATGATCGCCGTGGTCTGCAGTTCCGCATCGCCGGACTCCCGCGCCAGGTACCCCCTCGCGATGGCTCGCAACTCCCGGTCTACCAGCGGAACCAGATGCTCAAGTGCGGAAGAGTCCCCCTCACGCCATGCCAGCAGCAACCCCGTGATGTCGCTGGTCGGCCCAGGGACCATGCCCAAGAATACCTCCATCGGATCACAAAGTGCGGTTTTCTTTCCCGGTCGTTGCAGCCGGGGTAGTGATTCTCCGCGTGTATTGGGTGAAGGAGTCAATCATGAACTATCACCTCAGAATCGCTTCGCTGGCCGTCCTGGCTATCCGCCTCGCCGCCTCCGGGTGGGCTCAGAGCCCTCCTCCGGTCATCCTGGAAATCGATATGGAGAACGTCGTCAACTACGTGGATGACCTCGCGGATCCCTCCAGAAAGGCCACCTCGCCGGCCATCAGTCCCCTTGCCGCCGGCTTCATCTGGGCGTTTAAAACGAACCTCACGCAGGGCGACATCGTGGCGGTTAACGGCAAGCCCGCCAAAGGATTCTTCGTTCAGCAGTTCGGCCCGCGGGCCCTCGCGGCCACGCGACTCACCCCCGGCCAGTCGATCGCGGACCTCGGCGGGGGGTGCCAGCTTCAAGCCGGCATCATGATCCTGCGCTCTGACGGAACCGCGGTCGGTACCATCATGGCCACGGGGACCACCGCCATGGGGCCTCCTCCGGGCGCGCCCTCATCAGCGTCGGCTTTCAACTTCGCCGTGGTCGGAGGCACCGGCGCCTTCCTGGGAGTCCGCGGGCAGGCCGCTCGCGGCAAGGCAACAGGTGTCAGGAACGCATCCATGGCGGAGGATCCCGCCTACCGGCGCCTGAACGGCGGCGGCACCCAGCGCTTCATCGTCCACCTGACCGATGCCATTCGTCCTGAAGTGATCATGACCCCCGGCGGTCCCGCCATCTATCATGCGGAGGACTTTACTCCGGTCACCCCCGAACAGCCTGCCCGCGCCGGAGAACTGCTGGTCCTTCAAGCGGCCAACCTCGGGCCCACCCGGCCCGGCGTCGATCCCGGCCAGCCATTCCCCGACTGGGACCCCGCCAAGGTGCCTGTCGCCGTGACACCCCTCGAAGCGGCCGTCGGCGGCCAGGCGGCGGAAGTGCGCAATGTCATCGGCTGGCCGGGCGAGATGAACGTCTACCGCGTCGACGTCCGCCTTCCTGACGACGCGAAACCCGGCACGGGCAAGCTGAGCCTCACTTCGGCCTGGATCGCCGGGCCGGAAGTCCCGATCCCGATCCGGTGACAGCCGGGCTCCAGGTGGTTGAGTGTCGTGCACCGCGGGTGCCGTCCCGGTTTCGCTTGGCGCCCGCGACATCCAGTCAGGGGTTACGCCCCGTACTTCTCCAGGAAGTACGCCACCGTCTGCGCCCCCAGGTAGAAGTTCTCCAGCTTGAATTTCTCGTTCGGGGAATGCAGCCCATCGTCCGGCAGCCCGAAGCCCATCATCACCGTCGGGATGCCCAGGTGGTTGGCAAAGTCGCCCACAATCGGCACGCTGCCGCCCGAGCGGATAAACACCGTCGGCCGGCCCAGCACCTCCTCGAACGCCTTCGCCGCCTCGTGGATGGCCGGGTGCTCCGGGTTCACCACCACCGCCGGCCCGCCCGACAGCTTCCTCACCTTGGTCTGAATGCCCTTTGGAGTGTTGGCCGCCACCCAATCGGCAAAGGCCTGAAACATCTTCTCCGGATCCTGGTCCGGCACCATGCGCATGCTCACCTTGGCGGTCGCCGTGGCCGGGATCACCGTCTTCGCCCCGGCGCCCGTGAACCCGCCCGCGATGCCGTGCACCTCCAGCGTCGGCCGCGACCATACCCGCTCCAGCACCATGCGGCCCGGTTCGCCCGTCAGGCAGCTCGACCCCACTTCCTTCTCCAGGAACTCCACCTCCGAAAACGGCAGCGACTTCCACGACGCAATCTCCGCCGCCGCCGGCTCGGCCACCGCGTCGTAGAAACCAGGAATCTGAATGCGCCCGTCGGCGTCCTTGGCCTTCCCCAGCAGCTCGATCAGCCCGTACACCGCATTCGGCGCCGCTCCGCCGTACAGCCCGGAGTGCAGGTCCCGCATCGGCCCCGCGGCTTCCACTTCCATGTACACCAGCCCGCGCAGCCCCGTGCACAGCGTCGGCATGCCTTCGGCGTACAGCGCGGTGTCGGACACCAGCGCCACGTCGGCCTTCAGCTTCGCCTGGTTCTCTTCCACGTACTTCGCAATGCTCTTGCCGCCGATCTCTTCCTCGCCCTCGACGATGAACTTCACGTTCACCGGCAGCTTGCCCTGCACGGCCATCAGCGCCTCGATGGCCTTCACGTGCATGTACATCTGCCCCTTGTCGTCGGCCGAGCCGCGGGCATAGATATTTCCGTCGCGCAGCGTTGGCTCGAACGGCGGCGTGTGCCACAGCTCCAGCGGGTCCGGCGGCTGCACGTCGTAGTGGCCGTAGCACAGCACCGTGGGCTTGCCGGGCGCGTGCAGCCAGTCGGCGTACACCAGCGGATGGTGCTCCGTCGGAATGATCTCGATGTTCTCCAGGCCGGCGCTCTTCAGCCCGTCGGCCACCCACTGCGCCGCCCGCGCCACGTCGCCGGCATGCTCCGGATCGGTCGAAATCGACGGGATCCGCAGGAAGTCCTTCAGTTCTTCCAGGAACCGCTCCGCGTGGGAGCGAATGTAGGTGTCGGTGGCCTGAGACATAGGTTTCCCCTCAGGATACCGCGGCGCGCTTCGCGTCTCTCTCGGAGTTCGCCGCGCGGGCAATTCGCGTTCCCCCTGCTTCTACATTCCGCGGGCTGGCTGCATCCGGTTGTCTTCGCCGCGCCGCTTTTGCTGTTGTCGCCCTCGTCTTCCGTCTGGCCATTGGCGCGATGCCGCTGTCGCGGCCTCTCTCCGCGTGCGATTTCCGGGGAAAGCGCCTCTCTACTTAGGCGCGGCGCAGGCGCCGCCGGTTCAATTTGCACTGAACTCTGTCCCGCGCCGGAGGGGACCCTCACCCTCTCCGGCACGGACGGCTGCCCGGGCTCGAACCCGCCGGTAGGCTCATCGGGGCCCGCGGCGTCGCCAACGCCGCATGGTGGGCCCCGGCTTGTGATGGTCCTCCCCCGCAGGAGGACCGCCTACCTTCGCGGGGAGCGCTCAGGCTGCCGGGCTCAATCTGTTCGGGTTCCTCAAAAAAACGAGCCCGCCGCAAACCGCCGCCCGCGGCGGGCTCAAACCGAAGGAACCTCATGGCGGGAAGCCCGCCCCACCGGGGCGCAACTTCTCACGCGCCAGCATCTTCAACCCGCGCCACAAGCGATTCCGGACCGCGTTGTCTTAAGTTGTTGAAAAATAAACCAGAAAGAAATTCCGATCTTTTGAACAGCTTCGCGGCCGCCCCTCCAATCCGCGCATTCCGCACCCTCCGCCCGCGCCGACCTCCTCCCCCGCGCCCCTCACCGGCACCGGTCGCCAGGGACTCCGGGAAATCCGGGGTCAAGGCAGGCCGGAATCCGCGTCAACTCCAGATCGAAGATATTGGCATTCAGGACAAACTCTGTTGGCAATCGTTTGATATACTCCATGCATTCGGTCGAACGCCGGTGGTTCCTTCCGGAACTGTTTCGGTCCGCAGTGGAACCGGAATCGGATTCCGCCCGAGGAAAGTGGACGGTGGTGGTCACGTCGCGGATTGTTCTTGCCGCATCCTGTTTGCTCGCCGGTGCTCAACTGGTTCCCGCACGCTCTGCATCGTCCCGGATCCAGCCGCCCTCCCCTTCTTTCGAAAGGAACATCGGGCAGGACGCTTCGTCCTCCGAGTTCCTCTTTCGCTCCCCGCGCGCCCAGGTGCGCCTCTTCCGCACCGCCATGGAGTACCGGCTCCCCGGAAACTCCACCATCCGCTGGCAGTGGATCGGCGCCTCCGGCCAATCCCCATGGGAGCCGCGGGACTCCTCCGGCGACACGGTTTCCTACTTCCTCTCGCCCGACCCCCGCCAGTGGATCCGCTCGCTCCCCACCTCGCGCCGCATCCTGCGCAGGTCGCTTTACCCCGGCGTGGACTGGGCCGTCTATGCGTCCGGCGACGCCCTCGAATACGATCTGATCCTGCAGCCTTCCGCCGATCCGGCCTCCATCCGCCTCCGCATCTCCGCCCCGAAAGTCTCGCTCACTTCCGGCGGCAGCCTGGTCGCGTCCACCGCGTCCGGCAACATCATCCAGAATCCGCCCGTCAGCTACCAGGTTGTCCTCGGCAAAAAGAAAATAGTGGAGAGCCGTTTCGTCGCCCGGGACGGCGGTGATTTCGGCCTGATTCTCGGCCCGCGCGACCCTGCTTTGCCCGTGTTCGTCGATCCTTCGCTCCATTCCGTCCTCGCCGTGGAAGGCAGCCTCGATCCTCGTGGAGGTGCAGTAGCGGCCCACCCGCCGCATCCCCGCCGTCAGCGCCGCGTCAACATCACCCACCTGAACCGCACCCCGTCCCCGCCGTCCGGCTGCGGCCCCGGGCTGTCGGCCCGCACACGACCCGTCCCCGCCTCCACCCGCACGTAGCGATGCGTCGCCAGCGACATCAACGTTAGCTCGCCCGTGTAGGTCTCGATCCACTGGAACGTCTCCGCCTCGCCGGCGCGCCCGCGCCGCAGCGCCACCTCTCCCTCGCCGTTCACCGACACGAATCCGCCGCCCGCGCGCAACGCCACCCGCCCCAGCCCGCGGTCCGCCACCGTGAAGCTCTCCGCCTCTCCCACCCGCAGTGCTCCACCCGCGCCGGCCGCTCGGATCTCGATCCGCCGCCCGTACGGAATCGCCCGCGTCAGCCCACCCGGATTCGGCTCCCGCACATCGAACGAGTCGAAGTCGGCGAACCCTCCCGCGC
>DAHVTI010000061.1 GCA_027324255.1 Bryobacterales bacterium | reverse complement strand
GCGTTTCCGGCCTGGATGCGGCCGGGCTTCGAGGGCAGTTGCGCGGGGCCGGGCGCCGGCTCCACGTACTTCCTGCTGGAGCCGACGAACACGAATCCGAAGAACAACATTCCGGCTTCGAAGGGGTTTGCGGCGAAGGTGAACGGCGCCGTGTATCACGTGCAGAACACGGCGCTGCTGCCGTGGTACGTGGGGCCCGCGGAGGGGCTCGGCAATGCGCTGAGTTTTCCGGACGGGCAGGCGCTGAGCCAGAGCGCGGCGCCGTGTCCGGCGCGCGGGCGGCCGCGCACCGCCGGCGCGACGGCTGCGGCCCGGCCCACGGTGGCGGCGATTCCGCAGAGCGGCGCGCCGAACGGGCACAAGCTGATCGGCTACTGGGCGGGCTACGGCGGGCCGGGCTCGACGTTTCCGCTGCGCGAAGTGTCGCCGCAGTGGGACATCATCCTGATTGCGTTTTCGACTCCGGACCGCAACGCGCCGGAAGGCACGATGCAGTTCCGCACGCCGGCGGGGCTCGATACGGCGCAGTTCAAGGCCGACATCGCCTACCTGAAGGGCCAGGGCAAGAAGGTGATGATCTCGCTGGGCGGCGGCGGGCAGCACTTCACGCTGGCGGATCCGAAGCGGGTGCCGAACTTCGTGGAGTCAGTGGCGCGCATCGTCAGCGAGTACGGCTTCGACGGCATCGACATCGATTTCGAGAGCCCGTCGCTTTCGATCGCGCCGGGGGACACGGATTACCGCAAACCCACGACGCCGTCGATTGTGAACCTGATTTCGGCGCTGCGGCAACTCAGGGAGCGCTTCGGCGAGAAGTTCCTGATCAGCCTGGTGCCGGAAGGGACGCAAATTCCGTCGGGCTACCCGAGCTACGGAGGGCAGTTCGGCTCCTACCTGCCGATCCTGCACGCGCTGCGGGACATCCTCTACTTTTCGGACACGCAGAGCTACAACACGCCGCCTTTGCAGGGGCTGGACGGGGAGATCTACCAGCCGGGGACGGTGGACTATCACGCTGCGATGACGGAACTGGTGCTGCACGGGTTCAACGTGGGCGGCGATCCGAAGCAGTTTTTCCCGCCGCTGCCCGCCGACAAGGTGGCGGTGGGATTCCTGAACGGGGACACGACGCCGGCCATCGTCAGCCAGGCGATGGATTACCTGATCACGGGCAAGGCGCCGGCGGGGACAAAGTACAAGCTGCGGAAGCCGGGCGGATATCCGGGGATGATCGGCGCGATGTTCTGGACGATCGACGCGGACCGGCGAGGGAACTACAACTACTCGAACACGGTGGGGCCGCTGCTGCACGGCTATCCGGCCTCGAGATGACCGGACTGGGTGTATACTGGCCGCACGCGAGGAACCGGATATGAAAGACCAGGCTGGAGCGCTGAAATTCGACAGACGGCGGATGCTGGGCGTGATGGCGGCGCCGCTGGCGGCACAGGCAGCGGGGGGCTTGCCGGCAGTGAAGATCGGCAAGCACGAGGTGACGCGGCTGGTGGCGGGCTACAACCCCATCGGCGGCTATTCGCACGCGGTGCCGAAGCTGAGCGAGATCATGCGCGGGTGGTTTACGCCGGAGCGGACGCTGGACTACGCGCTGGCATGCGAGCGGAACGGCATCAACACGTGGCAGATCAGCGTGGACCGCAAGGTGTTCGGGGCGCTGCGCGCGGCGCGGGAGCGCGGCTCGAAGCTGCAGCACATCTGCCTGATGCGCGACGAGGAGCCGGCCACGTGGAAGGAGATCGCCGAGCTGAAGCCGATTGCGGTGATGCATCACGGCGGCGTGACGGACCGGTTCTTCTACAGCGGGCAGCAGGGCAAGGTGCGGGACTTCCTGAAGAAGGCCCACGACCTGGGGCTGACGGCGGGCGTCTCCTCGCACGTGCCGGAGCACATCGCGCGGCTCGAAGACGCCGGCTGGGAGCAGGATCTGTACATGACTTGCCTCTACAACGTGGTGCGGGAGCCGGCGAAGCTGCAGGCAGCGCTCGGCGACGTGCCGGTGGATGAGTTGTTCCTGGCGCACGACCCGGAGAAGATGCTGGCCGTGGTGCGGCAGGTGAAGCGGCCGTGCCTGGCCTTCAAGGTGTTCGCGGCGGGACGGCTGTGCGGCAGCGCGGCGTCGATGGAGAAGGCGATGCGGTTCGCGTATCGCAACATGAAGCCGGGCGACGGGCTGATTGTGGGCATGTTCCCGATTCTCAGCGACGAGATGGCGGCCAACGCCGGGCTGGTGAAGCGGATCCTGACGGAGAGCTGAAAAGCGGGTGCCGGGGATGGGATATCATGCGTCCACGGAGAGTGGACTCATGGAGAAACTGGACTTGAGCAGGCGCGGATTCGTGGCCGGAGCCCTGGCCGCGCCGGCGGCGCGCGCGCAGAACGCCGCGGCGAGCGGCCGGCTGCGCGTGGCCAACGTGGGCTGCGGGCGGCGCGGGCTGCTGAAAGAGCTGATCCAACTGAAGGACAGCGCGAACATCGAAATCGCCGCCGTGTGCGACACCTGGCGGCAGAAGCGGGAAAAAGCGGCGGCGGACGTGAAGGAGTTCACGGGGAAGGAGCCGCTGGCGACGGCGCACCTTGCCGAGGTGCTGGCGCGGCCCGATATCGATGCCGTGATCATCGGCACGCCGGACCACCTGCACTGCGCGATGCTGATGGAGGCCATCAAGGCGGGCAAAGACGTCTACATCGAGAAGCCGCTGGCGATGAATATGAAGGAACTGGTGCGGGCTTACGACGCGGTGAAGCGCTCCGGCCGCATCGTGCAGGTGGGCACGCAGATCCGCAGCTACCCCAATACGGCGGGCGCGAAGAAGCTGCTGGAGTCGGGGGCGCTGGGCAAGATCCTGAAAGTGGAGCAGGTGCGCAACGGCTACAGCCCGTACTGGATGAGCTACGGCGGCGATTCCTTTTTCGGGCAGAAGCCGGAGGCGGCGGACGTGGATTGGAAAGCGTTCCTGGGCGACCGCAAGGCGCGGCCGTTCAGCGCGGAGCAGTATCAGGGCTGGTACGGGTACCGCGATTTTTCGCGCGGCCCGCACACGAACCTGATGGTGCACTTCATCGACACGGTCCATTACACGACGGGGGCCGGCATTCCAAAGCGGGTGGTGGCGCTGGGCGGGACGTACCGCTGGAAGGGCGAGTTCGACGCGCCGGATTCGGTGGAGGTGGTGTTGGAGTACCCGGAGGGCTTCCTGGTGCGCTATTGCACGGTGTTCGGCACCGGGGCGGGGAACTACGCCAAGTGGTTCGGGACGCGAGCGACGCTGGACGCGCGGAACCTGTCTCCGTCGCAGAAGTGGACGGTGTCGGGACAGGGCTCGGGCGAGCCGGACCGGGTGAAGGAAGAGTTCGAGGTGACACCGGTGGAGATGCCGCACCACATGCAGAATTTCCTGGACTGCGTGCGGACGCGGCAGCAGCCGGTGGCGCCGATCGAGGCGGGCTACGCGCACTCGGTGGCGGTGATCATGGCCGATGAAGCGATGGTGACGGGGCGGCGCATGACGTACGACGCGGCGCGGCGGGAGGTGGTGCCGGGATGACGAACAGGATTTCGAGACGGACCTTCGCGGGCGGGCTGGCGGCCGGCGCCGCGGGCGCGGCTGCAGGCGGGACGAAGCCGAACATCGTGCTGATCCTGGCCGACGACCTCGGCTACGGCGATTTGTCTTCGTGGGGTGCGCCGGATGTCAGGACGCCGAACATCGACGCGCTGGCGGCCTCCGGCGTGCGCTTCGACCGGTTCTATGCGAACTCGCCGGTGTGCTCGCCGACGCGGGCGGCGCTGCTGACGGGCCGGTACCCGGACTGCGCCGGCGTGCCGGGGGTAATCCGGACGCGGCCGGCGAACAGTTGGGGGTATCTGGATCCGGCAGTGGAATTGCTGCCGCGGCGGCTGAGTGCGGCGGGCTACGATACGGCGATGGTCGGCAAGTGGCACCTGGGGCTGGAGCGGCCGTCGCTGCCGAACGAACGCGGCTTCGGCTACTTCCACGGGTTCCTGGGCGACATGATGGACGACTACCTGACCCACCGGCGGGAAGGGCACAACTACATGCGGCTGAACCGCGAGGAGCTTGACCCGCGGGGCCATGCCACGGACCTGTTCACGGATTGGGCCGTGGATTACCTGAGACAGCGGAAGAGCGCGGCGAAGCCGTTCTTTCTTTACCTGGCCTTCAACGCGCCGCACGCGCCGCTGCAGCCCAAGGCGGAGTGGCTGGAGCGGGTGAGGAAGCGGGCGCCGGAAATGAGCGAGAAGCGCGCGAAGCTAACGGCGCTGATCGAGCACATGGACGCGGGCGTGGGCCAGGTGCTGGAGGCGCTGCGGGCCAACGGGCAGCGGGAGAACACGCTGGTGCTCTTCACGAGCGACAACGGCGGGGACCTGAACGCGGGCGCCAGTTGCGGCGCGCTGCACGGCGGCAAGGGGCAGATGTTCGAGGGCGGCATCCGGGTGCCGATGTGCACGGCGTGGCCGGGGCGCATCCAGGCGGGGTCGAAGTCGGAGAGGGTGGGATTGTCAATGGACCTGTTTCCGACGGTGTGCGAGGCGGCCGGAGCGCGGCCGGCGGCGGGGATCGACGGCGTTTCGCTGCTATCCGAACTGCAAGGACGCGGCGGGGCGGCGCCGGAACGGGACCTCGTTTGGGTGCGGCGCGAGGGCGGCGCCGCGTACCAGGGGCGCGAGTTCTACGCGCTGCGGCGCGGCGACTGGAAGCTGCTGCAGAACACGCCGTTCGAGCGCTACCAGCTATACAACCTGAAAGACGACCCGGGCGAGACGCGGGACCTGGCCGCGGCCGAGCCGAAGGTGTACCGGGAGTTGTGCGCGGCGCTGATGCTGCACGTGCAGCGGGCGGGGGCGACGCCGTGGCAGGGGCCGGGGGTGGGAGGGCGCTGAGCCTTTGAGCTGGGGCAGGAGGATGGCGACGTGAAGATGGAAGGGGCCGACGCCGCGGGGCGTACGGACCGCGCGCGAGGGTGCCTGGCGGGCCAACTGGCGGGCGACGCCCTGGGTTCGCTGGTCGAATTCGAGAGCGCCGGGGCAGTGGAGCGGAGATATCCCGGCGGGCCGAGGCTGCTTTTGGACGGCGGGACCTGGGACACGATAGCGGGGCAGCCGACGGACGATTCGGAGTTGGCGCTGGCGCTGGCCCGGGCGCTGGCGCGGCTCGGCCGGTACGAGGAGGAAGCGGCAGCGCGGGCGTACGCGGAGTGGTACGCGTCGGGTCCCTTCGACGTCGGCGGAACCATCGCCACGGCGCTTTCGGCCGCGGCGGCGGCACGGCGCGGGGCGGACGCGTCATCCGCCGCCAGGGCGGCTGCCAATGCGGGCAGCCAGGCCAACGGCGCGTTGATGCGCATCAGCCCGCTGGGGATTCTCGGGGCGCGGCTGGAGCCGGCGGAACTGGCCGGCTGGGCCCGGGCGGACGCGCGGCTGACGCATCCGCACGAGGTGTGCCAGGAGGCAAACGTCGTCTACACGGGCGCGATCGCGTTCGCGATCCGCAGCGGCGCGCCGCGGGAACGGGTCTACGCCCACGCGGTGGAGACGCTGCGGGCGCAGGGCGGTGGTGATACCGTGCTTCAGTGGCTGCAAGAGGCGGAGTCGCGGGCGCCAGAGGCCTGCGACGGCAAGAATCAGGGTTGGGTGAGGATTGCGCTGCAGAACGCCTTTTATCGACTGCTGCACGCCGGCAGCCTGGAGGAGGCCGTGGTGGACACGGTGCGGCGCGGGGGCGACGCGGACACGAACGGCGCCATCGCTGGCGCGCTGGCCGGCGCGGCCTGGGGGTTGCGAGAAGTGCCGCGGCAGTGGCTCCAATGTCTGCTGGAGTGCCGGCCGGAGAAGGGCCGCGCGAAGGTGCGGCGGCCGCGCCCGCCGGAGTACTGGCCGGTGGACTTCGCCGAACTGGCCGTGCAACTGGCGGAGGGCGGCGGGCATTCCTGTTGACGCCTTCAACCCCAAAGGCCGCGCGCCGCGGAGAGCAGTTCGAACATTCGCCCGTCATCAGTGGCGGCGGTGCGGCCGGAGAAGTTTTGGATCCACCTGTGCGGTAGGCCCGCGCGCCCGTGGAGAGCCCCGACGGCCGCCCCGACCACGGCCGCCGTGGTGTCGTTGTCTCGGGTGTCGTTCACGGCGCGCACAATCGCCTCTTCGGGGTCGTGGCCGTGCCGCATCAGAATATACAGCGCGCAGGGGACCGTCTCGAGGAGGTATGCGCCGGAGTACCAGCGCCGGCAGGCTTCGAGTGTGGGGAGGTTCTGCTCGCAGGCCCGGGGCAGTTCCTGTTCGAGCAGTTCCCACAGCGGGCCCTGGAAGCCGCTGAGCGCGGGGCAGCGGGTGCGGTAGGAGGCATCGCATTCCAGGTCGCGAAGAATGCCGGCGAATCGGGAGAGCCACCACTGCGGGCCGGGCGGCGTGTCCAGCGCGAGGAGATCCCAAAGGAGCGCGACGAAGGCGACCGACGAGGCGATGGCGGCCGAGTCGTTGTGCGTAATCGCCGCGCATAGTGCGGCGTCGGCCCACAACGCGGGCGAGGGTGAGCGCAGATGGGGAATCAGAATGGGGGCGATCCTCATCAGCGCGCCGTTGCCGGCGGAGGGCTGCCCGCAGCGCTCCCACGGCGCGCCGGCATGGCAGGCGGTGAGGAATTGACGCACCGTATTACCGATTCCGTAGATGTGGCCGGCAGAGAAGCGGCGCGCCACGTTCGCGGGGAAGAAACCGCGATCCGCGTTCAACTGTTCCAGGGTCCAGAACGACAACTGGCTGTCGTCCGACGGGTGGCCCTGGCCAAGAAGATATTCGCGGATTTCGCCGTGCGACGCTGCCCTTGCTTCGGGCAGAACCCCCTCGGAGGTGTTGCCGAGCGAGTCTCCGATGGCCAGGCCGAGAAGCATGCCTTCGATTCTTCCGAAGTCAGCACGGGGGGGGCAGGGGGCGGGGCGGCTCGGAGAAAGTCGAGCCGAGGCGGACGCGAAGGACGCCTGTGCCAGCGAGATGCTCGAGCAATTGGCGATTGCTGCTCATGCGGCTTTCAGGCGATGGCCTATGGACGGGAGCACGACTCAAAATGAA
>DAHVTI010000039.1 GCA_027324255.1 Bryobacterales bacterium | reverse complement strand
TTGACGCGGGACATCCAGCCGCCGCTGCGGGGCATCTTCTGGAGGAACGAGGGGAAGAGGGCCAGAAGGAAGAAGGGCGAGGAGAGGGCGGCGGAGAAGGCGAGCATGCCGAGCACGGGTTGGAGCTTGCTGCCGCCGACGGAGGCGGCAAGGAGGGTGCCCATGAAGGGTCCGACGCAGGCGAAGGAGGCGAGGCAGAAGGTCAGGCCCATGATGAGGGTGCCGAGGAGGCCGCCGCGGTTGGAGGCCATATTGAGCTTCGTCAGCAGGCCGGTGGGGAGGGTGATTTCGAAGGCGCCGAGGAGGCTGAGTCCGAAGACGAAGAAGACGAGGCAGATGAGGCCGTTGACCCACGGGCTGGAGGCCATCTGGACGACGGCGAAGGGTCCGAGGGCGGCGCTGAGACCGAAGCCGATGGCGGTGAAGAGGACGACGATGCCGAGGCAGAAGATGAGGGCCTGGCGGATAGCTTCGCCGCGCGAGCCGCTGCCCTGGTTGAGGAAGAACGACATCGTGATGGGGATCATCGGGAAGACGCAGGGGGTGAAGATGGCGGCGAGGCCGAAGCCGAAGGCGACGAGGAGGAAGGCGCCGAGGGGCTGGCTCTGGGGAGACGCTGGGGCGGAGGAGGGAGGGGCCGGGCGGGCGCCGTCCGGGGAGAAGAGCGTGAGGCCGGCGGGGATGGGCGCGGGGGGCGGCGCGGAGGCGGCGATCTCGATATTGGCCGCGGCGGTCACCTTCTTCGGCGGCAGGCACTCCTTGTCGGTGCAGAGCTGATAGCGGAGCTGGGCGGAGAGTTCGACGGGGCCGGGTTTGGCGTCGGAAGCGACCTGGATTTTGAGCCAGAAAGTGGCCTGTTTGTCGTAGGTTTCGGTGTCGAGATTAAAGTTGGGGTCGAACTTACGGGCCGGGGCGGGGAAGTAGACCTCGTAGGACTGGACTGCGGGGTGGCCGGCCAGGCGGACCGTGGTGGCGGTGGGGCCGCCGGTGGGGCCGGGCTTGGGGGTGGTGAGGGAGTACATATGCCACGGCTCGTCGAGCTGAAGGCGGAGCTCGGCGGTGATTTCGGAGCCGGGGGCGGCCTTTGCGGCCGTGGGGACGAGGGTCCAATGGGCCGGCGTGGGGCGTTGGGGCGCGAGGGGGAGGGCGAGGAGGAAGAGGAGGGCGGCTTCAGGCCTGAGTGACTTTGCTCTGGGCCTGCCAGCGCTGGATTTCGGCCTCGATGCGGTCGTTGACGTGCTCGGAGGCGGACTCGGTCGCGACGCGGACGGCGTTGCGGATGGCATTGTCATTCGATCTCCCATGGCAGATGATGACGACTCCCTTGACACCGAGCAGGGGGGCGCCGCCGTACTCGGAGTAGTCCATGCGCTTGCGGAAGTCCTTGAGCGCCTGGCGGCTGAGGACGTAGCCGATTTTGCTGGCGACGGTGGACTCGAAGGACTCCTTGAGCAGGTGCTTGATGACTTCGACGAGGCCTTCGCTGACCTTGAGGGCGACGTTGCCGATGAAGCCGTCGCAGACGATGACGTCGGCGTGGCCGGTGTAGAGGTCGCGTCCTTCGACGTTGCCGATGAAGTTGAGGGGCAGGCCTTTGAGGATGGTGGAGGCGGTCTTGGTGAGCTCGTTGCCCTTGTGCTCCTCTTCACCGATGGAGAGGATACCGACGCGGGGGGCCTGGGTATGGAAGACGAGGCGCGAATAGACGTCACCCATAACGGCGAACTGGGAGAGCATTTTAGCGTCGGAATCGACGTTGGCGCCGACGTCGACCATGACGGCGGGTTTGCCCTTGATGGTGGGGAAGGGGTTGGCGAGGGCGGGGCGGTCGACGCCGGGGATCATGCCGAGGACGGTCTTGGCGATCGCCATGACGGCGCCGGTGTTGCCGGCGGAGACAAGTCCATCGGCTTCGCCGTCGCGGACGAGGCGGGCGGCAACGCGGATACTGGAGTCCCGTTTGGTGCGGAGAGCCTTGGCCGGATTGTCCTCCATCGTGACGACCTCACTGGCGTGCACGATGCGGATGGGCAGTTTGCGCCAGCCGTCGTGTTTGGACAATTCCGCCTTGACTTTGTCTTCGCGGCCGACCAGGAGGATGTTGACGTCCTGGTTTTTGGCGGCGCGAACAGCGCCGTGCACCTCGGGGACGGGGGCGTGATCGCCGCCCATGGCATCCACTGCGATAGTCAGCATTCAATCGACGGGGACCGGCCTGGATGGGCGCTCAGTCCGTCCTTCATTCCTGGACGACTTCGATCACTTCGCGGGTCTTGTACCAACCGCAGTGGGGGCAAGCGCGATGGGGGAGCTTCATTTCATGGCACTTGGGGCACTCGCTGAGGCCAGCCCGGCTGAGGGAGTCGTGAGTGCGGCGGGCGGATGTGCGGCGCTTGGAGTGGCGGCGTTTGGGGTTGGGCATTGCTTCCTTCCTGTTGAGGCTACCCGCTGGCTGGAATAGCCGGAACCGGGTGATGGATAAGACTTTCCTATTGTAATGGATTGAGGGCGGGCGTGTCACGCCGGGGGGCGGGCGGCGGTCTGAGGGTGGCTTCATTTCGGTAAGAACGAGGAGGGTGGGCCGCAGTGGG
>DAHVTI010000034.1 GCA_027324255.1 Bryobacterales bacterium | reverse complement strand
GGCATGGGGCTGGGCGGGCGCGGCGCAGGTGGGGATCAAGGGGGGCTTGGGGAAGGGGCGGGGCGGGGGACTGAGCGGGCGCGGCGGAGGCGGGGATCAAGGGGGGCGTGGGGAAGGGGCTAGCCGGGGACGGGAGGGGCTTTCCGTTTTCCGGGCGAGATTCCGTGGTCCGTGAGAGACTATGTATTCGGACCATTGGATTCGCTACGCCCGCTCCGGGCACGGAGACCGGCGAAAAAGAAAAACAGGCACTGGAGCCGATGTGGCACGTCGTGCTGCTCGACGACGACGAGCACACCTACGACTACGTGATCGAGATGCTGTGCAAGCTGTTTTTCAAGACCGTGGAAGAGGCTTACCGGCACGCCGTGGAAGTGGATTCGGCAGGGCGCACCATTGTGCTCACCTGCGAACTGGAGGCGGCGGAGTTTGCTCGCGACCAGATCCACGGCTACGGCGCGGACTGGCGGATGCCGAAATGCAAGGGCTCGATGTCGGCCGTGCTGGAACCCGCCGCAGGCTAGACACTCGAAAAAAAGCGCAATATTCTCGACGCATGCTGAACGCGTCACGACGGGGATTTCTGCGCACCACTTTGGGCTCGGCCTGGACTGGCGCCACGCTGCTGGAGCAAGGAGTACTGCGCGCGGCAGCGGCGCGCAGCCAGGCGGCGGGGGCGCCAGCGGATCTCTTCACCATCGAAAAGATGGGCGAGGGGGCGTGGGCGGCCATTTCGAAACCAACCACGTTCATCAATTGCAACGGCGCCATCTTTGAGTTGTCCGACGGGCTGCTGGTGGTGGATTCGCACTCCAAACCGTCGGCCGCGGCGGCGCTGGTGGCGCAGGTCCGGCGCTCGGTATCGCCGAAGCCGGTGCGTTTCCTGGTGAACACCCACTTCCACTGGGATCACGCGCAGGGCAATTCGTTCTACAGGCAGCCGGGTTCCGGGGTAAAGATCATTGCCAGCGAAGCTACTCGCCGGCTGCTGGCCGATGGGGCGGCGGAGCGGATGAAGGCGGCGGTGGAGAACGCAGCGAAAGCGCTGGAGGCGGCGAGGGAGAAGCGCGCTTCCGCCACGGCGGCGGAGGACCGCGCGCGGCTCGACAGGACCATCGCCGACACGGAGGCGTATCTCAAAGAACTGCGGGCGTTCCGGCTGGAGCTGCCCGACATCACGACGCGCGGCGATCTGACGATCCACGACCGGCTGCAGGAGCTGCAGATTGTGTTCCGGGGCCGCGGCCACACGGAGGGGGACATCTCGGTGTTTTCACCTTCTCGGAAGGCGCTGGCGGCGGGCGACCTGGCGCACGGCTCGCTGCCCTTCATGGGCGACGGTTTCCCGAAAGACTGGCCGAACACGCTGGGCTCGCTGGCGCAGTTGGAATTTGCGAAATTCGCCGGCGGCCACGGCGGAGTGCAGACCGGGCGGGTGCGCATGGACCAGATGCGGGACTACATCCAGGAGCTGACGTGGCGCGTTGGGGAAGGCATGCGCGCGGGCAGGCCGCTGGAGCAGTTGCGGAAAGATGTCACGCCCGAGAGCCTGGCGTCGATGCGCGGCGGGTACCTGGAGGCGCTCACCCAAGGCGGGCCGCCGGAGCGCCTTGCGGCGGGCATTGCATCGAACGTGGCGCAGGTGCACGCGAAGTTGCTGAAGGGCTGACGCGAGTTACGAGACCTTGTTTGTGGCGAAGTCCCAGCGGAGCTTGCGGCCTTCGCGATAGGCCATGTTGGCGAGGTGCGCGGCGCCGGCGGCGGCGTGGCCCTCGGTGGCGTTCTCGCGGCTGGGCTTGCTTTCACGGATGCTCTGGATGAAGTATTCGGCGTGGCCGGGGCCGCTTTCCACCGGCACCTCCTTCGTCTCCGGGGCGGGCGGGCGCGGATTATCGGCGCCGCGCGATTTCAGGTACTCGTCGCGCGGGGCCTTGGGCCAGGCGGTGGAGCCGTAGCGCTGGATGTCGAGGTCTTCGGGTTCGGGCGTCACGATGAGCTTGCCCGGCTCCATGACGAGCGTTCCCTTTTCGCCGTAGATGACCATGCCGGGGGCGCGCGCGCTGTTGCAGAGATTGACGCTCATCTGGGCGAAGAAGCCCTCTTTGTATTCGAAGACGGATTCGAGGATGTCGGGCACGGTGCGGCCGTCTTTCCAGTGGAAGAGGCCGCCCTGGGAGACGACGCTCGAGGGCGCGGTGACGTTCATCACTTCGTGGAGGGTGGTGAGGAGGTGGACGAAGAGGTCGGTGGCGACGCCGCCGGAGTACTCCCACCAGCAGCGCCAGCGGAAAAAGACCTCGGGGCTGAAGGCACGCTTGGGGGCGGAGCCGAGGAAGCGCTCCCAGTCGATGGTCCGGGGCGAGGCGTCGGGCGGGATGGGGTAGACCCAGGCGCCTTCCCTCGAGTTGCGGTGGTTGACCATGCGGATCTGGCGCACCGGGCCGAGCGCGCCCTGGGCGATGAGTTCGCGGGTCTTGGCGACGAGGGTGGTGGTCTTGCCGCCGCTGCCGACCATCAGGACTTTGCCAGAACGTTTTTCCGCCGCAATGATTTCCGGGCCTTCCTTCAAGTTCCAGGTGAGGGGTTTCTCAATGTAGACGTGCTTGCCGGCGGAGAGGGCCTCCAGCGTCATGCGGCGGTGCCAGTGGTCGGGGGTGGCGATGACGACGGCGTCGAGGTCCCGGCGGGCCAGAACATCCTCATAGTGTTTTGTTGTTTCGATCCTGCCCTGGCTGAACTCGCGGGCGTGCTGGAGGTAGCCGTCGTAGAGGTCGGCGGCGACGACCTGCTGGACGCCGGGGATGCGGGAGAACTCATCCATGAGCTGGCTGCCGCGGATGCCGACGCCGATGTGGCCGATGCGGACGGTGTCGGAGGGGGCGAGGGAGCGGGCGGCGGCGGGGCCGGAGTTTTCAACGAGACGATAGACGGTGGCCGCCGAGGCGGCGTGGAGGAATCCGCGGCGAGTGGGCATATGGGTTCAGGTTCGTTGTGAGTGTAGCGCAGGCGGGATGGCGCGCGGGGGCGGGCGGACGTCGGTGAGCTGGCGCCACTCGTTCTCGACAGCGGCGACGAGGGCGGGGAGGGCGGCGACGACTTCAGGGGACTGGGTGGCGGACCAGTCGAACTCGGCGGCTTCGAGGCCGAGCAAGACGAGCGGGTCCGGCAGGCATTTGAGGACGCTGGCCAGTCTGAAGGCCTGGGCGAGGCCGCGGCCCTGCGCGGAGCAGCGGGCGGCGGCGGGCTGGAACCAGGGGTCGGAGGCGCGCATGCGGTGGAGGGTGCCGGGGCGGGCCTGGCCGGTGACGATGGCATCGACGACGATGACCTTCTGGGCATCGTGCCAGGCTTCGAGTAGTTCGGAGGTGTTGCCATGAATGGTGCGGACGGGGATTTTGCGTTCCTGGAGGGCGGCGGCGCAGAGGGGGCCGATCGCGTCGTCCGCGCGATCCATGTCGCCGCAGCAGAGGATGACAGCGCGGTATTTCTTCTGCCCGGCAGGCTTTTTCGCGCCCGGCATGGCCTGCTGGATTCTAACCGCGATCGTGCTTCAGTTTCAAGAAGTGAGTGGCGCAGGAGATGCAGGGGTCGTAGTTGCGGACGGCCTGCTCGGCCTTCCAGGCGATTTCGTCGTTGGAGAGATGGAGCAGTTGGGGCACGTAGCCCCAGAGGTCGTCCTCGATGCGCTTGAGGTTCTGGGCGGTGGGAGGGACGATGCGGGCGTTCTGGATGAGGCCGCGCTCGTCGATGGAGTAGCGATGGTAGAGGAGGCCGCGGGGCGCTTCAGTGGCGGCCATGCCGGTGGCGGCGCGGACCTCGGCGCCGGCGCGCGGCTCGGGGGGCGGCTCGTAAGCGGCGATGACACGGAGCGCTTCGTGGCAGGCGAAGACCAGCTCGATGGCGCGCACGCCGATGCTGCGGAAGGGATTGCGGACCGGGGGCTGGAGGCCGGCGGCAATGGCTGCCTGTTGAGCGACTTCCGGGAGTTTTTCAAAGTTCAGGTTGAAGCGGGCGAGCGGGCCGACGTGATACGAGCCGCGGGCGCGCATGACGGAATGGAGGGCGTTGGAGTGGCGGACGTGCTGCTCGGCGCTATGGTCCTCGAACTCTGAAGGGTCGATGTCGAGGCCGCGGTTGGAGACGATGCGGCCTTCGTTGAGGGGGTACTCGGCGGGGTGCGAGAGGGAGACGAATTCGTAGTCGGCTTCGAAGGCGGGGCAGGGAAAAGTGGAGACAAGACGGACGGTTTCGAGAGAGGCATCGAGCGCCCACTTCAACTCTTCGGCGAGGGGGACGAGCTGATGCTTGCGGGGGACGCGGTAGAAGCCGCCGACACAGGCGCTGACGGGGTGGATTTCGCGGCCGCCGAGGATGCGGACGATTTCGTTGCCGATTTTCTTGAGGCGGAGGGCCATGAGGACGGCGTCCTTGTGGGTGGCGGCGAGCTCGATGGCGTCCTGGGCGCCGAGGAAGTCGGGCGCATGGAGGAAGTAGATGTGGAGGGCGTGGGACTCGATCCATTCGCCGCAGTAGAAGAGGCGCCGCAGGGCGCGGACCTGCGGGTGGATCTCGATGCCAAGGGCGCGCTCCATGGCGTGGACGGCGCACATCTGGTAGGCGATGGGGCAGATGCCGCAGATACGGGCGGTGATGTCGGGCGCTTCGGTGTAGTGGCGGCCCTGGAGGAAACCTTCGAAGAGGCGAGGCGGCTCGGGGATTTTGAGTTTGAGGTCGAGGATCTTGCCAGCCTTGGTTTTGATGTGGAGGGCGCCCTCGCCTTCGACGCGGGCGAGGACGGGGACATCGATTTTGTTGACGCCGGGCTTTTGAGCGGCGGGGATTTCAGTGGGTGTCATGAGCCGTGCGCCTCCTCGCTGACTTTGCGGAACTGCCAGGCCCAGGCGTTGAACGTGCGGAAGGCGCGCTCGATTTCGGGTTCCGTGGCGCCGAGGATGCGGAAGCGTTCCGCGAGGCTGGGGGCGTTGGCGTTCTCCATGGGTCCGAAGCAGCCGTAACAGCCGCGGCCCATAGACGGGCAGAGGGCGCCGCAGCCGGCCTGGGTGGCGGGGCCGAGGCAGGGCGTGCCGCAGGCGACCATGAGGCAGACGTTGGAGCGGCGCTTGCATTCGAGGCAGACGGAGTAGGTGGGGATGTTGGGCTTGCGGCCGGCGAGGGTGGCCGAGATCACCTCGAGGAGATGCTCCTTCTGAATGGGGCAGCCGCGGAGCTCGAGGTCGACGGGGACGTGCTCGGCGACGGGGGTGGACATCTTGAGGGTGGAGATGAAGTCGGGCTTGGCGTAGACGGTGCGGACGTAGTCGCTGACGTCCTTCCAGTTGCGGAGGGCCTGGATGCCGCCGGCGGTGGCGCAGGCGCCGATGGTGATGAGGGTTTTGGCCTGGCGGCGGACCTGCTGGATTTTGCCGGCGTCGTGGTGGGTGGTGATGGAGCCCTCCACGAGCGCGATGTCGTAAGGACCTTTCAACATCCTGCGGGACGCCTCGGGGAAGTAAGCAATGTCGATGGCGCCGGCGACGGCGAGGAGTTCGTCTTCGGCGTCAAGCAGGGAGAGCTGGCAGCCGTCGCAGGAGGCGAACTTGAAGACCGCCACGCGGGGTTTGGGAGGTTTAGAGCTCATGTTGGTCCATGTAGGGCTTCATGCTTGTGTAGGGGAATACCGGGCCGTCCTTGCAGACGAAGAAGGGGCCCATCTGGCAGTGGCCGCAGAAGCCGACAGCGCACTTCATGTTGCGTTCCATGGAGAGGTAGATTTGAGCCGGCGGGAAGCCGCGGGTTTCGAGCTCGCGGGAGGCGTAGCGCATCATGATTTCGGGGCCGCAGAGCATGGCGATGGTGTCCTGGGGCTGCATGCGGACGTGGCGGAAGAGCGTGGTGACGACGCCGACGTAGCCGCGCCAGGAGACGCCGCCGTAGTCGACGGTGGCGAGGGCCTGCGTGTCGGGGAGCATACCCCAGGCGGCGAATTCCTTGCGGTAGAGGAGATCGCGGGGGCTGCGTCCGCCGTAGAGGACGACCAGGCGATTGTAGTCGCCGCGGTGGCGGAGGATGTGATAGATGGCGGGGCGGAGGGGGGCGAGGCCGATGCCGCCGGCGACGATGAGGATGCTTTTGCCGCGCGCCTGCTTCATGGGCCAGGAGGTTCCGAAGGGGCCGCGGATGCCGATGGAGTCGCCGCGGGAGCGGGTGACGAGCTGATAGGTGACCTGGCCGACGGAGCGGATGGTGTAGGCGAGATGCTCGCGGCGCTCGGGGTCGCCGGAGATGCTGATGGGGAGTTCACCGACGCCGGGGGCATAGAGCATGGAGAACTGGCCGGGCTGGAAGGAGGCGACGGGGTCGCCCTCGGGCGGCTGGATGTTGATGGTGAAAGTGTCGTGGGTCTCCTTGACGACACTCAGGACGCGGGCCGGGACCGGCTGCATGGCGGGGCGGCCAGCGGCGGCGGGCGTTTCGAGGGCGAGGCTCATTTTCCGTGGGCCCCCTTGCTGGCGTAGACGTCGAGCATCTGCAGGCGAGTGGCGCGGAGGCGTTCGGCCACGATTTCGAGGACCTTACGCATGATGAGGTAGCCGAACTCGTGGTCCTCTTCGCAGGCGGCGATAACGCGGGCGCCGTCGAAGGCGATGGCGCGGACGGGGTCGAGGCTGCGGGCGCGGAACTGCTTATCGACGCGGGAGAGCAGCGACGACCAGCCGAGCTCCTCGCCGCCCTCGACGGTCTGGATGGTGAGGATGCGGTTAGGGGTGGAGATTTCGAGCGCGACGCGGCCTTCGACGATCAGGTAGAAGAAGCTGGAAGGATCGCCTTCGCGGAAGACGATCTGATCGGGCTCGAAGGTGGCCTCGATGCCGAGCTGGCTGAGTTTTTCAAGGTACTTGGGAGGGAATCCTTCCAGAAACGGATGAACCGTGAGAGCGGCGGTGATCTGGGTGGTGGCCATGGTTAGACTCCTCTGCCTGCGGAAGCCTGAAGGGCTTGGAACTCTTGGGTGATGTCGATGCCGGCGGGGCACCAGGCAATGCAGCGGCCGCAGCCGACGCAGCCGGGGGTGCCGAACTGCTGCTGCCAGCGTGCGAGCTTGTGGCCGAGCCAATGGCGATAGCGGGAGCGGGTGGAAAGGCGGATGCTGCCGCCGTGGATGTAAGTAAAGTTCTGGGTGAAACAGGAGTCCCAGACGCGGTGGCGCTCGGCAGTGGAGAGGTCGAGGGAGCTGCGGTCTTCGAAGCTGATGCAGAAGCAGGTGGGGCACGCCGAGGTGCAGTTACCGCAGGCGAGGCAGCGGCGGGCGACTGTGTCCCACTGAGGGCTTTCGAAGCCGCGCTCGACCACTTCGGCGGCATGGCTGAGATCGACGCGGCGCTGCTGGGCGGCGGCGGCTTCCTGGCAGGCGCTGGCGAGTTCCCTGGCCCACTCGGGCGGGGCGGGGGGCGCGCCGGTTTTTTCGAGAAAGGAGGCGCCGGCGGGGGTGCCGGGCTCGGCGAAGTATTCGGGCTGAGGGCCGTCGAGGCGCTCGTGGAGGGCGATGTCGAAGAGGGATTGAGCCTGGGGTCCGGTGCCGGTAGAGGCGCAGAAGCAGGTGGGCGCGGAGGAGGTACAGTGGACGGCGATGAAGAAGGCGGACTGGCGGTTGGCGCGGTAGAACTCGTCGGAGTAGCGGTCGTCGAGGAGGACGCGGTCGAGGGCGGCGACGGCGGCGAGGTCGCAGGCGCGGACGCCGAGGAAGGCGCGCTTTGCGGCAACGGGAGGGTCTTCGAGGATGCGGAAGGAGCCGTTGTCGCGCTCGGCGCGGAGGAGGCGGGCGTGGGCGGGGTGGAGAATTTTCTTGAGACTGTCGGGGCCGGTCCAGTATCCGAAGAGGGCCTGGTCCGGGCGCGGGCGCAGCCGGTAGGCGGCGGGACTGCTGTCGGCGGTCCAGCCGGAGGGCAGGTCGTCGATGGTTTGAATGGGGCCCCATA
>DAHVTI010000023.1 GCA_027324255.1 Bryobacterales bacterium | reverse complement strand
AAACGCTCCACTTCGGCCGCGACCTCACCCCCTGGAACTGGCTCGGCGCCCCCGTCCGCAACGTCGCCGGTTGGGGCGAAGTCTCCACCGCCGGCCTCCCAGCGGAAACCGGCGTCCTCCTGCTCGAAGTCCCCGTACAGGGCGAAGCGTTCCGCCTTGGCCTCCGCCCCCACGACATCGTCCTCCGCCTCCAGGGCCAGAAGGTGGACAGCCTCAACGACCTGAAGCGCATCTCGGGCGCCGCCGCCAGCGGCCTCGATGCCACCGTCCGCCGCGGCCAGGCGGACATCACCCTCCGCAGCCGCCCTTGAAAGGAACCCGCATGATCAAAGCCGCCTTCGCCCTCACTCTCCTCGTTCCCTTCCTCACCCTGGCGGACCCGCCCTCCGGCGCTGACTGGAAACTCGCCTTCTCCGACGAGTTCAACGGCACGTCCGTCGATACGGCGCGGTGGAACTACCGCACCGGCGAACGCCACTGGAGCGTCCAGCTTCCCGCCAACGTCAGCGTCAGCGGCGGCCTGCTCCGCATAGCCCTTCTCAAAGAGAAGTCCGGCACCGTCGACTACACCGCCGGCGGCCTCATCAGCAAGCAGGCCTTCCGCTACGGCTACTACGAAGCCCGCCTCCGCATGCCCAGGGGCCGCGGCTGGCACACCTCTTTCTGGATGATGCAGAACGGCCCCAGGACCGGCCGCGACGACCGCTACCAGGAGATCGACGTCTGCGAGCAGGACTCCGTCGATCACTCTTCCTACTCCGTCAACTGGCACTCCTGGAAGCCCCACACCTCCTTCGGTCACAAGCGCGTCTCCGGCCCCGACCTGTCGGCCGACTTCCACCTCTACGGCGCCGAATTCACCCCGCGCGAAGTCCGCTTCTTCCTTGACGGCCGGCTCGTCCAGACCGTCGACGTCTCCTCCGTCCCCCACAACGACATGCACATCTGGCTCACCTCCATCGCTTCCTGGCTCCAGAAAACCGGCAGCGTCGAAGACTCAGCCCTCCCCGAAGCCGCCCTCTTCGATTGGGTCCGTTACTACCAGCGCACCGATGCCCCGGCCCCTCAGCCTGTCGAGCTGGATCTCTCCCAGTGGCTCCAGCCCGCTCCCGAAGCTGCCAAGCTGATCGACCCCGACTTCTACATCTGGTGCGGCACAATGGTGCGCAGCGACGACGGCAAGTATCACCTCTATTACTCCCGCTGGCCGCGCCGCCTCGGCCACTACGCCTGGGTCACCCGCTCCGAAATCGCCCACGCCGTCGGCGACACTCCCACCGGCCCCTTCCACCACGTCAACGTCGCCCTCCCCCCACGCGGTAAGCAGTTCTGGGACGGCCTCTGCACGCACAACCCCACCATCCTGCGCGCCGGCGACAAGTACTACCTCTATTACATGGGCAACACCGGCGACGGCCAGGAAATGCGCACCCTGAACTGGGTCCACCGCAACAACCAGCGCATCGGCGTGGCCGTCTCGGAAAGCCCCAACGGCCCCTGGCAGCGCTTCGACTCACCCTTGCTCGATGTCAGCCCTGACCCCGGCGCCCCCGACTCCCTCGTCGTCTCCAACCCCTCCGTCGCCCGCCGCCCCGACGGCGGCTACCTCATGGTCTACAAGGCCGTCGGCCGCCAGCGCCCGCTCCCCTTCGGCGGTCCCGTCGTCCACCTCACCGCCACTTCCGACTCCCCCACCGGCCCCTTCGCCAAGCAGCTCAAGCCCATCTTCACCACCCCCGGCGTCGACTTCCCCGCCGAAGACCCGTTCGCCTGGTACGACTACGGCGCCCGCCGCTACTACGCCGTCGTCAAGGACCAGGCCGGCTACTTCACCCACGCCGGCAAGTCCCTCGCCCTCTGGGAATCCCTCGACGGCTTCGCCTGGAAACTCGCCCCCAATCCCCTGGTCTCCACCACCAGCGTCACTTGGGACACCGGCCAAAAACAAAAACTCAACTCCTTGGAGCGGCCCCAACTCCTCTTCGGACCCGACGGCAAGCCCGCCGCCCTGCTGTGCGCCGTTGACGAGAACGACCAGCGCCCCCACTCCTTCAACCTCCGCATCCCCCTGAAGCAGCCCTGATGTGGGGCAGGCCGCCAGGCCTGCGGCTGGCCTCCAGGCCGGCCCCTCACCGCGTCAAAACCCAAACCCGGAACGCCCCGCGGTTGTCGAAGTTGTTGTCGTCGTTGATGCCCAGTTCCAGCCGCCCGGATGCCGGCGCCCGGAACACCCTGTGCGTCCCGATGGGAAACGCCGCCCCGCTCACCCCGTCCGTCACAATCCGCCCCAGCAGAGCCACCGTATTCAAGGAAGGAATGGGCTTGAAAAACCCTCGACCCGAAGCGTACATTCCGCTCGGGTCCACCGGCGCATCGGAGTCTTTCCTCAGGAAAATCTCCCCTTCCGCCCAAATCTCCACCGCCTGCCCCGCCGCCAAGCTCAGCCGCGCCGCCTGCCACACCGTGTTCCCCGCAAGCTCCATCACCACCTGCGCCTTTTCCCGTGGCCCCAGCGGCGCTGGCGCGTTCGCGTCCAAGGACGCCTGCCCGATGCTCACCGCCGCCAGCGCCGCCCCCAGCGTCACGTCTTTGCCCGGAGGAGGCGCCGGCAGCGCGGCCAGCGACGTCTTGCACAACTGAAACTCCCGAGCCGCTGCCGGCCGCTCCGCCACGGTCAGCCCAGGCGCATACGCCAGGATGTGGCGGATCCGGTCCGCAGTCGGCGGATGCGTCGCCGCCAATACCATCAGCCGCCCGGCCCGCCCCGGCGCCTTCGACGGATCCATCTTCCGGAAGAACGCCACCAGCGCGTTCGGATCGTAGCCCGCCGCCGCCATCCACTTCGCCGCCAGCGCGTCGGCCTGATGCTCGTCGTCGCGGCTGTACTTCATGTTCGCCAGCAGCACGCCGAAGCCCCCGCCACCGCAATCACATTCCCCAGCCCCTCGCTCTTCTTCGACGCCAGCATGCTCGCCCCCGCCACCACTCCCAGCAAAATCAATTGCTTCGACATTTGTTTTGTCGCGTGCCGCCCCACCACGTGCGCCATCTCGTGCGCCATCACCCCCGCCAGTTGCCCTTCGTCCTGCGCCAGGTCGATCAGCCCGCGGTTGATGTAGATGAACCCGCCCGGCACTGCGAACGCGTTCACCTCTTTGGTATTCACCACCCGGAACCGGAACGGCAGCCCCGGCTTCGGCGACGCCCCCGCCAGCCGTTTGCCGACAGCATCCACGTACGCCTGCACCGCCGGCGCCCCCACCAGGCTCAGCTTCGCGTCCAGCTCCGCCGCGTACCGCCGCCCCATCGCCAGTTCGTCCGCTTCGGAAAACAGGTTCAGCCCGCCGCCGGCGTTCCGCGTGTAGTCCTTCGGCGGCTGTCCGCGCACGGCACCGGCGCCACGCACAGCACCGCCGCCAGCCAGAGTCGCAGTACCACTCGAGGACTCCTCCGCGGCCAGTCTATCTCACCCCCACCGGCGACGACGACCGCTCCACCGGCGACGACAGCACCAGCGCCGTCGACGTCATCCCGTACGGCGTCAGCCGGTCGATCAGCTTCTCCAGATGCGCCACCGACTCCACCCGTACCTTCAGAATAAAGGACTCGTCCCCCGTGCATCGGTGGCACTCCAGCACCTCCTCCAACTCCGACGCCAGCTTCGTCAGCCGCCGCGCCAGCGTCTCCGCCCCCGACAGCCGGATGCGCACGAACGCCGTCACCTCCTTCCCCAACGCCTTCGCGTTGATCCGCGCCTCGTAGCCCCGAATCACCCCGCGCTCTTCCAGCCGCCGCACCCGCTCCGCCGTCGCCGGCGTCGAAAGCCCCACCCGCCGCCCCAACTCGGCGAACGACAGGCGCGCGTCTCTCTGCAGCTCCGCCAGAATCCGCAGCGACAGGCGATCCAGTGCATCGTTAGGCATATCCACACATTCTCCTTCCATATGTTAATAGAATCCACCACACACTTAACAAGCAGCATTCCCAACCGCACCCCCTACGGCTAGCATGGAGTCATGCCACTCGCACGACGCAGTTGGGCCGAGCCCTTCAAGATCAAGGTCGTCGAACCCCTCCGCATGACCACCCGCGAGCAGCGCGAACGCGCCCTCCTCGATGCCGGCTACAACACCTTCCTCCTCCGCTCCCGCGACGTCTACATCGACCTCCTCACAGACTCCGGCACCTCCGCCATGAGCGACCGCCAGTGGGCCGGCATGATGCTCGGCGACGAAGCCTACGCCGGCAGCGAAAACTTCTACCACCTCGAAGCCAACGTCCAGCGCTACTACGGCTATCGCCACCTCATCCCCACCCACCAGGGCCGCGGCGCCGAGCACATCATCTCCCGCGTCCTCATCAAACCCGGCGACGTCGTCCCCGGCAACATGTACTTCACCACCACCCGCCTGCACCAGGAGTTGGCCGGCGCCCGCTTCGTCGACGTCATCATCGACGATGCCCATAACCCCACCTCCGAACACCCCTTCAAGGGCGACGTCGACCTCGACAAGCTCGAGCAGGTCTTCCGCTCAAACCCAGGCCGCGTCCCCTACGTCAGCGTCGCCGCCACCGTCAACATGGCCGGCGGCCAGCCCATCTCCCTCGCCAACTTGAAGGCCCTCTATGAGCTGGCCGGCCGTTACGGCGCCAGGGTCATCCTCGACGCCACGCGCATCGCCGAAAACGCCTGGTTCATCCAGCAGCGCGAGCCCGGCCACCACCACCGCACCATCGCCGAAATCGTCCGTGAGCTCTGCCGGTACAGCGACGGCTGCACTATGAGCGCCAAGAAGGATCCGCTCGCCAACATCGGCGGCTTCCTCGCCGTCAACGACGAGGCCGTCGCCGCCGAAGCCGCCAACCTCCTCGTCGTCTACGAAGGCCTCCATACCTACGGCGGCATGGCCGGCCGCGACATGGAAGCCGTCGCCATCGGCATCGAGGAGTCCGTCCAGGACGACCACATCCGCGCCCGCATCGGCCAGGTCCAATATCTCGGCGACAAGCTCCGCCAGTGGGCCGTCCCCATCGTTCTCCCCGTCGGCGGCCACGGCATTTTCCTCGACGCCCGCGCCTTCCTGCCCCACGTCCCCCAGGACCACTACCCCGCCCAGGCCCTCGCCGCCGCCCTCTATGTCGATTCCGGCGTCCGCGCCATGGAGCGCGGCATCGTCTCCGCCGGCCGCGATCCCGAAACCGGCGCAGAGCGCAAGCCCCGCCTCGAACTGGTCCGCCTGACGATTCCGCGCCGGGTCTATACCCAGGCCCACATGGACG
>DAHVTI010000015.1 GCA_027324255.1 Bryobacterales bacterium | reverse complement strand
GCAAACAATCGGGCATGTTCTGGACCGTGCGCGGCGCCAACGCTATCCTGGCCTTGCGATGCTGCCAATTCAACAGCCGCTTCGAAGACTACTGGGAGACCCGCCGGGCGGCTTGATCTCCACTTCTACGTCGTGCACCCGCTACGGAGGCTACGGAGGCCGGGGGGCCGGCCTGGAGGCCGGCCGCAGGCCTGGGAGGCCTGCCCCACAATTGCCGGCAGTGGAGGGGTTCTCTGGGCTGGGGCTTAGTGGCCTAGGGCAATGAGGATTTTTTCGGAGATCTCTTCGACGAGGGCAGGAAGGGAACGGTCGAGGGCGAGGGTAACGGCGGCGCGGACGGATTCGGGGTCGAGTTCGGGGCGGGGCAGAGGGGCGGCTTGGGAGGGCTCTTCGGGGGGCGGGGGTGGGGGGAGGCTGTCGGAGAAGAGGCCGCGGGCGAAGCGGGCGCGATCGATGAGGGGGCGGACGGTATCGAGGACGACGGAGGCTTCGAAGGGCTTCTTGAGGACGGCGTCGCAGCCGGCGCGGCGGGCTTCCTCTTCATCGACGGGCTCGAGGAGGCCGGCGATGAGGACGACGCCGCAGTGGCGGTGGAGCTCGTGGGACTTGATGAGGCGGCAGAGGTCGTAGCCGGAGCGCTGGGGGAGGAAGACGTCGGCGAGGACGAGATCGGGCGCGGTGTCGTCGAGGCGGAGGACGGCGGTGTCGCCGTCGGTGGCCGTGACCACCTCGTAGCCCTCCTCGCGAAGGATGCGCTCGCCCATGCGCTGGGCGTGCGGGCTGTCATCGGCGAGGAGGACACGCACCGGGGAGGACAAGGGCTACTTCTTCTCCTTGGGCGATTTCTTGGAAGCCTTGGCGGGCTTGCCGTTCTTGCCGGGAGGCGCCTGGCGGTTGGCGGGCAGGGGCTCATTGGCGGCGGCCGCGGCGGGTGGGGGTTCGGCGGCGGCGGGGGCGGCCTGGCCTTCGCGCGGCGGATTGGCGCGGGCGTCGGGCTGGGTATCGAGGGCGGTGGTATCGGCCGGGGTCTGGGTGGAGATGGTGACGTCGGTGACGCCGCCGGCGGCGCCCGCGGGCAGCGGGACGCTGGCCGGGACGGTGGGCCGCATGGCAGTCATGGCGGGCTGTCCGGACTTGGCGGCGCGGGTGACGTCGGGGGACTTGGAGAAGGGAGCCCAGGCCTTGCCCACCATGCCCTTCTGGGTGGTGTTTTCGAGCTCGTACTTCATGCGGGCGATGGCGACGGGGTCTGCTTCGGGGATCTCGGCTTCCATTTCAGTGAGCTTCTGCCTGGCGTCATCGACGAGAGGGCTGAGCGGGTAGTCGCGCACGATCTTCTGGAATTGGGCGACGCTCTTCTGCTTGAAGCGGGGGCCCATGCGGGAGTAGCTGTCGCCGAGTTCCCAGAGCGCCTGATCGGAGGCGCTGTAGAGGGGGTAGTGGTCGGTGATGGCCTGGAGGCGGTTGGCGGCGGCGGGGTAGGAGCCCTTGTGGTGGTAGAAGTCGCCGACGCGGTACTCGCCCTCGCCGATGACTTCCTGGATTTCGCGCAGGCGCTGGGAGGCCTGGGGGGCGAAGCGGGAGTTGGGGAACTGGGTGAGGAGCTGGCGGCATTCCTCTTCGGCGCGGATGACGTGGGTGGGGTCGCGGTCGGGCTTCTCCATCTGCTTGAAGTGGATGTCGCAGACCTTCATCTGGGCCTCGGCGGACTCTTCGAGGGTGGGATAGAAGAGGATGAAGTCCTTGTACTCGGCCTCGGCCTGGGCGTAGGCGTGGGAGCCGCCCTCGCGCATCCAGGAGTCGGCGATGGCGAGCTTGGCCTTGGCCAGGAACTCGGAGGTGTCGTAGGTATTCATCAAGGTATTGAGGGTGAGGCGGGCGACCTCGTAGCGGCCCTTCTCGATATCCTTGACGGCCTTGTCGAACAGGACTTTGTCGGGCTGCTGGGTGTCCTTGGTGATGGGGTTTTCGTACTTCTTGCCGCGGCAGCCGGAGATGCCGAAAGAGAGCAAGGCGAGCAGCGCGGCGGCGAGCAGGCTCGCCGAACGGTTGCGGGAAAGAATCATCGGACTCATCACCTCAATAAAAGACTGACGGACGGCTGGGCGCATACTACACTCGGCGGGCGAGGGCATCGAGCGCCGCCTGTTTCATTTCGGCGGCGGCACGGCCCGGATCGGACGTACCGAAGACGCTGGACCCGGCGACGACCCAGTCGACGCCGGCCCCGGCCACCATACCTACATTATCCACCGATATGCCGCCGTCGATTTCGATGGCGAAGGCGAGGCCGAGGCGGGCGCGCCAATCGCGGAGGGCGCGGACCTTATCGAGGACATAGGGGATGAACTTCTGGCCGCCGTAGCCGGGATTGACGCTCATAAGGAGGACGTAATCCACGATGGGGAGGATGTGCTCGAGCGTAGAGAGGGGCGTGGCGGGATTGAGAACGACGCCGGCCCTGGCGCCCTCGCTCTGGATGAGGCGGAGGGTGCGGTCGATGTGGGGGCAGGCTTCCTGGTGGACGGAGACGCAATCGGCGCCGGCGGCGACGAAGCGGGGGGCGTAGGAGTCGGCGTCGGAGATCATGAGATGGACGTCGAAGGTGAGGCGGGTGCGCTTGCGGAGCGACTCAAGGACGGGCAGGCCGAAGGAGATGTTGGGGACGAAGTGGCCGTCCATGACGTCGAAGTGGAGGAAGTTGACGCCGGCGGCGGTGACCTGATCGATCTGGCCGCCGAGGCACGCGAAGTCTGCTGCGAGCAGAGAGGGGAGAATTTCGACCATGGCTCTGGTAGGAAAAACGGTCTTTCTCACTCTATCACGGCGGCAAAAAAGCCGTCCCCGGGGTGACGGCCCGGGCAGCGGAGGACTGTGGATTGGACGCGCGCGGGGGCGGCGCGTTTCACGACCTGCTCATTCTCCTCGGGTTCAAGCGAACAGGTGGAGTAGACGAGGCGGCCGCCGGGCTTGAGGCAGGCGAGGGCGTGGGCCAGGATCGCAGCCTGGCGGTCGGACTGGCGGAGGATTTCGGCCGGAGTGAGGCGCCAGCGGATTTCGGGATTGCGGGCGAGGGTGCCGGTGCCGGAGCAGGGCGCGTCGACAAGGATGCGGTCGAAGACGGGGGGAAAGGGGAGGGGGCGGGCGGCGTCGAGCTGGACGCGGGGGCAGGGGGCGAGGAAGGCGCGGAGGCGGCGGGGGTTGGAGTCGCAGGCGACGGCGCGGACAGGGGTTTCCAGGGCCTGGAGGGTTTTGTTGCCGGGGGCGGCGCAGAGGTCGAGAAAGAGATGGCCAGGCCCGAGGTGGAGCAGCGGGACGACGGACTGGGCGCCGATGTCCATGCGGCGGCCGTCGCGGGTGTAGGGCTCGGGCTCTTCCAGAGAAGCCTGGGCGGCGAGGGGGGCGAGTTCGGGGCCGAGGTTGGCGAGCCAGCGCAGCCAGAGCCAGTGGGGCAGGGAGTATTGGACGTCGGGAGAGGGCCAGGCGGCGGGGAGGGGGGGCAGGCGGCGGAGGACGGCGTTGGCGAAGCCGGCGGCGGAGGATTTGCCGGCGCGCTTGACGAGCTCGACGCTTTCGGCGACGGCGGCGTGGGGCGGGACGCGGTCGAGGAAGCGGAGCTGGAAGGCGCCGATGCGGAGGGCGCGGAGGACGGAGGAGTCGAGCTTGTCGAGGGGGCGGGCGGAGGCCTGGAAGATGAGCCAGTCGAGCTGGGCGAGGCGGCGGAGGACGCCGAAGACGATCTGGGTGGCGAGGCCGGCGTCGCGAGGGTCGAGATGGACGAGGCGCTCGTCGAGCAGGCCGGCGGCCTGGCCGCCGCGTTCGACGGAACCGAGGACTTCATAGGCGATCCGGCGGGCGGGGGTCACACTCCATTATGTGAGATCAGCGGCAGTTCGGGCACCAGGTGAAGCCGGCGCTGAGGAGGTTGTGCTGCTGGGTGGGGCGGCCAGGGTCGCGGAAGTGGCGGGTGAGGAGGTCGAGGCGGTAGCGGCGACGGGCGTCGAAGGCGGTGGAGAAGCCGCCATAGAACTGGAGGAGGCCCTCGTTCAGGCCGCCATGAACGGAGTCGTGGAGGTAAGCTCCGCCGGCGCCGGCGGAGAGTTCGAGGCGGTGGTGGAGCAGGGGGAGGACGCCGCGGAGGCCGGCCCGGAGGAAAACGAGGCTGCGGTGGGCGTCCGAGCAGCCGAACTTGTAGCAATCCTGATAGCGCTGGCGGTCGACGACGACGCCGGCGTCCAACTGCAGGAAACGCCAGGGGCGGAGACCGTAGTTGAAGTCGAAAACGGGGCTGGTGGAGAAGTTGTAGGTTTTCCAGCCGGAGGGCGGGAGGGTGACGCCGGCGCCGGCGCGGAGGAGGTGGGCGGGGCTTTGGGGGAGGGCGGCGAGGCAGAGGAGAAGGCTGAGGAGAAAGGCGCGGGCGATGGATGCGGGATAATGGAAGGCTTGGAACTTCACAAGAGCATTTTAAAGAAAGTAGGCGAGGCGGTGCCGCGGTTCAAAATGATCCGCGACGGGGACCGCGTGGCGGTGGGCTTCAGCGGCGGGAAGGACTCCTACACGCTGCTGGAAACGCTGGTGAAGCTGCGCGCGCGGGCGCCGGTGGAGTTTACGGTGTGCGCGTTCACGGTGGATCAGGGCAAGTTCCTGGCGCCGGTGGAGCCGTTCCGCGAGTGGCTGAAGGAGCGCGGGGTGGAGTGGACGCTGAAAGTGGACAACCCGTCGCTGCGGCTGCTGACGGAGCAGCCGGACCACGGGTGCGACGTGTGCAGCCGGTTCCGGCGGCGGGCGGTGTACGCCATCGCGCGGGAGTTGGGGGCGAACGTGATCGCGTTCGGACACACGGCGGACGATTTCTGCGAGTCGTTTTTGAGGAACGCGATGTTCACGGGGCAACTGAGCGCGCTGCCGGCGGTGACGTATTCCCGGAAGCGGGACTTCCGGCTGATCCGGCCGCTGGTGTACGTGACGGAAGAGATGACGCGGGGGTTTGCCGGGGAGACGGGGGCGCCGGTGATCCCGTGCGGGTGCTCGCTGAAGACGGGGACGGTGCGGCGGTCGATCCGGGACATGTTCGCGGAGATCGAGAAAGAGTATCCGTATCTGAAGAGCACGCTGCTGACGGCGATGGGGAACCTGAAGACGTCGCGGCTGCTGGATCTGCGCTACCTGGACCTGGAAGGCGGGCCGGAGGAAGCGGAAGCGGGGCCGCTGGCGGTGCTCGACGAGCCGGCATTCACGGAATCGTAACCGAACCGCTATTGACCGCTGCCCGGGCGGGTCTGAGATAATCAGTCTTCCGGTTCAGGCATGTAGAGAGTGCATGCCGCAATGGTAGGATTCGAGGGCCCATGAGGCTACTTCCACGCGAAGAAAAGTTCTTTCACTACTTCATAGAACAGGCGGACCTGATCGCCCAGGCCGCCGAGCAGTTCCGGCAGGCGGCGGAGAAAGGGCCGAACGCGCTGCGCGAGGCCGAGGTCGCCATTGCGCGGCTGGAACAGAAGGGCGATGAGCTCATCCACGAGATCTACACGCGGCTGAACCAGACGTTCATCACGCCGTTGGACCCGGAGGACATCCACTCGCTGGGTTCGCACATGGACGATGTGCTGGACGGGATTGAAGAGTCGGTGCACCGCATTGTGGCGTACAAGATCGACCCGATTCCCGGGACGGTGATCGAGCTGGGGCGGGTGCTGGAAGACTGCGCGAGCACGCTGCAGAAGGCGTTCCGGGCGCTGGACGCGGACAAGCCTCTGCTGGAGCACTCGATCGAGATCAACCGGCTGGAAGAGCAGGCGGACCACCTGGTGCGGGCGGCGATCGCGGACCTGTTCGACAAAGAGCCGAATCCGATCGCGGTGATCAAGCTGAAAGAAGTCTACGAGTACCTCGAGCAGACGACGGATTATTGCGAAGACGTGGCCGACGCGCTACAGAACGTCATCGTGAAGAACGGGTAACGGCGCGCAGCAATGGACGGCACACTGCTTCTGGTAACGCTGATCGTCCTGGTGGCGCTGGTTTTCGATTTCATCAACGGCTTCCACGACGCCGCCAATTCGGTGGCGACGATCGTCGCGACGCGAGTTCTGACCCCGTTTCAGGCCGTCCTCTGGGCGGCCTTTTTTAATTTTGTGGCGGCGATACCGCTGCTGTTCTACCACGAGGCGGGGGTGGCGAAGACGGTGGGCGCGGGGATGGTGAAGCTGGACCTGGTGACGGAGTACGTGGTCCTGGCGGCTCTGATCGGGGCGATTTTCTGGAACCTGCTCACGTGGTATTACGGAATTCCGTCGAGTTCCTCGCACGCGCTGATTGGCGGGTACGCGGGGGCGGCGATGGCGAAGACGGCGTTGACGCTGGGCGCGGGGCGGGCGCTGGAAGCGATCGTGGTGAAGGGCTGGATCACGACGGTGAGCTTCATCATCGTGGCCCCCATGCTGGGGTTGGTGCTGGGCTACCTGCTGATGATCGCGGTGTACTGGATGTTCCGGCGATCGTCGCCGAAGAGGATGGACCGGTGGTTCCGGCGCCTGCAGTTGATTTCGTCGGGCCTGTTCAGCTATTCGCACGGGGCCAACGATGCGCAGAAGACGATGGGCATCATCACCAGCGTGCTGGTGGCGGCGGGCTATTTGAAGACCTTCGAAGTGCAGTGGTGGGTCGTGTTGTCGGCGCACGCGGCCATTTCGCTGGGGACGATGAGCGGGGGCTGGCGGATTGTGCACACGATGGGGGCGAAGCTGACGCGGCTGAAGCCGCGCGGCGGGTTCTGCGCGGAGACGGCGGGGGCGATCGCGATCCTGTTTCCGACATACCTGAAGATCCCGGTTTCGACGACGCACGTGATCACGGGCGCCATCGCGGGAGTGGGTTCCATCCAGCGGCTGAAGGCGGTGCGCTGGGGGCTGGCGACGAACATCCTGTGGGCGTGGATTCTCACACTGCCGATGTCGGCGCTGGTGGGAGCGATCAGCTTCCTGCTGATCTATACTTTGACCGGCAAGGTCTAAGCCGGTGCAGCTATCGCGTTCACACACGCTGGCGAGTCCGCTATTCCGCAAAATCCTGCTGAGCGCGTTTGTGCTGATCCTTGCGACGGTGGGGAGCGCGGATTTTCTGATGACGCGCTACACGGAGCAGCGCGAACTGGAGTTGGTGCAGCAGGATCTGGAGCTGGTGGGGCAGATCTACCGGGAACGGCTGTCGGGCCTGACAGCGGAACAGGTGGAGGATTGGGCGCGCAAAGCCGACGGGCAATCCGGGGCGAGGGTGACGATCATCGGGACGGACGGAGCGGTGCTGGCGGAGTCGCGGCGCGAGCGCGGGTCGATGGAGAACCACGCGCAGAGGCCGGAGGTGAGGTCGGCCCTGAAGGGCGGGACTGGGGTGGCGAAGCGGCACAGCGCGAGCCTGGGGGTGGATTTCCTGTACGTGGCGGAGCCGGCGAGGACCGGGGATGGGAAAGGCGTGGTGCTGCGGCTGGCGGTGCCGCTGGCGCGGGTGAACGAATCGCTGCGGGCGGTGCGGTGGCGGATTCTGCGCGCGTCGCTGGCGCTGGCGCTGCTGGCTTTGATCGCGGCCTACCTGTACACGCGGACGCTGACGCGGCGCATCCGCAACATCCAGAGCTACGCCGAAGGGCTGGCCAACGAGCGGCTGTCGGAAGAGCCGGAACTGGCGGAGGGCGGCAAGGACGAACTGGGGGCGCTGGCGGGGTCGCTGCGGGGCATGGCGCGTCAACTGCGGGGCATGGTGGAACTGCTGCGGGTGGAATCGGAGCGGCGGGAGGCGATCCTGTCGAGCATGAAGGAGGGGGTGCTGGCGGTAGACGAGGAGTTGCGGGTGACGTTCTGCAACGAAGCGTTCCTGCGGGCGGCGGGGGCAGCGGCGGAAGCGCCGGACCACAAGCCGCTGGTGCAACTGGCGCGCAATCCGGGGTTCCTATCGCTGCTGCGGCAGGTGCTGGCCAGCGGGGACACGGTGCGCGGGAAGCTGCCGCTGGCGCCTGCGTCGGGGCGCAGCTTTGAAGTTTACGCCAAGCCGCTGGACCAGGGGGCGCACCGGGGCGCGCTGGCGATCCTGCACGACATCACGGAAGTGGAGCGGTTGGAGCGGGTGCGAAAGGACTTCGTGGCGAACGTCTCGCACGAGCTGCGCACGCCGCTGGCGGCGATCCGCGGCTACGCCGAGACGCTGCTGGACGGAGCACTGGAGGACGCCGAGCACAACCGGCAGTTCCTGGAGATCATCCGGTCGAACGCCATCCGGCTGACCAACATCGCGTCGGACCTGCTGGTGCTCTCCGCGATGGAACAGGACCGTGCCGAGCAGGAGCCGGCCGAAGCGGTGGAGGTGCAGTCGGTGGTAGAGGCGGCGCTGCGGACGGTGGAATCGGCGGCGCGGGTGCGGAGTGTGGCGCTGCTGATTGAAGAGCAGCCGGGTCTGCGCGTGCGGGGGCAGAGGTTCCGGCTGGAACAGGCGCTGGTGAACCTGATGGACAACGCCGTGAAATTCAGCCGGGCGGGGGCCACGGTGAAGGTGGAAAGCGGGATGACGACGGAGGGAATGGTGGCGATCCGGGTGTCGGACGAGGGCATCGGCATACCGTCGGAAGACCTGCCGCGGATCTTCGAGCGGTTCTATCGTGTGGACAAGGCGCGGTCGCGCGAAGCGGGCGGCACGGGGCTGGGGCTGTCGATCGTGAAGCACATCGCGGAGGCATTCGGCGGGACGGTGCGGGTGGAGAGCGAACTGGGGAAGGGCTCGGCGTTCACGCTGACGTTCCCGGCGGCCTGAGCCAGTGAGGAGGAGGCGGGCCGGCAGAGGTTAGACTGAAGTGCAGAGGGGACCATGGAAGAGTTGCAGCGCAGATTGCTGGAGATGGGCGGACTGGTGGAGGCCGCCATTCACGGCAGCGTGCAGGCGCTGGCGCAGAGGGACGGGGAAGCGGCCCGGCAGGTGCTGGAGTCCGAGGAGCGCATCAACCGGATGGAGATGGAGAACGACTCGCTGACCATCGGGCTGCTGTCGCGGGCGGGCACGGACGCGGGCGGGCTGCGGCTGCTGGTGGCGGCGATCAAGATCAACCACGACCTGGAGCGGATGGGCGACCTGGCGGCGAACATCGCGCGGCGGGCGCTGACGCTGATGGAAGAGCCGCCGGTGAAGCCGCTGATAGACATCCCGCGGATGGCGCAACTGGCCGAGCGGATGGTGGGGCAGAGTCTGGACGCGTTCGTGCAGCGCGACGCGGCGCTGGCGCGGGCGGTGCTGGCGGACGACGACGAGGTGGACGGGCTGCGGGACTCGATCTACCAGGAACTGGCGCGGTTCATGCAGGAGGAGCCCGGGACGGTGCCGCGGGCGCTGAACCTGCTGTTCGTGGCGCGCAACCTGGAGCGGATCGCCGACCACGCCACCAACATCGCCGAGGACGTGCTGTTCCTGGTCGAAGGGATCGACGTGCGGCACACGGGATGACGATGGCGGGCGGCTTCCCTATCGTGCTGGACGTGGGCGGGCGGCGCTGCCTGGTGATGGGCACGGGACGCGAGGCGGAAGAAAAGGCGCGCGCGCTGGAAGAGTGCGGCGCGCGGGTGGAGCGGCGCGGGAGCTACGAGGCGGGCTGCCTGGAGGGGTTCTTCCTGGCGGTGGCGGCGGGGCCGGACCGGTCGCGCAACGGCGAGATCTTCGCCGAGGGCGAGCGAGCGGGCGTGCTGGTGAACTGCATGGACGACCCGGAGCGCTGCCGGTTCATCTTCCCGAGCGTCGTCAGGCAGGGGGGGCTGAGTGTCGCCGTCTCCACGGGCGGCGCGTGCCCGGCTCTGGCGGTGCGGCTGAAAGAGAAGCTCGAGCGGGACCTGGGCGCGGAGTACGCGGAGCTGCTGGAGCTGGCGCGGGCTTCGCGGGCGGAACTGGCGCAAATGGTGCCGGAGTTCGTCGAGCGGCGCAGGCGCTGGTACGCGCTGGTGGACTCCGAGGCGCTGGAGCTGCTGCGGCAGGGGCGCGGCGAAGAAGCGCGCCGGCTGCTGCGGGCCATCCTGTTCGGCGAAGAGTTACCCTAAGACTCATCATGCGGCTCGGGATCGACTTCGGCACGACGAGAATCGTGGTGGCCGCGGAAGACCGCGGCAACTACCCGGTGGCGGGCTTCGACTGCCCGGACGGCGCGGTGCGGGAATGGATTCCGCCGCTGGTGGCGGTGCGCGGCGCGGCGCGGCTGTACGGCTGGGAGGCGTGGGCGGCGCAGGGGCTGGACGGGGTGACGGCGGTGCGTTCGATCAAGCGCGCGCTGGCAGACTGCGGGCCGGAGACGCGGATGGAGCTGGGCGGGCAGGCGGTGGCGTTGGGGCAGGTGCTGGCGGAGATGCTCGGGTCGGTGCGGGCGTCGATGATGGAGCGGTCGACGCTGGGGGTGAAGCCGGGCGAGCGACTGGAGGCGATGCTGGGAGTGCCGGCGAACGCGAACTCGAACCAGCGGTTCCTGACGGTGGAGGCGTTCCGGGGGGCGGGCTTCGAGATTCTGGGGCTGCTGAACGAGCCGTCGGCGGCGAGCATCGAAAGCTCGCACCGGCTGGGGGAAGGGAAGGCGGGCGAGCGGATCCTGGTGTACGACCTGGGCGGCGGGACGTTCGACGCGTCGCTGGTGGTGCGCGAGGAGGAGTGCCACGCGGTGCTGGCGACGGAAGGGATCCCGACGCTGGGGGGCGACGACTTCGACGAGGCGCTGGCGGAGCTGGCGCTGGAGCTGGCGGGGTTGAGCGGAGAGCGGGCGGGGCTGACGCAGAACGAGGAGTTTCTGCTGTCGGAGGAGTGCCGCGAGAAGAAAGAGGCGCTGCACCCGAACACGCGGCGGCTGATGCTGGACCTGGACCGCGTGCGCGCGGGCTGGCCGCAGGTGGCGGTGCCGGCGGCGGACTACTACGAGCGGCTGGCGCCGCTGATCGAGGAGACGCTGCACGCCACCACGGACCTGCTGGAGCGGGCCGGCGGCGAGCACGCG
>DAHVTI010000012.1 GCA_027324255.1 Bryobacterales bacterium | reverse complement strand
GGCGTGCTGGCGGCGGAAGGCCACTCGTGGACTTGGCGGGCGGGCATCACCTGCTGCTCGCAGTGGAACTGGAGGGCGTGGGCGTTCAGCGCGGCCGCCCCGAAGAGCCAGATCAGCAACTGTTCGAGCTGTTTTCGATTTCGGAGCATAGCATCCGGCGCAGATCAGGCGGCGCAGATCAGGACCGCGGCGCTGAAACGGATTTCCGGCCGTTTGTTTCATGCCGGGGATGGCGCAGCGGCATTCCGGGCCGAGTGGATCGGGTCCCGCGGGCGGAGCAGGGCCAGAGCTGGCAGCTCCGGCTCAGGGCAGGTAGCCTTCCTGGCTCATCCAGGGGTGGATTACGAGGACCAGACGACTGGCCACGACGGCGGGGTCGGCGTTGGCCCAGCGTTTGGCCTCCTCAATGTCCCTGGTTTTGTAGCCAAGGATGCCGCGGATGTCTGAGTCGTTGAGCTTGAGGAAGCGCATGTAGTAGGCGGCCATTCCGGGTTTGGCGGGCGTGGCCTTGAGCAGGGCGCGTTCGGTTTCGGGCGGGACCGTGCCGCGCAGGCGCAAATAGGTGACCAGGTTGCCGTAGTGCTGGGCGCCGTGGGAGACGATCGTCTGGGCGATGCGGGCGGGTATGAGTTCGCGCGAGCCCATTTTGACGAGGGTGCCGAGGCCGGCATCGGTCAAGGCCTGCATGGCGGACTGGCAGTAGACGATGGATTGTTTCCCGGCTGCGAGGAACTGGTTTCTGGACAGGTGAGTTTTCTCCAGGTTGCGGACCGGTGGCGCGGCGCCGCCGCGCAGGGCGGCGCAGGCCTCGTTCCGCGTGTTGAGGAGGTGAGCGGCCACTTCGCGGAAAGTGCGCACCTCGGCGGTGGGCCGGAAATCGAGATAGCCCTGATGGATTTTCCCGACGGCCTCGGCGAGGTTGCGCTGGGTGCCGGCGTGAGCGAGGCGCAGGGCGCCGGACGGAGGATCCAAATGGGGGAGATTATGGCTCGGCCTTGCGCACGCGGACGCCGGCCTTGCGGCCGGGTGGGAAGCGCAGTTCGAGGATGCCGCCCGAGTCGGAGCGCGCTTCAAACATCTCCTCGTCGTCCACCTCGACGTCGTAGAGCGAGCCGGGGGCGAGGCCGATGAGGAAGGCTACCTCCTCGACCGCCTTGGCGCCTTCCTCCGGCGGCGGCTGCCAGCCGGTTTCGAAGCGCAGGCCGGCGGAGGCGAAGAAGACCTTCACCGGTCCGAGGGCGACGGGACCGGGCCTGGATTCCGTGCGGATGGCCATGCGGCGGCCCTGCTGGAAGGCCTGCGCCTGGCCGTCCCAGAAGCCGAACCAGGCGGCGTCATCGTCCCAACTGGAGCGGGCGAGGATCTCTCCGCGGGCGTGGAAGACGTCCGGCATGTAGCTGTAGCTGAGGCCGGGCTGGTAGGGGTTGGCCCAGAGGAACTCGTAGGCGATGCCGAACTCGCCGCGCATGAGGAAGCGATCCTGGAGGAGCCAGCCCTGGAGGAACTGCAAGGGCTGGGCGTTGGCGTCGAAGGCGACGAGGGCGAGTTCGGCGGCGCGGGAGAGGGCGGCCTCGCGCAGATCGGGGTCGGCCGCGCCGGTGTAGGCGGGGATGCGGTACTCGTTTTCGGCGGCGGGCCAGGGTTGGGGGTAATAGGAGAGGATCTGCAGCGGGGCGAGTTCGTCGAACCATTGGCCGAGGCCTTCGCGGAGGTCGAGGCGGAGGTTGTCGCGGACGGCGTGGAGGATCTCGATGAGAGCGTAGAGGTCGGCGCGGCTGGTGAACGGGTTCTCGCCGGCCCTGAGGCGGGGAGCGAGCCTCTGGCGCCACCAGGTTTCGATGGCGAACTTGAGGTAGTCCTGGGCCGCCTGGGAGTCGGTGTCGGCGATGGCGAGGGCGGCGAAGAGGCGGGAGCGGACGGCGGCGGGCCGGCCGGAGCGGTCTTTGAGAGAGGCGGCGAGCTTGCGGGCCATGAGGTTGGCGAGGGCTTCGCCGGCGGGCGCCTGGCACCAGTCATAGACGATGGCGACCTGGCGCAGGTCGGAAGGATCGGAGACGGGGGATTTGACGGCCCACTCGGCGGCCTGGCGGCAGGCGCCGGGCTGGGCGGAGACGACGGAATAGAGGGCCTGAGTGAAGCCGGGCTCGCTCATGCGGGCCTTGCCGCGCAGGAGGGCATCGAACTGCTGCCAGCGCATGGATTCGCGTTCGCGTTCGCGCTTGAGGAGGCGCAGGCGGCGCTGGTTGAGGAGAAGGCGGGGCGATTCCGTGTAGACCTGGTAATCGACTTCCTGGGCGGCGGCGGGCGGGGGCAGGAAGGCGAGGAGGCAGAGAAATAGCGCGCAGGGACGGAGTTGTGTCACAGCGCCACACCTCCTGGGGCAAAGGTGCCCCGCGAGGTGCGCGGCGGCCTCGACGAGTATTGATAACAAAGGACTTTTTTCTCCAGCATCGGTGGCATCCAGTTTGCTACACTCTAAAGCGAATTGATGAACTCTCTTTGAACCTGCCCTCTGCTGAGACGTGCTGGCGGGAGAGCGAATTGGAGTTGGAAACGTCGTGCTTGCGGGAGCCGGTGTTAAAGATCTCTTCCATTCGTTCAATCGTCTGCAGGTTGAAGCAGAGGGTCATTTTTTAGGCGGAAAGCCTGGATGCCGCGAGACGCGGCGGTTCAGGCCGGGTTCTAATAAGAGACGGAGTCTGAGTTTGCCATCATAGATTCTCCCCCTGGGGTTGCGGGTATCGGTTCTGCCGGATTCGCTTGGTGAAGGGTTGTCGAACGCGGCAGCTTCATCAGGAGCGAAAGGGAACACAGGCTTAGCTGGATTCGGTGGAATTGTTGCCGCACCCCGTGCCCGACCCGGGCCGGCCGCATTGGATTGGCTCACGCCGAGTGACTCCTCCCCCGAGGCGATCCAATGCGGCTTTTTCCTTGCCTGCCCCAGCGCGGGGCACACGTATGCCCCGGCGGCACGGGCAGCCGGGAGAACTGCTACCAGCAGAGCGTGCCGCTGCGCGGTTCCTCTTCTTCGTTGGGCAGGTAGATGGACTTGCACTTTTCGCAGCGGTAGATTTCGGCCTGCGCGCCGAAGCGCTCCCTGATCTCGTCGCCGAAGAAATACCAGCGCTTGAGGTGTCCGGCGCAGAGCTTGCCCTTTTCGTCCTTGAGGCCGCAGGAGCGGATGCGCGGGGCGCGCTTCATGATCTTGGTGCCGTCGCTGAGAGCGCCCACTTCGGTGGCCTGGGG
>DAHVTI010000580.1 GCA_027324255.1 Bryobacterales bacterium | reverse complement strand
CACCAGCACGCTGGACGTGGTGGAGGCGGTGCTGCCGGTGATCCGGAGTGGCCGGTACGGCCTCTATCACCTGACGGCCGCGGGCAGTTGCTCGTGGTACGAGTTTGCCCGCGCCATCTTCGAGGAGGCGGGCCTGTCTGTAGACCTAAGTCCCGTGGATTCAAATGTCTACAAGACGAAGGCGCCGCGTCCGCGGTATTCCGTCCTGGACAACCGGGCCCTCCGCGAGGCGGCTTTCGGCGACCTGCCGCCGTGGCGCGACGGGCTCCGGCGCTACCTCCAAGGGCGCCCGTCCGGCAATAAAAAATGAGCCGCCAAGAAAAAAATGTTCCACCCCCCTTCCCAAACGATTTGAATGTTGCTATAGTTGAATCTCCACCACCCGCCAGGAGCGGGAGGGACTTTCCCCCATCCGCCCCCCTCCCGCTCCCCCAATCAAACGGCCCCCGAAAGGGGGCTTTTTGATTTTCCGGGCAGCGCCCCCGGCCGGAACGCGCCAGTGCCGGAGCCCGTTGGTGGTATGCTGGCAATCGTGAAGCTGCCCCGTTTGATGTTGATTCCTCTAGCGCTGCTTCTGACCCATTCCCTCCTTCCGCTGCCCGCCGCTCCGGCCAAGCCTCCGGCGAAGAAAGCCGCGCCGAAGGCCAAGTCCGGCGGCTCTAAAAAGGCCCCTTCGAAAAGTACGACCGCCAAGTCGGCCTCCAAGAAGCGCAAGTCCCGGCGTTCGACCGCCGCGCGGCGCCGCCCGGCCACGCAGCAGCAGCCGGACCAGCAGAGGATCCGGGAGATTCAGGAAGCGCTCTCCGCCAAGGGCTATCAGGTGGAGGCCAGCGGCGTGTGGGGGCCGGATAGCATCGAAGCCCTCAAGAAGTTCCAGGAAGACCAGAACATCAACAACATGAGCGGGCGGGGCAAGCTCGACTCGTTGACACTCATCGCCTTGGGGCTCGGCCCGCGGCGCGGAACCCCGCCGCCGCCGGCCGGCCAGGAAGCCAAGGCGGAGACAGAAGGAAAGAACCCATGATTATCGGCGTACCACGCGAAGTCAAAGACCACGAATCCCGGGTCGCACTCGTCCCCCACGGCGTTACCGCGCTGGTGGAGGCGGGCCACCACGTTGTCGTCCAAACCAGAGCCGGCAGCCTCAGCTCCATCACCGACGAGGAGTACCTGGAAGCCGGCGCCCGCGTCGTGCCCACGGCGGCCGACGTCTGGAACGTGGCCGATATCGTGGTGAAGGTGAAGGAGCCCCAAGCTTCCGAATACGGCTTCTTCCGCGAAGGGCTGACTCTGTTCACCTACTTGCACCTGGCCCCCCTGCCGGAGCTCACCCAGAAGCTGATGGAAGCCAAGGTGACCGGCATCGCCTACGAGACCATCCAGGAGAAGGACGGCTCGCTGCCGCTGCTCACGCCGATGAGCGAAGTGGCTGGGCGCATGGGCGTGCAGATCGGCGCGCAGTACCTGGAAGCGCCCAACGGCGGGCGCGGCGTGCTGCTGGGCGGCATCCCGGGCGTGGCCCCGGCCAACGTGGTGGTGCTGGGCGGCGGCATCGTCGGCCACAACGCGGCCAAGATGGCCTTCGGCCTCGGCGCCAACGTCACCATCATCGACAAGAATCTGAACCGCCTGCGCGAGCTGGACGACATCTACAACGGCGGCGTCATCACGCTGGCCTCCAACATGTGGACCATCCGCGAATCGCTGCGCAGCGCCGACCTTGTCATCGGCGCGGTGCTGATCCCCGGCGCCTCGGCGCCCAAGCTGGTGCGCCGCGACATGATCCCGCTGATGAAGCGCGGCGCCGTCATTGTGGACGTCGCCATCGACCAGGGCGGCTGCTGCGAGACCTCGCACGCCACCACCCACACCGACCCCGTCTACTACGTGGACAACGTGCTGCACTATTGCGTGTCGAACATGCCGGCGGCCGTGCCCCACACCTCCACCTACGGCTTGAACAACGCCACGCTTCCTTACCTGACGCAGTTGGCCAACAAGGGCTCGCACGCCGCCATCGCCGCCAATCCGGCGCTGGCGCTGGGCGTGAACACCTACAAAGGCTACTGCACGTACCCGGCCGTGGCCGAATCGCAGAACATCGAGTGCACGGACCTCAAGACGCTTCTCTAATGTCCCATCCGCCATTTCCGGTGCTGGCCCGCCTGCGCGCGGGCCAGCCTGTTTTCGGCGCCACGTTGACCACCCCGTCGGTGGAGGCGGCCGCGCACCTGGCCACGCTCGGTTTCCATTTCCTGTGGGTGGAGATGGAGCACTCGCCCATTACGCTGGAGACGCTGCGCCTGATGACGCTGGCCGCCCGTGGCCTGCCGGCGCAGGTGTTCGCGCGCGTGCCGGTGAACGAGACGTGGACCGCGAAGCGGGTTCTCGATCAGGGCGTCTCGGGCGTCATCTTCCCGTTTACGACGACGCCGGAACTGGCCAGGCGCGCGGCGGAGGCGTGCCACTACCCGCCGCTCGGCAAGCGCGGCTGCGGCGCCGGCGCGGCCACGCGCACGTGGCCCGAGCCGGGCAACTACTACGACTCGGCCGACGCGAACGTGGCCGTGATGTGCGTCGTCGAAGAGATCGCCGCCGTCGAGCGCATCGACGAGATCTGCGCGATGCCCGGCGTCGACATCATCTTCATCGGCGCCTGGGACCTGTCGTTCTCGATGGGGCTGCGCGGCCGGCAGGGCGATCCGGAGCATGTGAAGGCGATTGAGAGGATCCGTGACGCCGCGCTGCGCCACGGCAAGTTTTTGGGACGCCCGGCAGGGACGCCTGAGCAGGTGCGCGAATACATGGAGCAGGGCTTCCGCCTGTTCCAGTGCCCGACGGAGATCGACCTGATGGCCCGCGGCGCGCGGGCGATTCTTGAGCCGCTGGGGATTGCGGGCGTGCCGCGCGACGAGCGGTCGTTCGACTAGCGGCGCGCCCCCGCGCCGAACCACGCGTAGGCCATGATCGCGGCCGTCATCAGGGCGATTGCTCCATAGGCGACCACGAGCCACACGGCCTGGCGTCGCTCGTACTTTTTGTGCGGGTCTTCCATTCGGCCGGTCATGCACGCACAAGTCTAAACCCGCGGCGCTTTCTGCACGACGTCCCACGGCTCGACATCGGCGCGCTTGGCCCACGCCTCCCACTTCGCCTTCAGCTCCGCCACACGCGCGGGCTGCGCCGCCGCCAGGTTGTTCATCTCCGTGCGGTCGGCCTTCAGGTCGTACAGCTCCCAATCGCCGGGATAGCGGCTGACCAGCTTCCAGTCTCCGGAGCGGATGGCGCGGTTGCCTTCGTGCTCCCAATACAGCTCGCGCGCCGCGGGTTTGCCGCCGCGTGCCGCCGCCAGCAGGCTCTTGCCTTCCAGCGGCTTCACCGTCTCGCCCTGCCGCTGCGAAGGATACTGCGCGCCGCCGGCGTCGACGCACGTGGCCATGATGTCCACCAGGTGGCCTGCCTGCTGCGTGAAGCCGCCGGCCTTGCGGATCTGCGCGGGCCAGCGCGCGATGAGCGGCGCCGAGATGCCGCCTTCGTGCACCCAGTGCTTGTAGCGGCGGAACGGTGTGTTCGACGCGTTCGCCCACGGCAGGCCGTAGCTCTGATAGGTATCCGGCCCGCCCGGCATCACCTCCGGACGGTTGCCCTGAAGGACGGGCCGGCCGTCGGGCGTCAACTTCGGGATGTGCCGCGCGGCGGCCTTGGGGCCGAGTTCCTCCGCGCAGCCGCCGTTGTCGGAGAGGAACAGCACCAGCGTGTCCTCCTCCGCGCCCGTCTCCTTGAGCTTTCCGAGGATGCGGCCGATGTTCTGATCCATGCGGTCCACCTGCGCGGCGTAGACCTCCATGCGGCGCTCGAACCACTCTTTGTTTCCGGCGTCATTCCACGCGGGCACCTTCTCGTCGCGCGCCGTCAGCGGCCAGCGCGAATCGACGAGGCCCATCTTCTTCATGCGCGCGTGGCGCTCCTCGCGCAGCGCGTCCCAGCCGCCCTTGTAGCGGCCTTTGTACTTCGCGATGTCCGATTCCAGCGCATGCAGCGGCCAGTGCGGCGAGGTGAAGGCGACGTAGAGGAAGAACGGGTCCTGCCCCTTGCTGTACTCGTCGATATAGCGCACGGCATTGTCGCCGATGGCGTCGGTGAGGTAGTAGCCCTTCTCGCGGGGCGGCGAGTACTCGTTGTCGCGCACCAGCGTCACCGGCTCGTAGTAGCTGGCCGCGCCGTGGATGATGCCGTAGTACTTCTCGAAGCCGCGCTGCAGCGGCCAGTTGTGCCTGGACTCGGTCACCGGCGTCACGTGCCACTTGCCGCACATGGCGGTGCGGTAGCCGGCCGGGCGCAGCGCCTCGGCGATGGTCACGCACTGCCTGTTCAGGTCGCCGCGGTAGCCGGGCAGTTGCCGGCCCGTGTCCACCATGTGGCCGATGCCCGCCTGGTGCGGGTAGAGCCCGGTGAGCAGCGAGGCGCGCGTGGGGCAGCAGCGCGCCGTGTTGTAGAACTGCGTGAAGCGGATGCCCCGCCGCGCCAGACCGTCCAGGCTGGGCGTGGCAATCTCGCTGCCGTAGCAGCCGATGTCGCTGTAGCCCATGTCGTCGGCCATCATCAGCACAATGTTCGGCCGGCGCCGCGCCGGGGCGGCGAGGGCCCCGCCCAGGCTGGCGGTGAACTGTCGGCGGGTGAGCGAGCTTTGCGGCATCATGTCCACCTACGCTATCGTGAGAGTTCCCTCCGGAACAACATGGCCAACATTCATCCGCTCCGCGCGCTGCGCTACACGGCTCAGGCCGGCGACATCGCCGCCCTGGCCACGCTCCCTTACGATGTGATCCCGCCGGCGCTCGAGGCGGACTACAAGGCCCGCAGCCCGCACAACTTCGCGCACCTCATCCTGCCGCGCGGCGATTATGCCGGCGCCGCCGCGAATCTGGCCGCGTGGAAAGAACAGGGTCTCCTCGCCATCGACAGTGAAGACGCCATCTTCGTCTACGAGCAGGTGTTCCCGGCGCCGGGTAGCGGCGAGATTCTCACCCGCCGCGGCTTCGTCGCCCTCGGCGACACCGAGGATTACGGCAAGAATGTCTTCCGCCACGAGCGCACCATGAGCGGCCCCAAGGAAGACCGCTTCCGGCTGCTCGAAGCCACGCGCGTGCAGTTCGACTCCATCTTCATGCTCTTCCCCGATCCGCAGCGCGACATCGAAGCCCTGCTCGACCAGGTCTGCGCGACGCCCGCGGAGCAGGAATACAGCGACCACGAAAAGACCCACCACAAGCTGTGGCGAGTGGCCGACCCCGCCTGGATCACGGCCCTGCGCACCCTGATGGCGGACCGCCCGCTGCTCATCGCCGACGGCCACCACCGCTATGAAACCGCGCTGCGCATGGGCCAGCCGCGCACGCTGATGACCTGCGTCAGCCTCAACTCGCCCGGCCTGCGCTGCTTCGCCACGCACCGCATCGCGCACTCTGTCGCCGGCTTCGAACCCGAAGCGTTTCTCGCCAAGCTGCCCAACGCCGGCATGGGCGCCGATCGGCTCGTCTCGCCGCCCGGCCACGTGCGCTTCGGCGTCGTCATGGCCAACGGCGAATTCCACACCGACGTGCCCGCCGCCGCCGATGCTCTGAATGTGGCCGTGCTGCAGGAATCCATTCTCACGCCGCTGCTCGGCATCACGCCGGAAGTGGTCACCGCCGGCACCAACCTCGCCTACAAGCGCACGCGCGAAGAGGCCGTCGCCGAAGTGCGCGAAGGCCGCGGCCAGGTGGCCTTCCTGCTGGAAGACCTCTCCATTGAAGGCATGGCCAAGGTCTCCTTTGCCGGCCAGGTGCTGCCGCAGAAGTCCACGTACTTCTACCCGAAACTCGGCTCCGGCCTCGTCATGCTGGAGTTGGGTAGCTAGGCCTGCGGAAACAGCCCTTCCATCTTCGCGCGCCATTCCGCTGCGGTGGCCTCCGCGCGGGGTAGTCCGAACAGAACCAGTTCGATGTAGGCGATGGAGCCGGTAGCGGATGGAATGGCGGACGCGCTCAGCAGGGAGCCGTTCCACCCGTGCAGCAGGGCCGTGAATTCGTACTTGCCGCGCAGCACGATCTCGAACGGTGTGGGCACGGCCCGTTCGATGCGCTCGAGCACGGTGAGGTAATCCTGGCCTTCGCAGGCGGAAGTGATGACCGTGTTGTGAACGGCCGCTCCGCGGTGGCGCTCCAGACCGTGCTTCAGACGCAGAAAGCAGCTCGCCCATCCGCCGCGCGTGCCTTCGTACTCCTTGTCCCAGGCCGCGCCTTCGCCGAAGCCGGAGTGGACCAGCGAGAGCACGGTGCGGTCCCCAGCGGCTTCCAGCCGGTAGTCCTGCACCAGCAGGCAGGGCTCCAGTCGTTTCTCCACGGGTGAGGCGCTCATGACGCGGTCTCGCGACTCCACCAGGCGCAGGCGGCGGTTCGGCTCCCACAGATCGATGTCGGTGCGCCACTCGAGGCCCGGGCCCCAGTCGGCGACGATGTGGCCGCCGGCGCCGGGATGCACGGTCATTTTGGGAGCGAACCAGCGGGCGATGGCCGCGGGGTCGGTCAGGGCGTGCCACACCACATCCACCGGCGCGTCGATCTCCACGCGCGTCTCGTGCCAGCGGCCTTGGATCTCGTCTGCGGAAGGCATGACCCACGGGTACGCCCCCGCGTAGGCCGTTGTCAAGATGAGGCGTGATAGAAAGGGAGCCGTGGACTCCTCCTACACGTGTTACCGCACGCGCACCGCGCCGGATTGGGCCGCCGCGCCTCGCTCGCCCCGCTTCGTCGACATGGTCAGCGGCGAGCCCGGCTTCTTCGACACCCGCGCCGCCGCGCTGTGGGACGACCGCGCCCTGCATATCCGCTTCTGGATCGAGGAGCCCTTCATCGAAGCGCACCTCACCGAACGCGACTCGCTCATCTTCAACGAGAGCGACGTGGAGGTCTTCATCGACGGCGGCGATTGCTACTACGAGTTCGAGGTGAACGCGCTCAACACCGTCTACGAGGTCTTCTTCATCTGGCAGGACGGCTACCCGCGCCTCGCCGCCGAACCCGAGTTCGACGTGCTGGAGCGCCAGGCCTACACCTTCGCCGGCGACTACGACCGCAGCGGCGAAAGCTTCTGGCGCGGCACGCACCCGCGCGGCCGGCGCTGGGCGTTTCTCGATTACGACCTCCCCGGCATGACCTCTTCCGTCGAGATCGACGGCTACCTGAACGACCGCACGCGCGTCTCACGCGGCTGGCAGGCCACGGTGTCGCTGCCTTGGGCCGGCATGAAGCACCTGGCGAACGGCCGCGCGCTGCCGCCGAAGGATGGCGACGAGTGGCGCATCTTCTTCGGCCGCTTCGAGAAGCTCATGTCCGGCGGCCGCGAGGTGCAGCCGCACCCGGCGTGGTGCTGGACGCCCCACGGCATCTACGACACTCACCGGCCGGAGAGCTGGACGCGCGTCCGGTTCTCCGAATCCTGTCTCGAAGACTTGCCGCGCTAGTTGGCGAACGGCGGCGGCAGGTAGTCGAAGTCGATGATCATCTTCTCCTGCAGTGCCAGCAGCAACTCGCGCTGCACCTCCGCCGTCTCCGGACTCCCGGCCAGGTTGTTCAGCTCGCCCGGATCGTTCTGGAGGTCGAACAGCTCCAGCACCGGCCGCGGGCGCTGGAAGTAGGCCTTCTCGTGTTCCGGCTTGAGAGCGCCGGCGCGGTGCGCGGCCAGCGTCTCCTGCCAGCCCGGACCGTTGCCGCTATCGACGGGCCAGTACTCCATCTGCGGCGTGCAGTTGTAGATGAGCTTCCAACGCTCGTTGCGCGCGCAGCGGCCCAGGTCGAACGTCGAGGCGCGCGTGGTGGGCGTGAACGGCGAATTGCCGTGCGGGATGCGCGCGCCGAAGATGTACTTCCGCGGCTGATAGGACGCCGCGCCCGTCAGCAGCGGCAGGAAGCTGCGGCCCGTCATCTCCTTCGGCGCGGCCACGCCGGCGGCGTCGAGGAACGTCGGCGTGATATCCTCGCCCGAGATCAGCGACGGCGTCGTCGAGCCGCCGCGGATGTACCCCGGCCAGCGCGCGATCAACGGCACGTGCATGCCCGGGTCGTACAGCGAGCCCTTGCCGTGCGGGAACGCCATGCCGTTGTCGCCCATGAACAGCACCAGCGTGTTCTCTTCCGCGCCGCGCCCCTTCAGCACGTCCATCGCCTGGCCGAAGAAGCCGTCCATGCGCTCCACCTCGCCGCAGTAGCGCGCCAGGTCGCCGCGCACGCCGGGCAGGTCCGGCAGGTGCGGCGGCAGTTGGACTTTCGCCGGATCCACGTTGCCGGCGCCGGCGTCCCACACGTGGTGCGGGTCGCTGTAGTTGATCCAGAAGAACCACGGCCTGTCTTGCGGCGCCTTCTCGATGAACTGATCGAGCTTCGCGGCGGTGCCCTGCTGCGGAGAAACATCCATATAGTCTATGCGCTTGGCCCACGTCTGCAGGCCGTACTTGTCGTAGACGCTCTGCGTGTGCGGCTGCGCCTTGATGACGCCGTTCAGATGGAAGTACCGGCCGCAGACGCCCGTATGATAGCCCTGGGTGCGCAGCAATTCCGGCGCGGAGACGACGTCGGCGGGCAGCGGCGAGCTGAAGCGGCCCATGCGCGCGGCAACCGGCGAGCGGCCCGTCAGGATGGAAGCGCGCGACGGCACGCACTGCGGGGCGGCGGTGAAGGCGCGGTCGCAGCGCATGCCTTCCTGCGCGAAGCGGTCAATCCGCGGCGACTTCAAGTAGCCGGCGCCGTAGCAGCCCAGGTAGGGCGCGCTGTGGTCGTCGGAGAGGATCAGCAGGATGTTCGGGGGAGTGTTGCGGTTCTGCAGGACGGCCGGCGCGGCGGCCATCCCGGCCAGCATATTTCTGCGCGTGAGTTCAGCCATGGCACACCCATGATACAGGCGGAGGATCCCGATGGCCCACGCGCCGCCAGTTCCTCCGCTGCCGGGCGCGAGTGCATTGAGTGGCGCGTCGCCAAGTTGCACGGGACCAACTCGAACTACTTCCAGGAGCGGCTGCCGACGATCACTCAGCCGCATGCGCCTACGGTGGAGTACGACTCGGGCCGCGTGTTCCTGAAGTGGTCTACGGCCCTGGCCGCGTCCGGGCCCACCCCCGCCTACCGCATCTGGTCCGGCGACTGGCCCGGGGCCCGGCTGCCCTTCCACCCTCACACCACCGCGACGCTCTCCATCCGGCTGCCCGCCGCCGGCGCCGGCGAAGGTTCGTTCCGCGTGGAGGCGATCGCCAGCCAGGCCGGTCCATCGTTCGCGTCGCCGATCCCGGCTGCTTGTGCCGGGCTGCATTCTCCTTTTTCGCAAAAGCCTTTACATTCCGCGGGAAGGCTCTATACTGAGTCAAACGCTCCGACCCTCTGGAAGCGAAGGAAAGAGGAGTGGATGCCAATACATCGCGTGTTTCTGGTCCACGGAATGGGGAACCATCCGAAGGGTTGGTCGAAATCCCTCACCGGCCTGCTTGCCGGCCTCTACAAACAATATGCGAAACTGGCTGAAAAACCGCTGGATCAGCGGATCCGGTTTCACGAGATCAACTACGACGACATCTTCCGGGGGCTTGCGGACAATTGGGCGGCGCGCGCGGCGGAACTGCGGAAGCTCATCACCCCCGGCGCCTCCCCCTTGCTCACAAATGTGTTCGACGAATTGAGCGCTGCGGTAAAGACCGACAACAACTTCATCTGGTCGCACGCCGCCGATGTGGTCCTGTACCGTCTCGCGGCGGAAGTGAGAATGGCGATTCGCACCACCGTGGCGAAGCAGTTCGCCGAAGGGATCAACGAAGACCTGGACGCCGGGCAGACGTGCCGTTTCTCCGTGCTGGCTCACTCCCTGGGCACGGCCGTGGCCCATGATTCGATGCACGCCCTGATGGCCGGCACGAACGCCGTACCTGGCGGGCGCTCCTTCTCGCCCAGGAACGTCAAGGCCGTGTGCTTTATGCAGATCGCAAACGTCAGCCGCCTTCTGGAGACGGAGCCCGACGTGTATGAGAGTCATTACAGGCCAGGGCCTTCCGACGGCAATGACAACGGCGCAAACTACTTTTTCAATTGCCGCAATTCCTGGGACCCCTTCCCCGTTCTGCGCCCCTTCGAGCCCGTTGGATGGCCGGCGGAGTTCTTCCGGGAAATCACGGTGCGCCATGTCCACGATAAGAATGTTCATGGCTTCGAGCACTATCTGAAACACCCGGCCGTGCACATCCCCTTCTTCCGCGCGGCAACAGATGACCTCGGAACTCCCAGGAAGATCACGCGCACTCAGGAAGATGCGGCGCTTCAAGCATTTGATGAACGCGCGCTGCCCGGCGCCTTGGCGTTGGTGGGTGAACTGAACAGACTGCCGTTCGCAAAGTCCGATACCTGGGAAAAGATCGGTGAAGTCGCGAAATGGTTCGAAGGAGCCCTGAGCAGAGTATGAAAATGTTTCGAGCCCCCGCCTTCCTGCTCACGGTTCTCGCGGCCGCGCCCGTCCTCGCGCAGACCTGCCAGGACACACAAAAGCTTGAGCCAAAAACGGCACAGGAGGCGGGAGACCTGTGGAGCGGCAACCGGGACGATGACTGCCTGGGCGAGGACAAGTGCAAGTCTGCTCTCTGTGTGAGCGTGGGCCCCTCCATCGAGAAGATCAAGGGCGGGAAGATGGCCCCAACGGCGGCACTGCGCGCGGTTTTTCAGGACCTGGAGGCCGCCGGAAAGGGTCCACTCTACGAGAAGCTCCGGCGCCGCATGGGCCTGTACCTCGCCCAAGTGTCGGAAGGCGGAACCTTCGAGAACCTGAACGGGAGCCAGTTTGAAATCAGCGCGGCGCAGCGCCTTTTCGAGTCGCAGCCGGCCGATACCATCGATTTCGAACTCTACTTGCAGGAGCATTGCTCCACCCCGGCCTCCTGTACCGCTGCCTGGCGGGAAGCCGCCGCTGTCGCCACGCAGTCCACGCTCTTTCGACGAATCATCGTCGCCTCGATGGGCACTGGCCGTCTCGGCATGGTCGAGTACCTGACCGGGCTGGACGCGCGCTGGCGGCACTATGTCCTCGGCCCCCGCGCGCAATACCCGTGGGAGCTTCTGGTCAACGGCTGGCGCTACCGCAAGGCCGCGAATCTTGTGGAGCCGCCCAATAACCAGTTCATCTTCGCTCACCCCAGCACGGCCCTGGAACTGAGCGGCAGAGACAAAGGGCAAGCAGCCGCATCCCTGCTGCTGGAGGCGTTCGGCTGGAATTCCTGGACCTGGCAGGGCAACGAAACCAGGCAGCGCTTCGGTGCCTCGGCCATCCTCTCCTGGCGGACCACCACCGCCCTCGCCGGCGACCGGATCTTCGGCTACGGCGCCATGGTCCACCTGCCGCACAGTCTCTCTATCGGCTACGTCTATCGCCCCACCGACCTGGGCCGGCATTCGCTGGTGTTGGGGGCCGATGCTGCCAAGCTCTTTACAAAGGGCTCGGACGCCCGCAAGCAACTGCTCGGCGGCCAGTGAGCGGGCGCGCTGCGGTCGGCATACCCTGCCGCGTGGAGGCCCTTACTTCTTAGGCGGGGCCTGCTGCCGCCGCTCCGTCTCCGGCGGGACGATGCCCTTCAGGCGCATGTAGGTGATCAGGTTGCCGTAATGCAGCGCCGTGTGGTCCAGCAGATGCAGCGCGTAGTAGGCCAGCGGGCGCTCCGTCGCGCCGCGCTTGATGGTGCCGGCCAGCTTCGCATCGTTCATCGCGGCCAGCGCGCCGTCGCAGTAGTCGAACGACGACTTTAAGGCCGGGATCACGTCCTTGCCCGCCGCCTTCTTTTCCGTGGCGCCGCTGCTGGGGTTCGCCTCGTTCTTCAGCGGGGAGCAGATGGAGTAATTGGCGTCGGTGAGGTGCGCCAGCAGTTGGTGGAACGACCGCACCTCCGGCGTGGGCTTGAACGAATAGTCGGCTGCGGACACCTTCTCCGCCGACTCCAGCACGTTCTGGCGGAATCCGTCCATCCGCGACCTCAGGGTCTTGACCACCGCGTCCTGCGCCTGGCAAGCCACCGCGCAAAGGGCCATCATGAGAGTAAGCTTCGCCCAGTTCATGAGAGATAGCATCGCACGGAACGGCAGTGGGTACACGCGCCGCGGTCTGCTTTTGCTGGCCGCCGGGCGCGTGGCGCCGGAGCCCCCTTCGGCCGGCCAGGTTCTTGTCGCCATGCCCGAGTTGCGCGACCCCGACTTCGCCCGCACCGTCATCCTCCTCTTCGACGCCGGCACGCAGTCCGCCATGGGCCTGATGCTCAACCGGGCCCTGCGCCGCCGCGATGGGGAGCCGCAGCTCTTCGCCGGCGGCCCCGTCGCCCAGGGCACGCGCTGCCTGCAGCGTGAAGCGTCTTCTCCCAACGCCCGCCGCCTCTGCCCCGGCGTCTGGCTGGCCGACGGCCCGGCGCGCGAACCCGGCGGCCGCACCTACCTCGGCTACACCGGCTGGACCGCCGCCCAGCTCCGTGACGAGTGCTTGCGCGGCCTCTGGCGCACCCTGGCCGGCGACGCCGCCATCGTCTTCGACCCCGACCCCGCCACCCTCTGGCAGCGCCTCCTCGCCCGCGAGAAATAAGTGGGCATGATGAGTCCATCAGGAAGCTCAATTCGCCCCGGCCCCGTTCCCGGAAACACGTTGGGGTTTTGGGCCCGATCGTCACATGAGCACCACTGTCCTCGAGTGTGAACTTGGGAGCAGCTACTCGCGCGGGCCGGAAGCCGAAGTGTGGGACAAGACCATCGGCGAGCTGATTCGCGAAACCGCCGCCCGCGGCGCCACGCGCGACGCCCTCGTCTCCTGCCACCAGGGCCTGCGCTACTCCTGGAAGGAACTGCTCGCGGAGGCCGAACGCGTCGCCGCCGGCCTCTTCGCCCTCGGCATCAACCCCGGCGACCGAATCGGAGTCTGGTCCAACAACTGCGCCGGGTAAGTCCTGCTGCAGTATGCCTGCGCGCTCTCCGGCATCGTGCTGGTGAACGTGAACCCCGCCTACCGCTCGCACGAACTGCAGTACGTGCTGGAGAAGAGCGCGATTCGAGTGCTCTTCCTGCACGAGCGCGACCAGCGCGCCGACTACCGCGCCATCCTCGGCGTTTCCCTCGAAGACGTCAACTGCGGCCTGGAGCGCGCCGTCTACCTCGGCACGCCGGACTGGACCGCCATGCTCCGCGCCGGCGGCCGCTTCGAGCCGCCCGTCGTCCTGCCCGGCGACGTCGCCAATATCCAGTACACCTCCGGCACCACCGGCCCGCACAAGGGCGTCCTGCTCACTCACCGCAATCCCATCAACAACGGCCGCCTCATCGCCGGGCGCCTGCGCGCCACGCACCAGGACCGCATCTGCATCCCCGTGCCGCTCTACCACTGCTTCGGCTGCGTCATCGGCACGCTGACCGCCGCCTCCAGCGGCGCCGCCATGATCCTGCCCGCCGCCACCTTCGACGTCCGCGGGACGCTGGAAGCCGTCGAGGCCGAGCGCGCCACCGCGCTCTACGGCGTCCCCACCATGTTCATCGCCGAGCTGGCCGGCCCGGACTTCGCGTCTTACGACTATTCGAGCCTCCGCACCGGCGTGATGGCCGGCGCGCCTTGCCCCGTCGAGGTAATGCGCCGCGTCATCGACGACATGCACTGCGCGCAGATCACCATCTGCTACGGCCAGACCGAAAGCGCGCCCGTGAGCGTCATGTCGAACGTCGATGATTCGATCGAAGTGTGCTGCACCACGGCGGGCCGCGCCATGCCCGCCACCGAGATCACCCTCGTCGATCCCGGCACGGGCGAGACGCTGCCGCACGGCCAGCAGGGCGAGCTTTGCTCCCGCGGCTACCTCGTGATGAAGCGCTACGACGGCGGCGACGAGGCCACGCG
>DAHVTI010000572.1 GCA_027324255.1 Bryobacterales bacterium | reverse complement strand
CGGCGGCGGTGGCGCCGGGTCCGGGGGCGCCGGTGGTGGTGGCGGAGGGGGACGCGGGGGCGGTGCGGGCGGTGAAGGAGGGGGGGCGGGAGGCGAAGGTGCGGCTGGTGGAGCTGAACGAGGGCACGAAGCTGATGTACGGGGCGGCGCTGACGTCGGCGAACACGCTGATCCTGCCGGTGCTGGAGGCGGCGCAGCGGAGCCTGCGGGGGGCGGGGCTGAGCCTGCCGGACGCGCGGCGGATTGTGGCGCACCTGGCGGCGGGGGCGGTGCGGGCGCACCGGGCGCACGGGCGGAAGGCGTGGAGAAATCCGGGGCTGCCGGGGCGGCGGGCGGCGGTGCGGGCGCAACTGGCGGCGCTGGCGGAGCTGGACGGGCGGTTGGCGGCGTTCCAGGTGAGCGGGCTGAAGGCGGCGCTGGGGCTGTTCGGGCAGCCGGAGGAGTGGCTGGGGGAAGAAAAGCGAGTGGATTGACGCGACGCGGGCGGGGCGGCGGGCATCAATTAAGAGAGCCCTGTCCTGACCGGGAACGGGGTAAAATCGGGAAAGCAGTTCCGCATCTGGACCCCATGCTCAGAAACAAAATCGAAAAGCCGGAAGACCTGAATCCTATCGAGACCCAGGAGTGGATGGAAGCGCTCGACCAGGTGATAGAAGAGGGCGGGCCGGAGCGCGCGCGTTACCTGCTGGAGCGGCTGGCGGTGAGCGCGGCCATCAAGGGCGTGCCGGCGGCGCTGGGCGTGACGACGCCTTATTTGAACACGATTCCGGTGGACGAAGAAGTGGCGTACCCGGGGGATCGGGAGCTGGAGCGCAAGATCAAGAGCCTGGTGCGCTGGAACGCGGTGGCGATGGTGGTGCGCGCCAACAAGTACGACGACGGCATCGGGGGGCACATATCGACCTTTGCGTCTTCGGCGACGCTGTACGAAGTGGGGATGAACCACTTCTTCCGCGGGTCGATTCCGGCGGAGCAGGGCGAGCAGCCGGGGGACCTGATTTACTTCCAGGGGCACGCGTCGCCGGGGATGTATTCGCGGGCGTTCCTGGAGGGGCGGCTGAGCGAGCAGCACCTGATGAACTTCCGGCACGAGCTGAGGGAAGCGCCGGGGCTGAGCTCGTATCCGCACCCGTGGCTGATGCCGGAGTTCTGGCAGTTTCCGACGGTGAGCATGGGCCTGGGGCCGATCAACTCGATCTACCAGGCGCGGTTCATGAAGTACCTGGAGAACCGCGGGCTGCTGCCGGTGACGAACCGGAAGGTATGGGCGTTCCTCGGCGACGGCGAGATGGACGAGCCGGAGAGCCGGGGCGCGCTGCAGATTGCGGCCAATGAAAAGCTGGACAACCTGATCTTCGTGATCAACTGCAACCTGCAGAGGCTGGACGGGCCGGTGCGCGGCAACGGCAACATCATGCAGGAGCTGGAAGGGTTCTTCCGGGGCGCGCAGTGGAACGTGATCAAGCTCGTCTGGGGCAGCGACTGGGACCGGCTGCTGGAACAGGACAAGACGGGGCTGCTGGTGCGGCGCATGCACGAGTGCGTGGACGGCGAGTTCCAGAACTACAAGGCGCGCGGCGGGGCGTACGTACGGAGCGAGTTCTTCGGCAAGTATCCGGAGCTGCTGGAGCTGGTCGCGGACATGACCGACGATCAGCTAGGGATGATGCGGCGCGGCGGGCACGACCCGGTGAAGATCTACAACGCCTACAAGCGGGCGTTCGAGCACACGGGCAGCCCGACGGTGATCCTGGCCAAGACGGTGAAGGGCTACGGGCTGGGCGAAGCGGCGGAGGGGCGCAACACGACGCACCAGCAGAAGAAGATGAACGAGAATGAGCTGGCGAAGCTCCGGCAGCGCTTCAACATTCCGATACCGGAAGAGGCGGTGCACACGGTGAGCTTCTACCGGCCGCCGGACGATACGCCGGAGATCCAGTATTTGAAGGAGCGGAGGAAGGCGCTGGGCGGGTCGCTGCCGGCGCGCATCGTGAAGGCCGGGCGGCTGGAGACGCCGGGGCTGGAGGAGTTCCACGAGTCGCTGACGGGCAGCGGCGGGCGGCCGGTGTCGACGACGATGGCGTTCGTGTCGATTCTGAAGCAGTTGCTCAAGAATAAGGAAATCGGGAAGCGCGTGGTGCCGATTATTCCGGACGAGGCGCGGACGTTCGGCATGGAGAGCCTGTTCCGGCAGATTTCGATCTACGCGCCGGGCGGGCAGCAGTACAAGCCGGTGGACAGCGAGCAGTTCCTGTACTACAAGGAGGCGCGGGACGGGCAGATTCTGGAAGAGGGGATCAACGAAGCGGGGTCGATGGCGAGCTTCACGGCGGTGGGGACGTCGCACGCCAATTACGGCCAGACGATGATTCCGTTCTACATCTACTATTCGATGTTCGGGTTCCAGCGGGTGGGCGACGCCGTGTGGGCGTTCGGCGACTCGCGCGGGAAGGGCTTCCTGATGGGGGCGACGGCGGGGCGCACGACGCTGAACGGCGAGGGGCTGCAGCACGAAGACGGGCACAGCCATATTCTTTTCGGCACGGTGCCGAACTGCGTGACGTACGATCCGGCCTACGCCTACGAGCTGGCGGTGATCATCGAAGACGGGCTGCGGCGGATGTACGCGAACAGCGAAGACATTTTCTACTACCTGACGGTGTGCAACGAGGACTACGCGCAGCCGGCGATGCCGGGGGGCGAGGGCGTGCGGGAGGGGATCCTGAAAGGGATCTACCGGGTGAGCGAGACGGAGCACGGGCCGGCGCGGGCGCAGTTGTTGGGGAGCGCGTCGATGCTGAACGAAGCGCTGCGGGCGCAGCGGATCCTGTGGGAGCGCTACCAGGTGCCGGCGGACGTATGGAGCGTGACGAGCTACAACGAGCTGCGGCGCGAGGCGCTGTCGGCGGAGCGGTGGAGCCGGCTGCACCCGGCCGAGCCGGCGCGAAAGCCGTATATCCAGCAGGTGATGGAAGGGACGCAGGGGCCGGTGATCGCGGCGAGCGATTATCTGAAAGTGCTGGCGGACCAACTGGCGCCGTGGATGAGCGGTCGGCTGGTGTCGCTGGGGACGGACGGCTTCGGGCGGAGCGAGTCGCGGACGTACCTGCGGCGGTTCTTCGAGGTGGACGCAGAGTCGATTGCGACGGCGGCTTTGTCGCAACTGGCGCGGTGGGGGCAGTTCGACGCGCAGCGGGCGCAGCAGGCGCTGTATGAGCTGGGCGTGGATCCGGAGAAGAAGGAAGCGGCGAAGAATTAGCCTTCCGGCATAGAATGGAGGCTGGTTTCCCCATGATCAGCCTCCGATTGCTCATCCCGATTGCGCTGGCCGGCGCCCTGCTGGGCCAGCAGCCCGAAGATCACAAGAACCGCGACCTGGGCTACGACGACACGCCGCAGATTCCGGGGCAGAAGTGGCGCGTGCACGACAACACGCGGCCGCACCCGCCGAAGGTGACGCCGGCGGCGCAGCCGGGCCAGCCGCCGTCGGACGCCATCGTGCTGTTCGACGGCAAGGACCTGTCGCACTGGGTGATGCGGGGGCGCGGCGGAGCGACGGGCGCGCCGCAGTGGAAGGTGGAGAACGGGTACCTGGAAGTGGTGCCGCGCAAGGGCGGGATCATGACGAAGGAGAAGTTCGGCGACATCCAACTGCACGTGGAGTGGATGGAGCCGGCGGACGTGAAGGGCACGAGCCAGTCGCGGGGCAACAGCGGCATCGAGCTGATGACGCGGTACGAGCTGCAGGTGCTGGAGTCCTACGAGGGCGTGACGTACGCCGACGGGCAGGCGGCGGCGGTGTACGGGACGTGGCCGCCGCTGGTGAACGCGTCGCGGAAGGCGGGCGAGTGGCAGACGTACGACATCGTGTTCGAGGCGCCGCGGTTCGAGGGGGACAAAGTGGTGAAGCGGGCGTGCATTACGGTGTTCCACAACGGGATACTGGTGCAACACAAGGCGGAGTATTTGGGGCGGGCGATTCATGCGCGGGTGCCGATGTACGCGCCGCACGGGGCGGAGGAGCCGCTGTCGCTGCAGAATCACGGGTCGGTGGTGAGGTATCGGAATATCTGGGTGAGGAAGCTGAAGGGGTACGACCAGCAGTAGGGGGGCGTTGCCGGTGAAGGGGACCCGCTGGGGTTGGCTTCAATTCAAGCCCGCAGGAAATCTTCCACGTCGACGCCCGCCTGCTTCAGGATTGCCCGGAGTGTTCCCTCGGGCATGTGGCTGGGATGATTCGGAACGGTCGTATATCGGTTGGTGCGCGGATGGAACCAGATTTCGTGGCTTCCGGCGGCCTGCCGGTCAAACTCGAAGCCGCACGCCCTCAGTTTTCGAACGATCTCTTTGTACCGGAATCCCGACAGGCGCCCCATCTAGGCTGCGACCACGATGGTGTAGTCCCGGGTCTGGCTGGTAGGCGGCAGGTTCGGGGCGCTGCCCCGCTCGCGCCGGGCTTCAATGAGCTTTCGCGCGACGTCGCGGGCGATTTCGAGCGCTTCAGCCACGGTCCGTCCTTGAGCGACAAGGCCAGGGAGTTCCTCTGAAGTTGCCAGGAAGAGCCCTTCCGGCAATTCCTCAATGTGAACCCGAATCGCCAGCTCCATATGACTTGATCCTACCATCGGGATCGTCTGACCGGACTCCTGGCTGAGTCAGCCCATTGGCGTACAGGAGGGCCGCATCCGCATCTCCCCCCACAGGCCAAATCAGCTCTGAACCACGGAGGCACTGACAACGACAACCGGCAGCCGCTGGCGCCGACAGTCTCGGCATAGAATTCAATCTGAGCCCGCCGGGCAGAGACCATGAAGAGCGATGACAGTCTGAAGCAAGCCGAAGCCCTCTTCGCCGCACTCGAAGCTGAATTCGCACACCTGCGGGGGGCACTGATCCACACGCCGGGCGGCGCTGTTGATCTCGCCCTGGAATGCGAAGCACCGCCTGAGTTGCCGTTCCCCGTGACGGCCAGTCTTCAAGGCGACGAGCTCTGCCTGCAAGTTGGAGAAGCCTTCTGGTGCGAATGGTTCCCCTCCAGCGAGGCAGCCGTCATTGCGGAATACGCCGATGTGGTACGAGGTGTTCTGTCTGGCGAGATCCGCCTGGTCGAATTTCATTGTGGGGGGCGCGCCGTCAAGGCTGAATTGCAGCGCCGGGAGAACGGTTCGTGGAGAATCCTAGCGAGATGGAGGACGGCCCACTTGCCATCGCTGGCGCCTACCGAAACCCGTGTGCTGCAGAAGGTGCGAGCGGCGAATTCCTGAAGGACGCAATTGGAATCCGGCTCTCTCCCGCAATGGGAGTCATGCGGCGATGGGAACTCGTGGACAGGCAGATGCAGTAGCACGCCACGCGGGCCTCCTGCGCGCGTGTTCAGCACCGTCCATCCCACGGCGCACACCAAATACCTTGCGGCGCTCAATCCCTGCCGGCGCGGACTGCGACCCGCTGTTCCGGCTCGTACCTTGCAGAACGCCGTGGAGCGGCGTCTCACGCGCCTGTCACCCCTGGTCGTGGTGCGAGGGGCCAGGAGGAGAGCAGCCGGCGATTCCCTTTGAGTTAGAGATGGCGGGGTTCGCGGAGCCGGTCGCTGACTCTTCCGGACTGGGGGGGCGGCGGGCTATTCCTGGATGGCGGCCTGGCCTTCGATGTCGCGCCAGGCGCTGATTTTGAGGCGGCGGCAGACCCAGCAGAGCTCTTCGGTGGAGAAGGGGGCGACTTCGCCGCCGCAGACGACGCAGGGGGCCGGCTTGCGGGGGGCCTCCTGGGCGGGGGCGGCGCGGCGGGCGGTCCGGCGGGGCTTGGGGGCGGCGCCAGGCTGGCTGGGTTTTCTGGGCATCTCTACCTCCAGCTAATCATGCGGCGGGGGCGAAGATCAATCCCCCGCGACCTGGACTTCGGCCGGGACATGGCGGCGGCGGGCCACCCAGGCCTTGGCGTCCTCGATGTAGGCGTAGGTGACGGGGACGACCAGGAGGGTGAGCAGGAGGCAGAGGGTCTGGCCGCCGATGATGGTGACGGCGATGGCGGAGCGGGTGGCGGCGCCGGTGCCGATGGCGATGGCGGTGGGGATGAGGCCGGCGATGATGGAAAACGTCGTCATGAGGATGGGGCGGAGGCGGACGCGGTTGGCCTCGAGGATGGCCTGGCGCAGGGGCTTGCCCCCGGCGACGAGGCGGTTCATGTAGTCGATTTGCAGAATGCCGTTCTTCTTGACGATGCCGAGGAGGAGGAGGATGCCGAGGGCGCTGAAGAGGTTGAGCGAGCGGCCGGTGGCGATGAGGCTGAGGAGGGCGAAGGGGATGGAGAGCGGGAGGGTGAGGAGGATGATGAAGGGGTGGACGAGGCTCTCGAACTGGGCGGCGAGAACCATGTACATGAAGATGGAGGCGAGGCCGATGGCGAGGATCATGTTGGCGGTGGTCTCCTCGAGGATCTTGACCTGGCCGGAGAAGGCGAGGCGGACGTTGGGGGGGAGGTCCATTTCGCTGACAACGCGGTCGACGGCGGCGGCGGCGGCGCCGAGGGTGACGCCGGGGGCGGGGTTGCCATAGAAGGAGATGGCGTACTGGCGGCCGACGCGGTCGATGCGGGAGGGGCCGACGCCGCGCTCGAGGTGGGCGACGGAGTCGAGGCGGATGAGGCCGAGCTTGGTGGAGGGGACGAGGAGGCGGCTGAGGACCTGCTGGTCGTCGCGCTGGCCGGGCATGAGGCGCATGGTGACGGGGTACTGCTCGCCGAGCTCCTTGAAGGTGGAGATCTCGTCCTCGCCGGACATGAGGAGGCGGACGGCGCTGGCGACGTCGGAGACGCGGACGCCGAGGTCGCTGGCGAGCTGGCGGTCGATCCGGACCTGGAGTTCGGGGTTATTGAAGGAGAGGTTGGCGCGCATGTCGGCGAGCTCGGGCTGCTTCATGAGATTGCCGAGGAGCTCGCGGGCGATGGGGGCGAGCTGGCCGAAGTCGGGGCCGAGGAGGGAGGCGCGGACGGGGGAGAAGGTGTCGCGGCCGCCGAGGGCGTTGGGGAAGCTGACGGCGGGGCGGGCGTAGGAGTAGTCGCGCAGGATGCCGCGGACCTGGGTGGCGATTTCGTTGAGGGAGCCGCGCTCGCCGGGCGGGGCGAGCAGGACGGTCATGCGGGCCATGGTGACGCGGTCGATGAAGCCGGCGCTGGCGGGCACGACGGTGAGGACGCCGGGGATTTTTTCGACTTTGCGGGCGATCTCGAGGGCGACGCGTTCGGTGGCCTCGAGCGAGGAGCCCTCGGGCATATCCATGGACATACCGAGCTCGCTCTGGTCCTCCTGGGGCATCCAGTCGCGGCCGATGTAGCGGGCCAGGAGGAAGGTGGAGCCGAAGGTGGCGAGGCAGAGGGTGACGATGGCCCAGCGGTGGCCGAGCGACCAGTCGAGGAGGCGGACGTAGCCGCGCTCCCAACTGGTGGGCTCGTGGTGGCCGTGCTTTTTTTCCCCGTTGCCCTTGCGCTTGAGGACGCGGGCGCTGAGCGTCGGCGTGAGAGTAAAGGCGACGAGCATGGAGACCAGGATGGAGACCGACATGGTCCAGCCGAACTGGTTGAGGTAGCGCTTGGCGTAGCCGGTGACGAAGGCGATGGGGACGAAGATGATGACTAGGGAGATGGTGGTGGCGACGACGGCGAGAGAGATTTCCTTGGTGGCCCGGATGGCGGCGTCCTTGGCGTCCATGTCGGGATAGGTCTCGAGGTAGCGGTAGATGTTTTCGAGGACGATGATGGCGTCGTCGATGACGATGCCGACGGCTAGGGTGAGCGCCAGCAAGGTCATGGAGTTCAGGGTGTAGTCGAGCATCCGCATGATGGTGAAGGTGGTGATGATCGACGTGGGGATGGCGATGGAGCTGATGAGGACGGTGCGGAAGTCGCGGATGAAGAGCCAGATGATGAGCGAGGCGAGCAGGGAGCCGAGGACGAGGTGCTCTTCGAGGCTTTCGACGGACTTCTTGATAAAGGTGGCGGACTCCTTGACGACGTTGAGCTGAACGCCGGCGGGAAGCTGCCTGTTGAGGACGTCGATGCGCGAGAGGACGTCGTCGACCACCTTGACGGTGTTGGTGCCGGTCTGGCGGCGGACCTCGATGGTGACGGCGGGCTGGCCTTTGTAGTAAGCGAAGTTGCGGCGCTCGGCCATGCCGTCCTCGGCGTAGCCGATGTCGCGGACGCGGATGGGGACGCCGGCGGCATTCTTGATGATGATGTCGTTGAACTGCTGGATGTTTTCGACGCGGCCCATGGTGCGGACGCCCATTTCCTGGGGCCCGCGGATGATGCGTCCGCCGGGGGTTTCGACGTTTTCGCTGCGGACGGCGCGCTCGACTTCCTGGGCGGTGAGGGTGTAGCCGCTCAGCTTGTTGATGTCGAGCATGATGTTGACCTGGCGCTTGCGGCCGCCGGAGATGTCGGCGGCGGCGACGCCGTCGATGGTTTCGAGGCCGCGGCGGACGGTCTTGTCGGCGATCTCGGTGAGCTCGCGGACGCTGACCGGTCCGCTGAGGGCCATGGTGACAACGGGGTCGGAGTCGGGGTCGGATTTGCGGACGACCGGCGGCAGGACGTTCTGCGGCATCTGGCGGACGGCGGCGGAGGCCTTCTCGCGCACCTCTTCGACGGCTTCGGAGATGTCCTTTTCGAGCGTGAAAGTGACGATGACGTTGCCGCTGCCTTCGCTGACCATGGCGCGGAGCTCGTCGATGCCGCTGACGGCGGAGACCGACTCCTCGAGGGGCATGATGACCTGCGAGACAACTTCCTCGGGGCTGGCGCCGGGCAGGCGGCAGTTGATGTAGACGGTGGCGGGGTCAGTGCGGGGGAAGAGATCGACGCCGAGGTCGAGGAAGCTGAAGAAGCCCATCACCACCAGGAACATGATGAGCATGAAGGCGAAGACGGGACGTTGAACGCAGATTTCACTTAGGCGCACTGAGAGTGGGCTCCTGCCAAGTAGAGATGCTCCCAGCTTAGCGGAAAGTTACCCCGGGGGCCGGACGAGGCGATAGAATCGGCGGGTGCCGAAACTCCTGGTTCTCCTCGCGATGTTTTCGATGGCCGCGCAGGCGCAGCCGGGCTGGTGGATGACGGAGCCGCTGCGCTGGCTGCAGACGAACCTGGCGGAGCCGGACGCGGCCACGGACCCGCGGGCGCTGGTGCGGGACGCGGCGGCGTTCCACGCCAACGTGCTGCACCTGAACATGGGGGGCATTGCGGCCACGTATCCCACGCGCATTCCGTTCCACGCGCGCAGTGCTGGGCTGGGCGAGGGGCGGGATTTCTTCGGCGATGCGCTGAAAGAGGCGCACGCGCGGGGGATCCGCGTGGTGGGGCGGTTCGATTTTTCGAAGACGCGCAAGGACGCCTACGACGCGCATCCGGAGTGGTTCTTCCGGAAGGCGGACGGCGGGCCGGTGGTCTACAACGGGCTGTACTCGGTGTGCATCAACGGCGGGTGGTACGCGGAGATGGCGCCGCGGATCCTGGCCGAAGCCCTGGAGGCGTACGACGTGGACGGGCTGTTCTTCAACATGTTCGGCAACCAGAGCCGGGACTACAGCGGGAATTCCGTGGGTCATTGCCACTGCGGGGAGTGCCGGCGGAAGTTCCGGGAGGAGTTCGGGCGGGAGCTGCCGGCGAAGGAGGACGATGCGGACTACCGGCGGTTCCTGTACAACTCGTCGCGGCGGGTGGCGCGCGAGCTGGGGCGAATCATCCACGGGAAGCGGCCGCGGGCGGGGTACTTCAACTACCTGGAGGAGTGGACGGACGGGATCATGTCGGAGTCGAACACGGCGGTGGCGAGGCCGCTGCCGCTGTGGCCGTACGCGTCGAGCGAGAACGTGAACAAGGCGCGGAACTCGCAGCCGGGCAAGATGAGCGTGAACCTGTGCATGCAGTTCGTGGACTTCGCGTGGCGCTTCGCGACGGTGCCGCGGTGGGAGCATCCACTGCGGCTGTGGCAGAACATCGCGCACGGCGGGGCGCTGGCGTTCGCCATCAACGGCACGCCGGCGGGGTTCGAGCAGCGGGACATGCAGGGGCTGGACGCGGCGCGGCCGGTGTTCGAGTGGGCGGCCGAGAACGGGAAGTACCTGGCGGGGCAGGAGTCGATGGCGCGGGTCATGCTGCTGACGGGCGGCGGGACGGAGGCGTACCGCGGGCTGTTCCGGTGGCTGAGCGAGGAACATGTTCCGTTTGCGGTGTCGAGCAACCTGGAGTGGATCGGGAAGCGGCCGGTGGACCTGGTGGTGACGGCCGGGGCGGCGCCGGCGGGGCTGGAGAAGTATGTGAAGAGCGGGGGGAAGGTGCTGGCGGTGAGCGCGCAGGCGCCGGGGTTCGGGGCGCCGCCGGCGGTGCGGCGGATGGAGAGCGTGAAGGGGTACGTGCGGGTGCGGGCGGCGGAGAGGTTTCCGTCCTTGGGGAGGTCGCCGCTGCTGATGCTGGACGGGCCGTTTGCGGCGGCGCCGGACGAGCCGGGCGCGGCGCTGACGCTGGTGCCGCCGTCGATGTTCGGGCCGCCGGAGTTCATCCACACGGACATGAAGGACACGGACACGCCGGCGGTGGTGATGCTGGAGAACGGGTCGGTGGTGTGGGTGCCGTTCGAGCTGGGGGCGCTGTACTACCGCCACAGCCTGACGGCGCACGCGGGGCTGCTGCGGGACCTGGCGAACCCGCTGCTGGGGCGGAGGCAGCTCGAAACCGACGCCCACCCGCTGGTGGAGGTGTCGCTGATGCGGCAGCAGGGGCGGACGCTGGTGCACCTGATCAACCTGAGCGGGCATTCGCAGACGGGCTATTTTCCGCCGGTGCCGATGCGGGGGATCCGGGTGGAGGTGGAGGGGGAGTACGGCGCGGCCGTGACGCTGCGGGCGGGCCATCCGGTGGCGGTGTCGAGGACGGGCGGGCGGACGTTTTTCGTGCTGCCCGAGCTGAAGGACTACGAACTGGTGGCGCTCACCCGGTTGGGGACAGCCGGTGTGAGAAAATAAAGGGTTCGTATGTCCAAAATCGCATTCCTCTTCCCCGGACAGGGTTCGCAGGCGGCCGGCATGGGCAAGGCCCTGGCCGGGCAGTACGCCTGCGCCCGGGCCGTCTTCCAGGAGGCCGACGAGGCCCTGGGCTTCGCCATCTCGACGCTGTGCTTTGAAGGGCCGGACGAGCAACTGCGGCTGACGGAGAACACGCAGCCGGCGCTGCTGACGGTGAGCGTGGCCGCCTACGCGGCGCTGCGCGAGCAGGGCTACCGGCCGGAACTGGTGGCGGGGCACAGCCTGGGCGAATACTCGGCGCTGGTGGCGGCGGGCTCGCTGAAGTTCGCCGACGCGGTGCGGCTGGTGCGGAACCGCGGGCGGTACATGCAGGAGGCGGTGCCTGCGGGGGTGGGAGCGATGGCGGCGATCCTGAAGCCGCCGATGGAGAAGCTGGACGGGATCCTGGCGGAGGCGGCGCAGGGTGAGGTGGTGTCGGCGGCGAACTTCAACTCGCCGGACCAGTTGGTGATTGCGGGCCACGCGGGGGCGGTGGCGCGGGCGAGTGAAGCGCTGAAAGCGGCCGGGGCCAAGCGGGCCGTGCCGCTGCCGGTGAGCGCGCCGTTCCACTGCGCACTGATGGCGCCGGCGCAGGAGCGGCTGAAGGCGGACCTGGACGCAACGGAGTTCGCGGACCTGGCGGTGCCGCTGATCAACAACGTCGAAGCGAAGCTGGTGACGACGGGCGCGGAGGCGCGGGCGGGGCTGTACCGGCAGGTGCCGGGGACGGTGCGGTGGACGGAGTCGATGCGGCGGCTGGCGGCGGAGGGCGTGGGCCGGGCGGTGGAGTGCGGCGCGGGGGCGGTGCTTTCGGGGTTGATGCGCCAGATCGACGCGAGTGTCAAAATGGCTAAGTTTGGAGAACCGGCAGACCTGGAGAAGGTCCATGAGCTTCTGGCTTAAGTTTGCAGTCTTCGCCTCCAGCGCCCTGCTCCTGCCCGCACAGGAGACGAGTGCGCTGGAGCGCGAACCCCAAGGCTGGGTAGACGTAACACCAGGGTCCGGTCTGCAAGGCTGGACCCGCCTGGCCATCGCGCCGTCCCTGCCGGACGGGGTGTCGCAATGGTCGGTGGGGCCGGGGGGCGTCGTGCTGTGCGAAGGCAACCGGGGTCACGAGTGGCTGCGGTACGACAAGCCGCTGGGGGATTTCATCTTCCACGTGGAGTTCCGCTACACGCCGGTGGCGGGCAACCCGCGCTACAACAGCGGGATCTTCGTGCGGACGCTGCCCGATTATTCGCTGTGGTACCAGTTGCAGATCGGCAGCAAGGCGGGGGGCCATTTTTTCGGCTACCTGAACCTGAACGGGGAGCGGCGGCGATTCGACTACAGCGGGCAGATGACGGACCAGCGGGTGAAGGCGGCCGGGGAATGGAATACGGTGGAAGTGACGGCGCGGGGGCCGGCGCTGACGGCGTGGGTGAATGGCGCCGTGGTCAATGAATGGAAGTACTGCCCGATCAAGAAGGGGCACATCGGCCTGGAGGCCGAAGGGTTCCGCATCGAGTTCCGCAACCTGAAGGTGAAAACGCTGGTGGCGGCTCGGCTACAATGAGACATTCCATGAACAAGCGAAGAAGTGCATTTCTGCTCCTGCTGGCGCTGGCGGCCGCGGCGGGCGGGTGCAAGAAGACGGTGGCGTCCAACGTAGCGGCGACGGTGAGCGGGCGTTCGATCACCTACGCGGACCTGGACAAGCAGTACCGGCGGCAGTTTCCGCAGCAGCCGGAAGGGGTGTCGGCCGACCAGATGCAGTTCCAGAAGCTGGAGATGCTGCGGGCGATGATCGACGAAGAGATCCTGCTGCAGCGGGCCGAGAAGCTGTCGTTGCTGGCCAAGGACGACGAAGTGGACCTGCGGCTGAACCAGATCAAGGCGCCGTACACGCAGGAAGAGTTCCAGAAGCAACTGGACGCGCAGGGGATGAACGTGGAGTCGCTGAAGGCGCAGATCCGGCGGTCGCTGTCGATCGACAAGCTGCTCAACAAAGAAATCGGCAACCAGATCAGCATCACGGACAAGGACGTGGACGAGTTCTACAACGCCAGCAAGGCGAGTTTCCGGTACCCGGAGACGAACTACCACGTGGCGCGGATCGTGGTGACGCCGGGGCCGAACCCGGACGTGCGGAACTTGTCGGGCAACAAGGCGCAGAACGAAGACCAGGCGCGGAAGAAGATGATGATGATCGAAGCGCGGCTGAAGCAGGGCGAGGACTTTGCCAAGCTGGCGCAGAACTTTTCCGAAGACCCGCAGAGCGCGCCGAACGGGGGCGACATGGGCTACATTCCGGAATCGGCGCTGGCGCAGGCCGACGCCGAGACGCGGAAGGCGATTCTGACGCTGCTGCCGGGGCAGGTGTCGAGCCCGATCCGCACGCAGGGCGGCTGGCACATGATCAAGCTGATTTCGCGGGAGCCGGCCGGGCAGCGCGACCTGAACGATCCGCGGGTGCAGCAGAACATCCGCGAGACGCTGCGCACGCGCAAGGAGCAACTGCTGCGCAACGCCTACCTGGACGCGTGCCGCAACGAGGCGCAGATCACCAACTACCTGGCGCTGTCGATCGCGCCGGGGTTCGACAAGAAGTAGCTGGCGGCGCGCGCGAATCGAGGCAGGGCTTCGGGCACTAGAATTGTTCTACGGAGCCGCATGCCGACACCTGCCGACTGGATCCCGTTTGAATGGCCTTCCGCGTGGAAGGACGCCTCGCTGCTGAAGCTGCTGGAGCCCGGGCCGCTGAACTGCCTGTTGCTGCCGCCGGAAGCGCCGGCGGAGCTGCGGGCGGCGGCGGAGAAGCGGTTCGAATGCCCGGCGGGGATCGTGTGGCGCAAGGCGGGGGAGATGAACTGGCGGGAGCCGGGCGCGGTGATCGCCATCGGGGACGCGGTGTGGCCTGACCTGGCGCAGAGGTCGCGCGAGAACGCGGGCGGGCTGGAGGCGGGGCCGACGGGGGCGCCGTGGCTGGACGCGAACGGATGGCTGATCCAGATGGCGCACAGCCGTGGGGGAGGCCGGCCCGTGTGGGTGCGGTCGGAGCCGCCGGAGGACGCCGCGCGGCTGCCTGTGAACGCCTACCTGCTGGGGTTGCACGAGGCCTGCGCCTACGGCGCGCAGCGGCCGGTGTGGCTGGCGCCGGAGCTGGCGGCGGGGGTGGCTTCGGGTTCCGCTGCCGCGCTGGGGGTATGGGAGAAGATCCTGGCGGCGGCGCGCTGGCAGGCCTCGCGCCGGGTTGAGAACGCGTGGGCGCCGTTTGCGCGGCTGCTGGTGATCTCGGACTTCACGGGGCCGAACGAGTACAACGCCTGCGAGGCGCTGAACCTGGCGGCGCGGCGCGGGCTGGCGTTCCGCATCGCCGAGCCGGGGCGGTTCCGGCCGGAGCAACTGGGCGGGATGCGGGCTGTGCTGTACGTGGACGCGCAGCCGATGGCGGCGCCACTGGCGGCGGCGATGCAGGGATTTGCCGAGCGGGGCGGGCTGGTGCTGGCGATGAAGGGTCCAGCGGAGGCGTTTCGGAACCTGATGCCGGCGGGCGAGACGCATGCGCGCTTCGAACTGTTCCAGTGCGGTAAGGGGCGGGTGGCGGTGAGCCGCAAGGAGTGGGACGACCAGTATCTGCTGGCGCAGGACGCGCACCTGCTGATGAGCCGGCGCTACGACGCGGTGCGGCTGTTCAACGCGGGGTCCCTGCTGAGCTACCACACGGCGGCGCCGGGCGGCGGGCGGTGGCTGGTGCACCTGCTGAACTACACGCGGACGGCGGCGGCGCACCAGGTGAGCCTGCAGACGTGGGCGCCGGTGAAGGGGGCGCGGATTTACGCCGCCGGCGAGGCGGGCAGGGCAGTGGAGATCCACCGGGAGACGGGGCGGGCGGAGGTGTACCTGCCGCGAATCGAACTCTACGCTGCCGTAGAATTGGAAATAGCTTCCCATGCGTAAGACGTGTCCTGGGCTCACGCGGCGCAATTTTCTGAATGCGTGTGCGGCCTGGCCGGTGGCCGGCGCGGCCGCAAGGCCGGTGTCCGCGGCGGCGCCGGCGGCGGCGCGCGTGAGTGTGGCGCGGTGCCCGGACTACGGGCCGGCGCTCAAGCCGGCGCTCGGCACGATGTTCGACCAGTTGGGCGGGCTGGGGCGGCTGGTGCGCGGCAGGACGGTGTCGATCAAAATCAACCTGACGGGCTACCCGACCACGCGGCTGGGCAACACGCCGGCTGAGCACGCGCAGTACACGCACCCGGCGGTGATCGGCGCGACGGTGCGGCTGATGGGGGAGGCGGGGGCGCGGCGCATCCGCATCGTGGAGGGGTGCTTCTCGTCGGACGAGCCGCTGGCAGAGTTCATGCTGCAGTTGGGGTGGGACCCGTCGCACCTGCTGAACGCGGCGCCGCGGGTGGAGATGGAGAACACGAACACGCTGGGGCGCGGGCGGCGCTACGCGCGCTTCACGACACCCGGGGGCGGGCTGGTGTTTCCGGGCTTCGACCTGAACCAGGCCTACGAGCAGTGCGACGTGATGGTGTCGCTGGGGAAGCTGAAAGAGCACGCCACGTGCGGCGTGACGCTGTCGATGAAGAACATGTTCGGCGCGACGCCGCTGACGATCTACGGCGACCACGCGGGGCGGGACGAGCCGGACGAAAACGGTGTGCAGGGCGGGCGCGGGACGATCATGCACAGCGGGCTGCGGCAGCCGGCGCGCAGCGCGCCGCAGGAGAAGGACCCGTCGTCGCCGCGCGACGACCGCTGGCAGATGCCGCGCATCGTAGCGGACCTGGCTGTGGCGCGGCCGGTTCACCTGGCGATCATCGACGGGATCCACACGATGGCGGGCGGCGAGGGCCCGTGGAGCCGGGGCGACCTGCGGCCGGTGCGGCCGGGCCTGCTGGTGGCCGGCTTGAACGCGGTGTCGACGGACGCCGTGGCGGCGGCCTGCATGGGATTCGACCCGCGGGCGGCGCGCGGCACGGCGCCGTTCGAGGGCTGCGACAACACGTTGCTGCTGGCCGAGCAGTTGGGGGCGGGCACGGCGGATCTCGGCAAAATCGAGGTGGCGGGCGCGGCGGTGCGCGACGCGGTGTTCCGTTTCCGGGGCTGAGGCTTATTGCTTCGGGGCGGAGGGTGCGGCAGGAGGGGCGGCGGGCATGCGGACCTGCTCGTAGTAGCGCTGGACGTAGTCCTGCAGGTGGAGCGGCACTTCGTCGCGGTTGAGGTCGGAGCCGGACTCCATGTGGCGGCCGGTGCGGTTGACGTAGGGCGTGCGGAGCTGCTGGTTCTTGGAGTTGGTCACTTCGACCATGACCTCGGCCTGGACGCTGAGGGCGCGCTTGCCGAGGAGTTCGCTGAGCTTGCCCATGGCCTCCTGCTGCTGGGCGAGTTCGGTGTCCTTGCTGCCGTCCTGCTTGCCGATGCCGCTTTTTTCCTGGTTGGAGGCGGGGTCCTGGTTGCCGGGCTGGTTGGACTTGGCCTGCTGGGCGGCGTCGGCATCGGACTGCTGCTCGCCGGGCTGGGTGTCGTTGGGGTCGCCCTGGCGGTCGGACTTGCCCTGCTGGGGCGGGCCCTTCTCGCCCTTCTGCTGGCCGGACTTGGGGCCGGCCTTGGAGGCGGACTGCCTGCTGTCGCCGGAGGGGGGCTCCATTTTGAGCTTGTCCATGAGGTTGGCAAGGGCGTCGCGCATTTTGTCCATGAGCGAGTTGTCTTTTTGCTGGGAGCCGGGCTTCCGGGCCTGGGAGGAATCGGAGGGGGCGCGGACTTCCTCGACGCCCTCGGGCATTTTCTTTTTGCCGGCGGAGGCGGATTCGCCTTCCTCGGAGTTGTCGCCCGCTTCATCCTCGGCGGCGGCCTTGGACTGCTCGCCGGTGCCGGGCTGACCGACCTGGTTGGGATCTTTGACGTCGACGCTTTTGAGTGATTCCTGGATGGCGGTATCTTTTTCATCGACGCCGGTGCTGGCGGGGTCCTCGACGGAGATGCCGGGCAGGTCGGGCAGCTTGGGGGCCTGCTGGGCGAGCTGCCTGGGGGCGGGCTTGGGGGCGCCGGTGAGGGTATCGAAGCTGACGGAGGCGAGCGGGGCGCGGAGGTCGAAGGTACGCAGCACGCCGTAGCGGACGGTGAAGAGGACGGCGGCGAGGCCGAGGGCGGCGGAGGCGAACCAGGCGGCGCGGGGCCAGGCGAGCGGGACGGCGGCGCGCGGGTCGGCCGAAGCGGCGGCCGATTCGGCGCGCGATTGTACGACGGCGAGGAACCCGGGATCGGGCGTGCGGGCGGCTGCGCCGTTTTCGTAGTGGTAGGCGGTGGAGACGAGATCGGAGAGACCGAGGGTGCGGTCGACGTTCTGGGCGACGCGGTAGGGGGCGGGGATGCGGCGGCGGCTGCGCCACCAGCCAGTGCCGGCGGTGACGGCCACCAGCAGCAGCGGCCAGTACCAGCGGAAGACCTGGGAGCCGAGGAAGAGGAGCAGGGAAAACGCGGCGAGGCCGGCGGCGGCGCCCCAGGAAAACTGCTCGAGCAAAAGCTGGAGGATGGCGCGGCGGCGGGCGGCGGCGACCAGATCGGCGATGCGGTTGGCGGCTGTCAAAGGGACCTGCACCCATTATGACAAGCGGGGGGCGCGCCGTTTGGCGGCCCCCCTGCGAGGAATGAGATGTGCGAGCCGGGGATCCGGCTCTATCAGAAGAAGAACCGGACGCCGAACTGCGCCTGGAACGGGTTGCCGACCTGCGTGGTGGTGGCGGAGTTGTAGTCGCCGGCCGCGTTGTGGAGCAGCATGAAGCGGGAGTCGACGGGGACGGCGGCGCCGGTGGTGGCATTGATGCCGAGGCCGTAGACGTTGCCCTGCGAAGCGAAGACAACGTTGTCCATGTTGAACAGGTTGAAGAACTCGGCCGAGAGCTGGACCTTGTAGCGCTCGCCGAAGTTGAAGCCCTTCATCAGGCGCAGGTCGTTGTTGAGGACGACGGCGCGGTTGCGGAAGGAGTTGCGGAGCATGGGGACGCCGACGGCGGAGAAGGGGCGGTCGGTGTTGGCGGCGTCGCTGTTGGCGTCGCTGCCGGCGACGGGGTTGATGGGGTTGCCGGAGCGGGCGCGGACGATGCCGGAGAGCTCGATGCCCCACGGCAGGTTGTAGAGTGCATGCGCCGCCAACTGGTGGCGGGTGTCGAGGTTGGAGTAGTTGTAGTCGGCGCGCAGGTCGTAGGCGTTCATGAGGGTGACGCCGCCGGAATCACGCTCGTTGTCGTCGTCGGAGTAGTTGGTGGAGAGGGTGTAGAAGACTCCGGCGGTGAGCTTTTTCGACCGGTACTGCGTCTGCAGCACCATGGCGCGGTAGAGGCTGCGGGCGCTGCTTTCGCGCACACTGTAGCTGCCCTGCTGGAGGACGGGCCGGAGGGCGCGATTGAACACCGGGCGCCCGTCGCCGGCGCGGACGGTAGGCACGGGCAGGTTCCAGTCGCGGTTGCGCTCGAGGTTGACGGTGTTGACCTGCTGGTACTGCGCGCCGGCGATCCAGTTGTTGGCGAGTTCGGTCTCGATACCGATGCCGTACTGGTAGGAGCGGGGGTTGCGGAAGCCGGGGCCGAAGGTGGTGAGGTTGGCGCCGATGAGGGGATCGGGCGCCGCGCCGCCGGAAGCGATGGCGGCGGCCTGCTGGACCTTATCGAGCGGGATGACGGGAAGGCTGGCGAGCGTGGAGGAATTCAGGTCCACGCCCACCTGCTTGAAGATGCTGTAGACCGTCTGGCCGCTGGTGGCGCCGAAGGGGCCGATCTGCAGGCTGACGTCGCCGGGCGGGGTGCGGAAATTGTTGGTTGGACCCGAGTAGAGCAGCAGCGGGGACGAGGCGTAGAACACGCCGCCGTGGCCGCGGATCACCGTGCGGCGGCTGCCGCCGAAGGGCGTCCAGGCGAAGCCGACGCGGGGCATCACCTGGTCGAGGGCGTTGTCGAGCTTCGTCACGTCCAGGGTGCCGAGCGGATAGGCCCGGTTGACGCGGCTCACCAGCGTAGTGTTGCTGGCGTCGATCTGGGGGTTCCACTGGCCTTCCCAGCGCAGGCCGAGGTCGAGCGTGAAGTTGGAGGCCACGCGCCAGGAGTCCTGCACGAACAGCGCCATCTGCTTGGCGCCGAAGTCGGCGATGAGGTTGCCCACCTGGCGGTTGTAGCGGACGTTGGGGTTGTCGAAGCGGTTGGCGAAGTTGCCGCCGGTGCCCAGGATGTCGAGGATGCCGGCGATGTCGGAGAAGTTCTGGAACCCGAAGGTGCCGAACTGGTTGAAGCCGAACGTCTGCATGGTGGACAGCCGGTTGAAGTCGACGCCGAACTTGAGCGTGTGGCGGCCGGCGATGACGGTGGTGGAGTTCGTCAACTGGGTGCGCCAGTCGTCCTGAGTGGTGGGCAGAAAGCTGCGCGTGCCGTAATAGCCGATGGCGCCGGCCGCGACGCTGACTGACTCGCTGTTGGCCTCGCGCGGCCTCAATTCGTAGCTCTGGCTGAACTTGAGGTCGTTCACCACGTTGGCGGAGAACAGGTGCGTGTACTGCACGGTGCCGAAGTGCGTGCGGTCGCGTTCCGTGCCTTCGTTGGAGAGGGCGGAGTTCGTGAAGGGGTTGAGAGCGCCGCCGACGGTGACGGAGTTGGGCTCGTCGGAGCGCGAGTGGTTGTAGCGCAGGCTCAGCCGGTGGCCGGCCGCGAACATGTAGTCCATCTTGGCGGTGGCGGCGGTGGCCTTGTTTTCGCGGGTGAAGTCCTGCTCCAGGCCCTTGAAGAAGCCGAGGGCTTCCTGGTTGGCGGGGCTGGAGGTGATGCCGTTGAGCGCGGTAAAGATGACCTGCGCAGGCGTGTTGGCGCGCTGGTGCTCCAGAGCGCCGAAGTAGAACAGGCGGTTCTTGATGAGAGGCCCGCCGACGTTGCCGCCGAACTGCTGGAGCGACTCCGAGGGCTGGCGCTTGAAGATGGGGTTGTCGGCGCTGAGGGAGCGGTTGCGGTTCTGGTAGAAGGCGCCGCCGTGCACCTCGTTAGTGCCGCCGCGGGTGATGACGTTGAGCACGCCGCCAGTGGAACGGCCGTACTCGGCGGCGTAGCCGGAGC
>DAHVTI010000564.1 GCA_027324255.1 Bryobacterales bacterium | reverse complement strand
GGCGTCGATGAGGACGATGCGGGCGGCGGACTGGAGCGGTTCGAGCAGGGTGAAGCCGCCGGTGCCGCCGTCGAGGAGTTCGACGCCGTCGGGCAGGGTGAGTTTTTCAAGGGCGCGAACGGCATGCACGCCGACGCCTTCATCTCCCATGAGGATGTTGCCCAATCCGACGACGAGAGTCATTTCCAATTTACTTGTCACCCTTCACACGCTCAAATTTCCATCCGCCGACGATGGAGGAGATGGTGCCGCGGCCTTCAATGTAGTCGTGATAGAAGGCGAGGTAAATGTGGATGATGACGAAGCAGACGAAGAACCAGAGAAAGATGTGGTGCCAGAAGCGGACGCCGAACTCGCCGCCGAGCAAGGGCACGGCCCACATGAAGAGGCGGGGAATCGACGATGTGCTCATGTTGGAATAGAGGGCGAAGCCGGTAATCATCTGGAGCAGGAAGACGATGAAGGTGATGAAGTAGATGAAAGCTGCCAGAGCGTTGTGGCCGGTGGAGATGGGCCCGTGCATCTTGACCTGGAGCACGTCGGCCTTGACGACTTCCATAATCTCCTGCCGCTGCGATTTTTTGAGCGGGATGAAGTTGATGAGGCGTGCATACTTGTTGCCGACGAAGCCCCAGTAGAGCCTCGCCATGAAGTTCATGATGTAGATCCACGCCGAGGCAAAGTGGATAAAGCGCACCCAGCCGAACCAGTACTGCTGATAAGCCTCTGGCGCATAGAGCAGGTGGAATGGATGACCGATGAGGTAGCCGGTGATGCAGAGAGCGACGAGCGCGGTGGCGTTAATCCAGTGGTAGGCGCGGACAGGGAGCTCCCAGACGTAGACGCGCCGGTACTCGGTTGGGCCGTGGCCATTGGAGCCGAAGATATCGTGAATGGGTTCACCTGAAGTGCTCATGGTCCTCACTCAAAGGAAACCTGGTGAAGGTGCCGGCCCTGCGGGTCGTAGAGATGAACGGCGCAGGCGAGGCACGGGTCAAAAGAATGAATGGTGCGCAGGATCTCAACGGGCTGCTCGAGGTTCTTAACGGGCGTGCCAATGAGGGCCTGTTCAAAGGAAGAGCGCTGCTGCCGGGCGTCGCGGGGCGAGCCGTTCCAGGTGGTGGGCACGACGAGCTGGTAGTTTTCGATGGCGCCGTTGCGAATCTTGATGAAGTGAGCGAGCGCGCCGCGCGGGGCTTCGGTAAGGCCGACGCCTTCGCACTCCGAGGGCCAGGTCTTCGGCTCCCAGCGCTCGCCGTTAAAGGTGGAGACCTCGTTGATGCGGACACGATCGAGGAGGTCGTTGAAGTACTCCTTGAGCCATGTCATGGCGAGCGCTGCGTCGAGGGCGCGCGCGGCGGTGCGGCCCAGGGTGCTGAAGAGCGCCGCGGTAGGCACGTTGAGCTTGCCAAGGGTCTGGCCGACGAGTTCCTTCACGTCGGTGTTGCCGGAAGCGTAGGCAACGAGAAGGCGGGCGAGCGGACCCACTTCCATGGGCTGCTCTTTCCAGCGCGGTGTCTTGAGGAACGAGTATTTGTCGTGGCCTTCGAGGGTTTCAAAGGGCGGCTTCGGGCCGGTGTAGTTGAGATTGGTTTCGCCGCTCAAGGGGTGAAGGCCGGTGGAGTCGCCGCCGTCATAGCTGTACCATGAGTGGGCGATGTACTCCTTGATTTCCTGGGTGTCGCGGGCGTTGACGGGGTGGACCTGACTGAGATCGCGATTGAGGATCACGCCGCGCGGATAGCGGAAGGACTCAACCTGGTTGTAGCCCTTGGTGGGGAACTCGCCGTAGCTGAGGTAGTTGGTGAGGCCGCCGCCCCACTGCGCCCAGTCCTTGTAGAAGCCGGCGACGGTGAGGACGTCAGGAATGTAGACCTGATTGACGAACTCGGTGGCCTGGCTGATGAGGCTGGAGACAAGATTGAGGCGCTCGGTGTTGATGGCCGCGACTTCATTGGCGTTGATGGAGCAGGGCACGCCGCCGACGAGGTAGTTGGGGTGCGGGTTCTTGCCGCCGAAGACGGCGTGAATCTTGACGATTTCCTTCTGCCACTCAAGGGCGTCGAGGTAGTGGGCGACGGCGATGAGGTTCACTTCCGGCGGAAGCTTGTAGGCGGGATGGCCCCAGTAGCCATTGGCGAAGATGCCGAGGCCGCTGGCGGCGAAGGCCTTGATCTTGTCCTGCACGGAGGAGAAATAGGCAGCGGTGTTCTTGTCCCAACTGGAATAGGACGAGGCAATCTCGGCGGCCTTTTTGGGATCAGCCTTGAGAGCGTTGACGATATCGACCCAGTCGAGAGCGTGCAGGTGGTAGAAGTGGATGACGTGATCCTGCACGTACTGGGTGGTCATCATGATGTTGCGAATGATCTCGGCGGTGGGGGGTACGGCGATGCCGAGAGCGCTTTCGACGGCGCGGACGCTGGTGAGGGCGTGGACGGTGGTGCAGACGCCACAGACGCGCTCGGTGATGGCCCAGGCGTCGCGCGGGTCGCGGCCGATGAGAATCTTTTCGAGGCCTCGGACCATGGTGCCGGCGCTGTAGGCGTCGGTGATGACGCCGTTTTCAATGACCGCCTCAATGCGGAGGTGGCCTTCAATGCGGGTAATAGGATCGACGACGACACGTGTCATGGGGCTCTACGACTCCTTCTGTTCCTCTGCGTGGACTTCCGCGATGACCTTCTGCTTGCGCACGTTGGTGACGGCGGCGTGCGCGGCGACTCCGGCGAGGGTGGCGACACCGACGATGGTGCCGATGGTGTCAGCCGTGCTTTCTACACCGAAGCCGGGGAAGGAAGGCAGATGCTGATAGAAGGGACCGTTGTCCCAGAAGCCTTCTTCACTGCAGCCGATGCAGCCGTGGCCTGACTGGATGGGATAGCTGGTGCCCTCATTCCACTTGACGACGGAACAGGCGTTGTATGTGACAGGACCCTTGCAGCCCATCTTGTAGAGACAGTAGCCGCGACGGGCGTTTTCGTCGTCCCAGGACTCGACGAAGAGTCCGGCGTCGTAGTTGGGACGGCGGTAGCAGGTGTCGTGCACGCGGCGGCCGTAGAACTCCTTGGGCCGGTTGAGGCTGTCGAGCGCGGGCACCTGGCCGAGGACGAGCATGTGGGTGACGACGGCCATCATGACGTCTGCGATGGGCGGACATCCGGGCACGTTGATGACGGGCTTGTTGACGAGCTTGTAGATGGGAGTCGCGCCGGTGGGGTTGGGCTTGGCGGCCTGTACGCATCCGTTGGAGGCGCAACTGCCCCAGGCGATGATGGCCGCGGCGTCTTTGGCGACGGTCTGCAGGATGGATTCTGCGGTCTTGCCGCCGATCATGCAGTAGACGCCGCCATCGTGTGTCGGCACGGCGCCTTCGACGAGGACGATGTACTTGCCCTTGTTGTTCTGGATGGTGTCGTTGAGGCTCTTCTCCGCCTGGAAGCCGGAGGCGGCCATGAGGGTCTCGGAGTAGTTGAGCGAGAGCACGTCGAGCAGGGCATCGAGCACG
>DAHVTI010000560.1 GCA_027324255.1 Bryobacterales bacterium | reverse complement strand
ACGCGGTGCCGATGTCGCCGCACACGGTGGTGATGGCGCACACGAGCTAGAAGGACTACTTGCGGGCGTCGAGCTGAATGGAGATCGACCCGGACTCGGGCACGTCCACCTTCTCGCCGGCGCCGCTGAGGATGAGCATGTTCGCGGCCTGCCAGGATGAAGCGGCGGGCACGGCCAGGATGCGCCACGCTCCAGGGTGGAGCGTGCGGAAGGAGAAACGGCCATCGCCGTCCGCGGTGGCGCGCTTCATGCGGGAGTAGATCGTGTCCTGGTCGAAGGGCTCGCGCACGACGAGCACCAGCGCCTGCGCCGCGGCCGCTGAGCCTTCGCGCACGCCGCCCGAGATGGAGTTGGCCGCGGGCGCGAGCAGAATGCGGAAGAGGTGCTCCGGCGCTGAAGGGTTCATCTCGACGCGGTAGGGCTCAGCGGGCTGACCGTCATAGAGGACCTGGCGCAGCAGCCAGCCGTCGGGAATCCCCTGCACGGAGACCTGGACGGGTTCCACGAAGAGGTTGTCCACGGCGCCGCGTCCGTCGGCCCCGGCTTTTGCGGCCGGATCGTCACCCATGCGAACCCGGGCGCGCGGCGAAAAGCGAACCGTGCAGGAGGCTTTCAGCTCCGTCCAGAGAGGATCGTGGGCATCGTCCCGCAAGCCGTAGGTGGAGACGGCGAAGGAGGCTCGCGTGCCCGGCAGGAGATGGAGCAGAACGTGGTCCTGGTCTGACTGCAGCACGGTATCGTGCAGTGCCAGGGCTTGCAGGACTCCGCCGGCGGGCGTGCTGACGGCGGAGAGCTTCAGCGGCCCCTCCTGGAGGTTGAGGATTTCGAACGGTCCCGGGGCGTCCAGGACGCCGATGCGGCGGTGGACCTGCCCGTCCTCGCCGAACGGGGCGATGGAGAAGAACGCCACTGGGGTCGGGGAGCCGTCGAGTTTGACTTCACCGCGAATTGAGTAGAGCCGCCGGCGCGAGATCTTCACGTCCAGGGAGCCGAGGCTCGCGCCGGGCATCAGGTTGACAGGCAGGGCGGACGGGCCGTCGGCGACGCCGGGGTAGTAGACCGGAGGGTAGTCGAAGACAGGGGGGGACGGTTCGGGCGGTGCAGGGATCAGCTTGGGAGCGAGGTTGGAGGTGAGGAAGAGGCGATACTCGCCGGGCGGCAAGGCTCCGATGACATAGCGGCCGTCGGCGCCGGACTTGGCCTGCTGGGTGGGGGCCCAGTATTCGTTGCCGCTCTCGCGCGCCCTGCGCAGGGCGCGGACGGTGATGCCCTCGACGGGCTTCTGCACCTCGGGGTCGAAGACCGTGCCGGCGAGCGAGGATTCAGATTGTAGCGCGATGACGACGCCGGTCTTTTCACGGCCCGGTTCGAGGGAATAGGGGTTCGGGTCCTCGTGGCCGAAGCGCTCGTTGATCGAGGTGTAGCCTTTGCGCGTGACGGCGAAGTGGAAGGGGATGCCGGCAACGGCCTCGAGGCGGAAGCGGCCGTCGATTCCGGTCTCCGCGGTGTTGCCGCGCTCGTTCTGAGAAGTGAGGCGGCCGCTGCCGTCGGGCGCCTTCTCGTACCGGACGTTGACGGTGGCCTGGGCGAGAGGTGCGCCGGAGACGGCGTCCACAACGGTCCCTTCGACGAATCCCGTTTTCGGCGCCGGCTGGAGCAGCGCGGCGAATAGCAGGGAGTACAATGTCGGCATCATGGTGCGGCGCGAATTCCTGATTGCTTCGCTTCTTCAGAATAGACCCGCTCCGGCGGTGGCCGGTTCCACGCTTGTGCACGAACATGTGATCGTCGATTTCGCGGGGGTCGCCTCCACGGCCAAGTACGACCGCGCGGAGGTGTTCCGCATCGCGCGGCCGAAGCTGGAAGAGCTGAAACCGCTGGGCTGCGTGCGGATGCTGGAGTGCACGCCGAACGGACTGGGGCGCGACGCGCGGCTGTTGAAGATGCTCGAAGACGCCACGGGCATCGAGCTGTGGACGAACACGGGGATCTACGGGGCGGCCAAGCGCGCCGGCGTTCCGGACTACGCGCGCACGGAGACGGCGCGCGAGCTGGCGAAGCGCTGGGCGGCGGAGTGGAAGAACGGGGTGGACGGCGTGAAGCCGCGCTTCATCAAGACGGGCGTCAACGGCTTCCCGCTGGAAGAGTTGGACCGCAAGCTGGTGGAGGCCGCGGCGCTGACGTCGCTGGAGACGGGCCTGACGATCGCGTCGCACACCAACGGCGGAGGCCCAGCGGCGGAGGCGCAACTGGAGATTCTCGCGTCGCTGAAGTGCCCGGCGTCGAAGTTCGTGTGGGTGCACGCACAGAGCGAAAAAGACCACGGCTATCACGAACGCGCGGCGCGCGCCGGGGCGTGGGTGGAGTTCGACGGCATCTCCGAAAAGTCCGCCGGCTGGCACCGCGACTGCGTGCTGTACATGAAAGACAAGGGCCTGCTGGGGCGCACGCTGGTGTCGCAGGACGCCGGGTGGTATCACGTGGGTGAGCCCGGCGGCGGCAGCTACCGCGGCTACACCTACCTCTACACGACCTTCCTGCCGCTGCTGCCGCCGGAGACGTGGAAGACGCTGCTGGTGGACAACCCGCGGCGGGCGTTTGGAGGGTAGCGATGGCCAAAGGCCGCGAGGCGGGCTCCGCGTTTCGGGCCAGGCTCGAGGCGAGGAAGCTGGCGGGGGCGGCGGGACTGGCGCGAGAGAACAAAGCCGGGTACGCGGCGGCGAGGAAGGCGGTGGGGGCGGAGCCGGGCGGGTTCCGCTACCTGGCGGTGGACGGGCAGGGCGAACCGGGCGGGGAGGCTTTTCAGGCGGCGGCGGAGGCGTTGCGCGCGGTGGGGCGGAATCTGAAGATGCTGCGGCGCTTTGGGGGGCTGGGCGATTTCAAGACGGGCGCGCTGGAAGAGATCCGCCGCGGCCCGCGCGCGTGGACGCTGGCGATGCGCGTGCCGGCATCGGTGACGAAGGCGGAGGTGCTGAAGGCGGCGGCGGGCGCCGGACCAGTTCCAGTAGTCCGGCGCGCGGCGCGGAGAGGTTGAACGTCTACTTGCGGGGCTCGCTCGAGGGCGGGACGATGCCCTTGATGCGCAGATAGGTGACCATGTTGCCGTAGTGCTCGTAGTCGTGGACGACGTTGAAGTCGAGCACGGTGAGGGCGGGGCGCTCGGAGCCGAAGAACTTGACCTTGGCGGCACCCTTGGCGTCGGTCATCCCGTCGTAGGCTTTATCGCAGTAGGCGAAGCCGTCCTTGAGGGCCTGGACGAGGTCGGCCTTGGTGGTCTTGCTCTTCTCGATGCCGCGCACGGGGGGCTGCTCGCCGAGGGCGGCGGAGCAGAACATGTAGCTGGCGTCGGCGACGTGGCCGGCGAGCTGGCCGAAGCTGCGGACGTCGGGGGAGGGCTTGAAGGCGTAGTTCTCTTCGGGCATCTTTTCGGCGGCGCGGATGAGGTTGGTCCTGGCCATGGTGTAGAGGCCCTTGGTGCCGTTGCTCAGGGGGTTGTCGGCGGACTGCGCGGAGAGCGCGAGGGAAAAGAGGGTCATCGACAGCATCGTGTAGCGCATGGGGGCAGGATGGCAGGCGCCCGGCGGGCTGTCAAGGCGTCCGGCGGATTGTTACAGGGAATGCCGGCGGCTTGCGCGGCGCGGCGTGATAGAACAGCGGTATGCCGGGAATCTGGATGGACGTGAGGCAGGCGGCGCGGCGGATGGCGGCGCGGCCGGGCTGGACGCTGGCGGCGGCGCTGTCGCTGGCGCTGGGGATCGGGGCGAACACGGCGGCCTTCAGCGTGGCGGACGCGCTGTTCCTGCGTCCGCTGCCGGTGCGGGCGCCGGAGGAGGTGGCGTGGGTGGAGGCGGTGGCGGAGGGCCGGCGGCAGGAGGGGTTCTATTTTCAGGAATACCGGGAGCTGCGGGCGGCCGCGGACGCGTTTGCCGGGATGACGGCGTACTCTTCGCGCGGGGCGATGCTGAAGCGGGGCGGAGAGGCGGAGATGCTGCCGGTATACGTGGTGGACGGGAACCTGTTTGAGGTTCTGGGCATCGGGGCGGAAGCGGGGCGGACGCTGGAGCCCGCGGAGAATTCATCGGCGGACGGGGCGCCGGAGGTGATGATCAGCCACAGCCTGTGGCAGCGGCGGTTCGGCGGGGATGCGGGGATCGTGGGCAGGCAGATCCAGGTGAACGACGCGTTTGTGACGGTGGTGGGAGTGGTGCCGGCGGCGGTGCCGGGATTGGAGGGCCGGTACGTGGTGGACCTGTGGGAATCGCCGGCGGCGTGGGCGGCGACGACGAACGCGCGGAGCGACATCGAGGAGCGGCGGTCGCGGCAGTTCGCGGTGGTGGCGCGGGTGAAGCCGGGCGACAGGGAGCGCGCGGCGGGGCAGGTGGCTGCGATGGGACGGAGGCTGAAGGCGGAGTATCCGGCGGCGAACCGGGACATCGAATTCAGGATGGTGATGGCGCGGGAGCAGCAGATGTCGCAGGCGGTGAAGCCGGTGTCGATCCTGCTGGCGATTGTGGCGCTGGTGTTGTGGATCGCCTGCGGAAACGCGGCCGGGCTGGCGCTGGCGCAGGCGGAGGCGCGGCGGCGGGAGACGGGGATCCGGCAGGCGCTGGGTGCGACGCGGAGCCGGCTGGTGCGGCAGTGGCTGACAGAGAGCGCGCTGGTGGCGGCGGC
>DAHVTI010000278.1 GCA_027324255.1 Bryobacterales bacterium | reverse complement strand
CGTCACCAGCGAGCACGGCCCCGCGCCCGCGGCCGCGGACGCGAACGCCAGCAGGGAGAAGATCAGTCCGGGAATGAGTGTCGAGTTACGCATAACCACCGGATTTTATCAACTGAAATTCCCGGTGAGAAGCCCGCTACGCGCCCGCCGCCTCGCGCACCTTCTTCCAGCCCTGCCCTTTGTCGAGCTGCGCCGATAGCTCCCGGACCAGCGCGGCGTTGGCGGCGAGCTCCGCCACGTTGGCGCTCGCCACGTCGCTCCGCGCGTGGTCGTACAGCTCCCGCGCCGCCAGCTCTCCGCTGCCGCGCGAAATCCACTCCGTGTACCGCCACCGCTCCGTGCGCATCGTGTACCCCATCACGTCCTTGCCGCGCGGATACTGGCTGAACGCCGCCGCCTTCCACTTCCTCCGCGGGTTCTCCACCAGCGGCAGCATGCTCAGGCCCTCGCACTGCGCCGGCACCGCCAGCCCGCACGCCGCGGCCAGCGTCGGATAGATGTCCACGTACTCCACCAGCGCGCTCGTGGCCTGCCCCGCGGTCTTCTGTCCCGGCACCGACAGGATCATCGGCACGTGCGTGTCCAGCTCCATGTTGGTGTGCTTGCACCACGCCCCGTAGTCGCCCAGCTTCCAGCCGTGGTCGCCCCACAGAATGACGACCGTATCCTCGCGCAGCCCCAGCCCATCCAGTTCGCCCAGCAGCCGCCCCACCTGCGCGTCCATGTAGCTGACGCACGCGTAGTAGCCGTGGATCAGCATGCGCAGCGCGCCCTCGTCCACCGGACCCTTCCGCGGAATGCCCGCATACGCCCGCAGCTCGCCCCACTCGGACCCCGCCAGCTCCGGCATCCCCTCCGGCCACTCGTTCCGCGCCGGCAGCTCCAGGTCCGCCGGCGAGTACAGGTCCCAGTACTTCTTCGGCGCGTTGAACGGCAGGTGCGGCTTCACGAAGCCCGCGGCCAAAAAGAAAGTCCGGTCCTTCATGCGCTGCAGCTCGGCGATGGCCCGCTCGCACGTCATGCCGTCCGGATACGCGCTGTCCGCCACGTCCGGCCCTTCGTACGACGGCCCCCGCCCGTACAGCGGCTCCGCCGTGTTCCTGCCGGCCTTGCGCGCGCTCTCGTACCCCGCCCGCAACACCGCGTCCTGCTGCGCTACCGTGATCTTCGACATCGGGTCCCGGTACGCCCGCCAGCCGCCCGCCCAATCGCTCCGCGGCTGCCACGGCGCCGCGCTCCAGCCCTGCGGGTCTTCGTTCGCGTGGTGGTAGATCTTGCCCAGCGACACCGTCTCATAGCCGTTGTTGCGGAAGTGGTGCGGCAGGCTCACCAGGTCCGGCCGCACCGTGTTCAGCGGCGTCTGCAGGTCGTAGACGCGCGTCGTGTCGGGCCGCGTGCCCGTCAGCAGGCTGGCCCGCGTCGGAGCGCACACCGCCTGCTGGCAGTACGCCCGGTCGAAGCGCAGCCCCTGCGCCGCCAGCCGGTCGATGTTCGGCGATTGAATCTGCCTGTGCCCGTAACAGCCCAACTGCGGACGCAGGTCGTCCACTGCGATGAACAGCACGTTCTTCTTCCGCTGTTGCGCCCGCGCCGCCACGGCCATCGTCGAAGCCGCCATGAACTCTCGCCTTCGCATGACGGGAATCTATCACACCCTCAGCCGGCAGGAGGCGCCCCGTCCACCGGCTTCACCCCCCAGATGTCCGCCGCGTACTCCCGCACCGTGCGGTCGCTTGAAAACCACCCCATCCGCGCCACGTTCAGCATCGCCTTGCGCGTCCACCGCTCCTTGTCGGTGTATTCGCCGGCCGCCCGCTCCCGCGCTGCCAGGTACGCCTCCAAATCCGCCAGGTGCACGTGCGGGTCGTCCTTCGAAAGGATGCTCTCCAGCAGCGGCCAGAACTGTCCCGGCTCGTCGCCCGGAAAACGGTCTGCCCGCAGCGCCTCCACCACGCGCCGCGCCGCCGGCGATCTCTGCGCCAGGCGCCACGGCTCGTAATTCCCATGCAGCGCCGCCACCTCCTCCGCCGTCAGCCCGAACAGGAAGATATTTTCCTCGCCCACCGCTTCCGCGATTTCGATGTTGGCCCCGTCCCGCGTCCCCACCGTCAGCGCCCCGTTCATCGACAGCTTCATGTTCCCCGTGCCCGACGCCTCGTAGCCCGCCGTCGAAATCTGCTCGCTCACGTCCGCCGCCGGAATCATCTTCTCCGCCAGCGACACCCGGTAGTCCGGCAGAAACGCCACCTGCAGCCATCCCCGCGTCCGCGGGTCCGCGTTCACCACCTTCGCCACCGCGTGGATGGCCCGGATCACCAGCTTCGCCATCCGGTACCCCGGCGCGGCCTTCCCCGCGAAATAGCACACCCTCGGCGCCGCCGGCGTCCAGCTTTCGTCCACCATGCGCAGGTACTCGTCCATGATCGCCAGCAGGTTCAGGAACTGCCGCTTGTACAGGTGGATCCGCTTCACCTGCACGTCGAACAGCGCCGCCGCGTCCACGCTCAGCCCCAGCTCTTTCTTCGTGTACTCTGCCAGCGCCCGCTTCGCCGCCAGCTTCGCATGCAGGATCGCCGCCAGGCACTCCTCCTTCTCCGCGTGCGGCGCCAGTTTCTCCAGCTCCTGCCCGTTGACGATCCACCCCGTCCCGATCATCCGGCTGATGCACGCCGCCAGGGGCGGATTCGCCTCCAGCAGCCACCGCCGGTGCGTCACGCCGTTCGTCTTGTTCTGGAACCGCTCCGGGTACAGCTCGTGGAAATCCCGGAACAGCCGCTCCCGCAGCAGCCGCGAATGCAGCGCCGAGACGCCGTTCACCGCGTGGCTCCCGGCAATCGCCAGGTTCGCCATCCGCAGCGTGCGCTCCCCCTCTTCGTTGATCAGCGACATCCGCTTCACCCGCTCCACGTCCCCCGGCCACTGCACCCGCACCGTCTGCAGAAACCGGTGGTTGATCTCGTAGACGATCTGCATGTGCCGCGGCAGCACTTTTTCCAGCAGCGCCACCGGCCATTGCTCCAGCGCCTCCGGCAGCAGCGTGTGGTTTGTGTACCCGCACACCGCCTGCGTCATCTCCCACGCCCGCTCCCAGCCCACTTCGCGCTCGTCCACCAGCATTCGCATCACCTCCGCCACCGCCAGCGCCGGATGCGTGTCGTTCATCTGCACCGCGATCCAGTCCGGAAAACGGTCCACCGCCAGCCCCGTCGTGTCGAACCGCCGCGAAAGGTCCCGCACCGCGCACGCCACCAGGAAGTACTCCTGCAGCAGCCGCAGCTCCTTGCCCTCCGGCACCGCGTCCGACGGATACAGCACCTGCGTGATCGTCTCCGTCTCGATCTTCTGCCGCACCGCCCGGATGTAATCGCCGCTGTTGAAGATCTGCATGTCGAACTCGTCCGACGCCCGCGTCTCGAACACCCGCAGCACGTTCACCGTCTCCCCGCCGTAGCCCGCGATCGGCAAATCGTATGGCACCGCGATCATCAGCCGCCAGTTCATCCACATCGGGTTGTACCCGCGGCCCGGCCCCGCCACCACTTCCCCGTATGCCGGCACGAAGAACGTCTCCTGCGCCTGCTCCACCAGCCACGGCGAGCTGCCGTCCTGCCACCGGTCCGGCATCTCCACCTGCGAGCCTCTCGAGATCGATTGCCGGAACAGCCCGTAGCGGTAGTTGATCCCGTACCCGATGGCCGGCATGTCCAGCGTCGCCAGCGATTCCAGAAAGCACGCCGCCAGCCGTCCCAACCCGCCGTTGCCCAGCGCCGGGTCCGGCTCCGCCTCCAGCACATCTTCGAAACTCATCCCGCGCGACGTCACCATCGCCCGGCACGCGTCCAACAACTCCAGGTTCGACAGCGTGCTCCGCAGCAGCCGCCCCACCAGGAACTCCATCGACAGGTACGCCACCCGCTTGCCGCCCGCCTTCCGCCGCCGCTCCGCCGTCGCCCAGTAGCCTTCCAGCAGCGGTTTCCGCAGGCACAGCGCCACCGCCCGGAACAGGTCGCACGCCGTGATGTCCTTCTCCTCGCGCCCAATCACGTAGTGCGCCAGGTCGTCCACGTGCGCCCGCATCAACGACTCCACCGCGCACTCCTTCAGGTTCGCCGGGTAGCTCTTCATCGTTCCTCCCTCGTGCCAGTCAATCGCCATCCGCGCGCCGGCGCAAGGCCCACAGCCCGCTATTCGAGAATCACGTTGAACTCGAACGCCCCTTCGCTCTTCGCCATCGAACGCCCCTCCGGTCCCCGCACCCTGAAGTACGTCCGCCCCTGTTCCGTGTTCACCCGCAGCGCCTCCGCCGGCGCCGCGCAGCCGTTGGCCGCCGCCACGTCCCAGCACACCCACCCTTGTGCGTTCTCGATCCTCATCCGCCGCCCCTCCGCGTTCGGAATGCTCGCCCCCCGTTCCACGTGTCCCGGCAGCACCACGTGATACCGGCCCTCGCCCGCCTGCGTCACCTGCGCCTTGGCCGGAGTGCACAGGTTCTTCCCTGCCATGCATCCGCTCAACGCGTACCGGATGCTCGACTCCACCTGGAACATCTGCGACTCAACCTGCGGCGCCAATGCCTCGTAGCGCCACCCCAGAATGTCGTGATTCTCATAGCCGTTCCCCGTCGACGCCGTGAAGCCCACATACGCCTTGCCCTCCGCATCCACGATCGCCCTCACGTCCACCGCCTTCCTCAACAGCGGCTCGCCTCCGTCCAGGGCCACGGTCATCACCGGCGGCTGATAGCGGATCCGCGCTTCGTGCACCTTGCCGTCTTTCAGGCGGAATCCCAGGCGCGTGCTGAGACCCAGCCGCCTCGGCGGCCACTGCATCTTCCCCACTGCCCCGTTCGCGCAGATCGCCACGTAGTTGTCCGAAGGGTCGTTGCCGTCGCGGTTCTGGCATGTATCGAAGAACACCGCGATGCTCCTCGCAATGCCCTGTTTAGAGAGGTCACGCCACCCGTCGCCCAGCGCGAATCCGCCTGCCGATCCCCGCCCCGCCATCGCGTCCGCTCCCTCGTTCTGCAACACGAACGCAAACCCGTCCGCGCCTCTTCCCAATCCGCCCGGCTCCGTGATCTGGAACCTGAATATGGCTTCGAATCCTCCCGCCACCTGCTGCTTCGTCAGAAACCATGCAGCCCCCACCGTCTGCGGCAGGGCGGGCGTCAGCCGCAGTCTCGAGCCGATAATCTCCGCCTCCCCCACCAGCCCCAGCTTCAGTTGCTCCTGCGCCTGCAGCAGACCCGCTACTCCCGCCAGAAGTATCAATGCGCGCTTCATGCCGTAAGCATATCCGAGCCCGCTTGCCGGTGGACTCCGCCCCTCGCGCGGCATATCATGCCCCCCAAAGGAGTCCGTCGCCGTATGACCCTCTCCCGCCGCTCTCTGCTCGCCATGGCCGCGGCCGCGCCCCCGCTGGCCGGCGCCATCCACCCTCTCGAAGGCCTCCGCCGCGAGCCGCTCAAAATCACCGGCGTCAAAGTCACCCTCATGTCCTGCCCCTTGCAGGATCGTTCGTGGGTCACCGGCACGCAGCTCATCTGGAAGTCCGACGCCGTGCTCGTCGAAGTCTCTACC
>DAHVTI010000554.1 GCA_027324255.1 Bryobacterales bacterium | reverse complement strand
TCGCCGGTGATGACCACCGACAGCTCGCTATCGGGATATCCCAAGGCGTCTAATATCTTCTCCGCCACCTTTCTTAGGCGTCTCGTCCCGATCGGATGGCGTCTTTGGCGGTTCGTGATCGCTACCTTCACTCGGTTTCTTTCCTCCGGTGGTTTTGTCCTTCTCCTTGTACGCCGGCTCCGGATAGTCGATGCGGTGATGATAGATGCCGGCGAGGATCCGGTTGAAGCTCTTGGCGATTTCGTGGAGGTTCTTGAGGGTCAGCTCGCACTCGTCGAGCTGGCCGTCGATGAAGATGTTGTTGATGATCTTCTGCACCAGTCCCTGGATCCGGTCGGGGGTGGGGTTCGTGAGGGTGCGGGAAGCCGCCTCCACGCAGTCGGCCAGCATCACGAGGCCGGCCTCCCGCGACTGGGGCTTGGGGCCCGGATAGCGGAAGTCGCATTCGTCCACCGTCTGCCCCTCTCCCGCCTGGTTTTTCGCTTTCTGGTGGAAAAAGCTCATGAGGGCGGTGCCGTGGGACTGACGGATAATGTCGATGATCGGACGCCCCAGCCGGTGCTCCTTGGCCAGTTCCACCCCTTCCTTGACGTGAGAGATGAGAATGAGGGCGCTCATGCTCGCGGCAAGGCGGTCGTGGCGGTTCTCGCCACCCCCCGTGTTCTCGATGAAGTACTGGGGCTTGCTTACCTTGCCGATATCGTGGTAGTACGCCGCCACCCGGGCCAGGAGCGGGTTGGCGTTGATCGCCTCGGCCGCCGCCTCGACCAGGTTTCCCACCAGAACGCTATGGTGATAGGTGCCGGGCGCCCGGACCATCAGCTCCCGCAGGATCGGAGAATTGAGGTTCGAGAGTTCCAGGAGCTTGATGTCGGTGGTGTAGTGGAACAGCGTCTCGATGAGGGGAATCGTACCGGTCACGATGGCCGAGCAGACGAGCCCGCCGACCACGGCGAAGCCCGCGCTCCAGAGGGTCTGGATCGAGAGGAGACTGTCGTTCATCGTCTGGAAGGCGAGCGCCATGGCGAGGTTCACCACGCTCACCTTCAGCCCGGCCGTGTAAATGCGCGTGCGGTCCTTGCAGTGGCGTACGCCGTGGGCGCCGACGATCCCTCCCAGGAGGGCATACAGCACGACGAACAGGCTGTTGTTGAACATCACTCCGAGCAGCGGCGCCGTGATGGCCGCAAAGACCATTGCCACCTCCGAGTTCAGGAGAATCCGGATCAGCATCGGCCCCACGGCAAAGGGGAAGAGGTAGTAGTAATCGGCGGTGTCGATGGTGGGAAACGGCGTTCCCATGGCGGCCGAGATGGTGAAGGCGATCCTGTGGAGGAAGAAGATGCCGACCGTGACCAGAGAGATGAGTAAGAGGTCCTTGCTGGTCGGATTGAACTTGCGGATGTTCTTGCGGGCGAACCGGTACGGAAAGTAGAAGACCACCAGCACGAGACCGAAGAGGCCGAACCCGACGAAGAAGCGGTTGATTTCCTGCCGGGCGGAGGAGAGCATCTCAAGCTTCTGGGCCTGTTCAGTTGTGATCCGCTCCCCCACCCGGACGATCATCTCGCCGCGCTTGACCTGGAGCAGGACGGGGCTCACCGCTTCCCGGGCCCTCTTGCGGGCACTCTCCGTCATTTCCCGGTTGAAGACGAGATTGGGGCGGACCGCCTTGGCAATGAGCCCCTTGATGACCGCGGCCTCACGGGGAGAGAGTCCCGGAACGGAGAACTTCATCCCCTCCAGCGACTTTGCCGCGTCGCCCACATCGAGGGGGGCTGCCGCGTACTCCATCTTGCCGAGGGGCTCGCCGCTCATCTGGTCCACCAGGACGACCCCGCGGGCGTTGTCGGCCGCGAACGTCCGTCGGTCCGCGACGATCTTGTGGGAATGGAGCCTGGCGGCAACCTGCCGCACCTGGTCGAACACCGCCGGGTCGGCACCGACGTGCATGAGTGCGGCCATCTCCGGCGGGGAAACAGCGCTTCCGAACACGTTCTGAAGCGACTCCTTCAGCGAAGAGGTATCGGCGCCGGCGGCAGCGTTGCGCAAAAGTTGCAGCGACTGCTCGAAACGTCCCACAAGCTCCGCATCCCCCGCCTGGTTGAAGTTGTAGGCATAGGGGACCGCCGCCTCGGCCTCGTTTCGCTTCTTCTCCGTAAGGCCGCGGTCTTCCAGGAGATAGTCGCGCGTG
>DAHVTI010000553.1 GCA_027324255.1 Bryobacterales bacterium | reverse complement strand
TTTCACGCGCACACCGATTTTGAGCTTGCCGAAGGCGAACGTGTAGTAGCCCAGGCAGTTCATGAGCACTTCCTGGAGCCAGTCCCGAAGCGGTTTCTCTTCCTGGATCGCGCCGCGGAACTTGAACTGCGTCTCTGTGCCCGAGCCGACCAGCTTCGAGACCTGCTCGTCGCAGATGGATGCGGCCGCGATGGCGGCACTCACATCGAAGAACGTCTCGGCCAGATCGAGCTGCTGCGTCGTGGCGGACTCGCCCAACCGGATGCCCCGTGCGCGGAGGAGCATGTTGATGGCGATCCACACGGGGTTGGTGAGCGGCGGACCCCAGATGCGGACGCCGGGCGAGGTCCAAACCCAACCCTTCATGCCCAACGAGACAACGGCCTCCATCTGGTGCTCCCCGGGCCGGGAGAGTTGAAGGCCCTTGGCGTCGGAGCGCCGGATCACCAGAAATGCCGTGCCCGCAGCGAAGTTGTCCTTGTACGTGGAGTTGCCGGAGAAGACCTTGCGCCAGTCGACGCCGGTCTGATTGCCGGACTGATCGAGCGAGAACCAGTCTTGCGCGCCGGCCGGATCGGAGCCGAGCACCTGGCGCAGTCCGAAGCTGCCGGGATAGCCGTGGTGGTACTGACCGTCGAGCTTATGGCCACTGCCAAAGGCCACCAGCGGGCCCTCCCCGACGATGCCCAGCGACTCGTAGAAATCGCTCTCGTCACGTCCGGCTGCGATCTTGCAGTTCACCGGCATGGCGAAGTCGGTGTAGATCTCCGGCAGGACCTGATCGTAGATGGAGTCGGCCACGAGCGAAACGCTCGTGAGCGGCGAGCGTCCGAAGCCCCAGGTTCCGGTGGAGTTGTCCTTGATGCGGACGCTCTGCGGTTCCGCGAGGATGCCGCCGTAGTAGCGCTTCATGCCGTGCGCCAGGCAGCCGTTTTCGGTCTCGTAGCACTTGTCGCACTTTCCTGGATCAGCCGAAGGGAAGTGGACGTAATCCATCGCGCCTTGGGTGGCGAAAGGGCAGGCCTGGGAGTTGAAGGGCTTCCAGCAGGTGCGCGAAATCTTGCGCGTGGGATATGGCAGGTTCAACTCGTACAGGCCGTCAGCGGCGGTGACGCGGAACTCCGGACCGGCATCGCAGGCCCAGTTGACGATGTCGCCCTTCCAGAGATCCAGCTTGATGCCCGTGCCGACGTGGAAGAGTGAGAACTCGATCGCTGCTCGGTACAGATCGACGTCGTTGGCCAGGTCGCGCATGACGCGATCGGCGTTCCCGAAGGAGAATTGCGCCTCGTCGGCCTCATTGCCCATGCCCTGCGAGATGCCGTCGAACTCCAGGAGGCGCGCTTGGTAGAGTTGGCCGCCCACCGTGCAGCGCCGGTCGGAGAGATGGATCGCGGGGTACGCGGGCTCAAGCGGCTGGACCTTGATGAGGGGGACGATCTGTTGGACCTGCGACAGCAGGGCGTCCTTGAGCGCCTGCGGCGGGAATCGCGTCACCGTTTGGCTCAGCGAGTAGCTGGGAGAGGACGAGGGGATCTCGATAAGGGTGACGCCGAGTGAGCACACCGCGTCGGTCAGCATCTCCCAGGAGAGCGGCTCGTTGGCGAAGCGGCAAGTGTAGGCGGTGGTGCCGAGGCCGTCGTCATTGGGCGAGTTGTAGGTGAACGCGCCGTAAGGGCCGTACTTCGACTCCCAGAAGTTGCGGACGGCGAGTCGTTCGGAGTCACGGAGCCAGGCCTTCCGAACCGTGAAGCGCTTCGCACCGGTGCCCAGCAGGAAGCGCTGTTCGATCTTGGCATTGCCGGAGCCGAACCGATGGACCACAACCTCGGGCGCATGCGCGCGTCCGTGCGGGCAATCCGGCACGATCGGGAACACCCCCGACGGCGCGATTTCCGGGACCGCGATGTTGCCGATGTAGTCGGGCATGAGGAATCCGAGCTTCTGGGGTGTTGGTCGGGCTCAGGTGCGAGGTGCGGTCAGGCCTTCGTGCGTTCCCATGGCTCTACCTGGCCAGGAACAACCCTAAACATGGGGTGCGGCGGCACACGTTGTGGGGCCGGGAGCATACGAAGTTGTGCTCGGTCACGCTCCCGGAGCTTTCGCTTGAGGTGTTCGAGTTCATACCGCAGTTGCCCTCGGGTGACCTCGATCGTTGTCCGGTCAGGTTTGCCCACGATCTTTGATGCGTCAAACCGGTAGCCTCTCTGCTCAGCCTCCGCGTGAACACCCCAAAGGTAGGTCACAATCGCGGCAACCGGCTGCGGCGTTCGGCGGAACCGATCGAGCTGTGGGTGGAAGCGGTAGCCTTTGGTGCGTCCGCAGAGCACGTGTTGGGCCAGTAGCGACTCCCGCCAGAGAGCCACCAACCCGGCCCGGTCGAGCAATGACGGGTGAATCGACCAGAGACGCAAAGGACCTTCCTCGGAACCTGACATCATCCTACTGACTCTGCCGGTAACTGCTCAAGACGGTTCTACGTGATAGCCGTCCATCAGCGTTCCTCCACGCGGATGGTGAACGAGCGGTCCTCGGTGCGGCCGCCTGTGGTCGTGATGCGATTCGTCACGGTGTAGGACTGCCCCGCCGTGCCGCCCGAGAGCCACACCGTCGCCGAGGAGGGTGTCTTCGAGTCGGCGATCTTCGTGAGTCCGGTCGGCACCAGCCACGCGCTCGTCGCGATCTGATCACCGGCAAACCAGCGGGTCCAGTCGATCGTGTAGTCGAGGACCGCGTTCGGGTCTTTCGTGAACGTCATGCCTCGATGCCCCGGTACTCCGGCCGGACGGTGAGCCTGCGCGACTCGGCCGACGGCGAAAAGGAGCGGCTCTCAGGCCGGATCGAGACCGTGCGTTCCGGAGCCGCTGGCGGCCGCAGGAATGCCATGAGGCTTGAGGTTCCGGCGATCGCCGCGCTTCGTGGTGTGCAGCGGAATCCAACTGCGGCGAAAGACGAGTCGCCAGCGATCTGCGCAGAGCGGTACGCCATCAACGGCGCGTACCAGAACCGATGCCGTTTGCCGAGGATCACCCACGGGCCCAGCGAGAGCTCGCGGATCTCCTCCGGATACAGCGCGCGCGTCCAGGCGGCGAAGCCGAAGATTTCGGCGAACATCCCCGGCGTGGCCGACGACAGCGCCCAGACATCCAGGTTGCCGGCAACGGAACTGGCGTTAGCGAGCGTGCTTTGCACGGCCAGGACGCCGTTGTGGTACACGCTGGCGGCTTTGTTGGCGTCGCATGGCAAGACGAAGGCGACGCAGGCGACCTTCCGAAGATCAGCGCCGTACGAGCCCCACTCGAACGGCCCATACGGCGACGAGTTGTTGCGGAAGATCGCTTTGTACTCGCCGGTCGACGTCCGCAGGCCGAGCCACCAGGTGCTCGTGTAGCTGTTGCCGAGCAGCGTCGGAAAGCCCGAGCCGTTCACGCGGTTGATCCGGAACCAGGTGCAGACCGAGATGGTCTTGTTCGTTCCGTCACTGCTGTACATCGGGCAGTAGCCGAGGCTGCCGACCGATAGGCCGAGCTGCTCGTTGCTGTAGGCGAGCGCATTGCCGAATGGCGTCGCGAGATTGCCGCCCGAGCCGGTCGGTACCACCAGTCCGGCGGGCGCGCCGCCAGACTGCGCCCGACGTTTGTAATAGGCGGCGGTGTACTCTCCCACTGTCGTCTCCCGCTTGCCGCTCATGTGCAGGACGTTGATCGACATCCTCGGCTCGAGCGCGCTCGGCAGCCACAGGGAATGGAGGCCACTCGCGAGCGGCGAGGTGAAGTCCGGAAGCTCCTCGTAGTGACTGCTCGGGAAGCAGGTTTGCGGTTCCGTGTTGAGCAGGAGGTGCCGCATCAGGAGACCTCGAACTCGGTGCCGCGCCAGAAGCCGAGGTTGTCCGAAACGTCGAGCGCCACACCACACCGATTGATCACCAGTACGCCCCAGACCGGAGGCAGCACGTTGCCGAACGCGGGTGCAACCGAGAATGGCGGGCTGATCACGGCGCCCGCGGCGGCGACATAGAGCGAACCGATCGGGCGGATCGACAGCGTTTCGAGGGCAACGGAAACCGCTTCATCCACGCCCGTGATGCCGGCCGGAAAGACGGGAGAGGCGTCGTCGGCTGCGCCCCAGGCGAAGAAGTAGACAGCATAGCGGTCGCCGAACGTGCCGGTGGCGGTCTTGATCTTGAACTGGCAGATGGCGTCAATGTAGCGGCTGTTTTGGTTCTCGATCTTCACGGAGCTCCGGGCAGTGCCGGCGGCAAGCCCATTGAGCGTGATGCCGAAGTTGGCGACCGGGCCGAACTGGGTACGGATGGTGGACACTTGCGCCTCTTAGTCCTGGAGGATCGAAAGGTCGTTCTCGCGAACGATGACAAAGTCGCCGTCGTTGACCGTGGCCGGCGAGGACAGTGGGCCGCCGCCGAGGAAGTTGCCGCCGGTCGATGCATCCCACATCCCGACGTGTGTGTAGGTTCCGGCGGGGACCTGGATCAGCAACAGAGCGACGTTTCGGACCCGCTTCGCGCTACCCTCGCTGTCGACGGTAGTGAACGGCGTGACGGCCTTCCTGGCGTACGGTGCGCCGGAGGCCTCGTTCTGGCCGGTCTTGCCGGGATCGGAGGTGTGCAGGCTGCACCAGTGCTCGGCGACCTGGAAGTCCTGCCCGTGAAACGCCTTTTCGAGGATCTTCTGGTCGAGGTAATCAGAAAACGGCATCGTGCTCTCCGAGAAAGTGTCAGGCCAACTCAATCAGCTCGATGTTCACGTCCGAGCGGCCGAGGCCGACCGACTGGCTCCACTCGCCGTTAAACCGGACCGTGAAGCGGCCCGCGACGGCCTGGCCGGTCGGATCATGTGTGAACTTCGGGCTGGTCTCATAGGGGTCGTAGAAGTAGAACGGCTCGGTCGGTCCCTTGCGGGCGTCATAGAAATCGCGGAGCGCCAGGAGCTGCGCCGGTGCGAGACGTTTGGCCAGACGCCAGTGCTTGCGGCTGTTCGAGGCCTGAACCGCCCGCTGCGATTCGCCGTTCCGGTATTCGTTATCGATGACCGGATACTCGCGCTCGTGGACGAACGCGCGGCTGAGGCTGGGCGGCAGAACCGTGGCCGGAGCCGCATTCTGGACCGAACCCGGCATCAGACGGTCACCAAGTCGATGAGTCTCTGGTCCGGGCGCGCGCCGATCTTGCCGGCGACGAAGCGTGCATAGTTCGCCGGATGGTTGCCATCGGCAGAGGGGGCGTACACGCGAAACATCTCCTCCGCCGTCGGCGGCTTCCCCTGCGTGTAGCGCCCGTCGAGATACTGCCCCACGAGGACGTGCAAGATGCGCCACCCTTCCTCGATCGCTCGCCGGCTCATCTCCTCGCGTGAGGCGCCGGGAAACCGCGCCGATGCCCAGGCAACGAAATCGACGTAACCGCGA
>DAHVTI010000521.1 GCA_027324255.1 Bryobacterales bacterium | reverse complement strand
CGGGATGAAGGCCGCGGCGGCGGCGACCCGGCTGGAGAAAACTGGCGGGCTGGAGTGGAAGTACCGGGAGCTGAAGCTGCCGGCGCCGGCGCCGGCGCCCGCGGCGGCGAAGGCAAAGAGCGACCAGCTTGCGTATCGCGCGGCGATTGCGGAGGCGTTTGCGAAACGCACGCGGCCGCTGCCGGCGAGCGCGCTATTCGTGGGGCGGGCGGCGATTGTGCACCTGCCGGGCGAGCCGCTGCTGGAGTTCCAGAAGTACGCGCTGGAGGTGGGGCAGGGCCGGTTCGTGGCGGTGGCCGGATACGGCGATATCAGTCCGGGGTACCTGTGCCCGGACGTGGCTTTTCAACAGGGCGGCTACGAGCCCAGCGCGTCGAACGCGGCTCCGGGGACGGAGGCGCGGGTCAAAGAAGTGATCAGGGAATTACTGGGCCGCTAAGGCCCGGAAGGAGCTTGAGCGATGTCGAACGAAACGGGCAAGAACGCGAGCGAGAGCCGCAGGGATTTCGTGCGCAAGGGCGCGGTGCTGGCCGGAGGCGCGGCGGTGCTGCAGCCGCGGGAGGCGCTGGCGGCCTACGGCGGCGCGCCGGCGGTGACCTTCCCGTCGAGCACGCTGAAGGAGCTGACGAAGTGGCCGCGGTACGGGGCGGCGGAGAAAGAGGCGCTGCACGCGCTGATCGAAGAGAACACGTTCTACAACGCGCTGCCGGCGTTTGAGAACGACTGGAAGGAGTACACGAAGTCGCCGTACGTGAAGGCGCACATGAACGGGTCGAGCGCGCTGACGTCGATGTACTTCGCGCTGGACCTGCCGGCGGGCAGCGAGATCATGGTGCCGAGCTATACGTTTTTCGCGACGTGCCTGGCGATGCGGTTCTTCGGGCTTGTGCCGGTCTTCGTCGATATCGACCCGAAGACGGCGTGCTTTGACCTGGAGGACGCGAAGAAGAAGCTGACGCCTCGTACAAAGGCCGTGGTGGCGATGCATTCGTGGGGTCTGCCGTGCGAGATGGACAAGATCGCGGGCTGGTGCAAGGAGAAGGGCCTGATTCTGCTGGAGGACGCGGCGCACGCGCACGGGGCGTGGATGCAAGGCAAGGCGATGGGCACGTGGGGGGTGATGGGGATCTACAGCTTCCAGGCGTCGAAGGTGCTGCCGACGGTGGAAGGCGGGATGGGGATGTACCAGACGCGCGGCTACTACGAGCGGGCGGCGGCGTTCGGACACTACGAGGACCCGGTGAAGTTCGCGAAGGACAGCCCGGTGCGGGCCTATGAAGGGACGGGCTTCGGGCAGAAGTACCGGATGCACCCGTTTGCGGCGGCGGTGGCACGGGTGCAACTGCGCGGGCTGGAAGAGCGCAACGCGGTGTCAAACGGCAACGTGAAGCGAATGAACGAGCGGCTGTGCCAGTTGCCGGGGTTGAGCGAGCCGCGGTGCCGCGCGGACCAGAAGCGGGTCTATTACAACGCCAACATGCTGTTCGTCGATGCGGCGAAAGCGGGCTTCAACCGCGACCAGTTGATGCGGGCGCTGAAGGCGGAGGGCGTGCGTGTGACCATGTGGGACTACCCGGAACAGCACAAGCTGAAGATCTACTCGGAAGCCAGGTGGTGGCACCACGCGCCGGTGATTCCGGCGTCGATGCCGGGCGACGCTCAAGTGAACGGGACGCACATCATGCTGCCGCTGATCCACGGCGAGGCGCCGGAGCTGATTGAGCAGTACGGGAAGGCGTTCGAGAAAGTGTGGGCGCGGCGGACGGAGGTGAGCAAGCTCTAAGCGCCGGTCATCTCCTTCAACAGCGAGAAGAAGGCGCGCTTGCGTTCGGTGTTGATGCCCCACTGGACGGGCGGGCACTGGTAGCCGTCGGCGTAGTTGCTCGCGCCGGGGTCGAAGTAGCCCCAGGAGGCGTAGCTGCCGACGGCGGCGAGCATATTGTTTGCGGGCTTGTCGAATTCGAAGTGGTCGTCCTCGTTGAAGAGGATGGGCATGGGGCGGTAGCCTTCGACCTGGCGGGCCTGGGCCACCATCTGGGCGATGCGGCGGGGATCCTTGACGCCGTTGCCGTGCATGAGGAGGAAGTCGCTGCTCTTCACGACATTCGAGAGGGGGACGAAGCCGCCGCCATAGCTGGTGCCGGTGAGGAGGCGGCGGCCGTTGCGGGTGATGGCCTTGGCCATGTCGATCAGCTCGTGGACGCGGGGCGGCTTGAGGATATCGTGCTCGTACCTGGCGACGTTGCACTCGTTGTTGATTTCGAGCAGGACATGGCGGTGGCCGCCGTGGAGGAGCCATTCTACGGTTTCGCGGACGGCGCGTTTCACGGCCGTCTCGTCGCGGACGCGCTGGTCCTGGCCGAAGTAGAAGATGCCGACGATGGGGGCCATGCCGAGCTGGTTGGCTTTGTCGAGGATGAAGGCGAGGCGCTGCATGTAAGCAGGGCGGAGGGAGCCGTCGGGGTGGATGGCGGTGTTGTCCCAGGGTTGGTCTTTGGAGTAGCCCTGGGGGCTGCCGCCCTGGAGGTTGATGCTGAAGCTGAGGAGGCCGTGGCGGCGCCATTCGGGCATGGCGGCGATGAATTCGCGGGTGTTGCGGCCGGGGTCCCAGCGGCCGGTGTCGGGGTAGGCCCAGCGGGAGCGGGTATCCGGATTGAAGTCGTCGAAGATGCCCTGGATCATGCGGGAGTTCATGAGCAGGCCTTCGATTTTCATGCCGCGAAAGGAGCGGCCGGCATAGGTGGGCTGGCCGTTCAGGTGGAACATGGCGCCGTGGATGGAGACTTCGGTGCGGGCGGCGGCGAAGGCGGGGGCTGCGGCGAGGGTCGACAGGAAGCTGCGGCGATTCATATGGGTAGAATGAAGTCTGGACGTCCGGGGACGATTATATATGAAGGCAATCAATGCAGGGAAGCCGGGCGGCGCGGAGGGCACGCCGCGGCTGTTGAGGGCGCAGATCGCCGATGCGCTGGAAGCTGCGATTCTGACGGGCGAGTACGCGCCCGGGGCGCGTCTGACGGAGCGGGAACTGGTGCAGCGGTACGGCGTGAGTTCGATTCCGGTGCGCGAGGCGCTGCAAGACCTGGAGGGGCGGGGGCTGGTGGTGAAGCTGCCGAACGTAGGCTGCCGGGTGGTGGACCTGACGGTGGAGGACGCTCGGGCGGTGACGGAGATGAGGCGGCACCTGGAGCCGCTGGTGGCGGGCTGGGCGGCGGCGCGCGTGACGGCGAAGTGGCACGCGCCGCTGAAGGCGCAGTGGCGGCGGATGGAGGACGCCGCGAAGCGCGATGACCTTTCGGCGTTTTTCCACGAGGACCTGGGATTTCACCGGATGATCTGGCGGATTGCGGGGAACCGGTTTGCGGAGCGGGCGCTGGAGATGGCGGTGGGGCCGCTGTTTGCGTCGGGCATCGTGCGGGGGACGCAGAGCGGGCGGCTGCAACTGAAGAAGGAAGCGCACAAGCACAAGGGCGTGATGCAGGCGGTGCTGGATGGAGACGCCGATGGAGCGTCGCAGGCTCTGCTGGCGATGGCGCGGGAGTTCGAGGATCATCTGCAGGTGAGAGGAGCGGAGCCCCAGGGGCGGCCGAAGAACACGAGGAGGAAGGCCCAGTGAATCGACGAACATTCAGCGCAGCGCTGGCGGCGGCGCCGGCGGCGTGGGTGAAGGCGGCGGCGCCGAAGAAGAGCGTGCTGTTCATCGCCATCGACGATATGAACGACTGGGTGGGGTGCATGGGCGGCCACCCGAACACGATCACGCCGAACCTGGACCGGGTGGCCGGGCAGGGGGTGATGTTCCACAGCGCGCACTGCGCGGCGCCGCTGTGCAATCCGTCGCGGGCGGCGATCATGACGGGGCGGCGGCCGTCGTCGACGGGCGTGTACCTGAACAGCCAGCCGTACCACGGCTCGAAGGCGCTGGCCGGCGTGCCGACGCTGAACCGGCGTTTCAAGGACAGCGGCTACCTGACGCTGGGCAGCGGGAAGATCTATCACGGCACCTACGGGGCGTTCGCGGACAAGGAAGGCTGGCACGACTACGGGCTGCCGAAGCAGGATTGCCGGCTGCCGTCGCCGCCGCCGCTGGCCGGCCCGGCGGCGCGGGCGCACTTTGACTGGGGCGTCACGGCGGGCGGCGACGACGAAATGAACGACTACCACGTGGTGGACTGGGTGAGCGGGCATCTGGCGAAGAAGCGCGAGCAGCCGCTGTTCCTGGCCTGCGGCATCTACAAGCCGCACCTGCCGTGGTACATCCCGAAGAAGTACTTCGACATGCATCCGCTGGAGAGCATCCAACTGCCGCGGGTGAAGGAAGACGACCTGGACGACGTGCCGGCGATCGGGCGGAAGTTCGCGCTGGCGTCGGGCGATCACGCGCGGGTGACGAAGGCGCATGCGTGGAAGCAGGGCGTGCAGGCGTACCTGGCGGCCATCAGTTTCAGCGATGCGATGGTGGGGCGGCTGATGCGCGCGTTGGAGACGAGCCCTTACGCCAACGAGATGACGGTGGTGCTGTGGAGCGACCACGGCTGGCACCTGGGCGAGAAGCTGCACTGGCGGAAGTTCACGCTGTGGGAGCGCTCCACGCTGAACCTGCTGATGATGAACGCGCCGGGCGTGACACGGGCGGGCGGGGTGTGCCCGCGGCCGGTGAGCATGCTGGACATCTACCCCACGCTGATGGAGCTGACGGGCGTGGCGGCGCCGGGCGGGCTGGAAGGGCAGACGCTGGTGCCGTGGCTGAAGAATCCGAAGGCGGCGAAAAAAGACCCGGTGGTGACGACGTACGGGTTCAGGAACCACGCGGTGCGCAGCGAGCAGTGGCGCTACATCCGGTACTCGGACGGCGGGGAAGAGCTGTACGACCGGGCGAAGGATCCGGACGAGTGGACGAACGTGGCCGGGCGGCCGGAGTTGGAGAAAGTGAAGACGGAGCTGGCGCGGTGGCTGCCGAAGCACGACGAGCCGGACGCGCCG
>DAHVTI010000502.1 GCA_027324255.1 Bryobacterales bacterium | reverse complement strand
TTGATGAAGTGCGGCGTGGGGAGGTTGGACTCTCCGAAGTAAAGGCGCAGGACGTTGTCCATGCGCATGGCGATGTCGGCGATTTCGCGGATGCGGGAGTGGGGGACGGCGAGGGCGGAAGGGGAGACTTGGGCCATGGGGCTAGATTCAGATTAGCTTTTGCGCCGACCTGGAGGTCGGCGCGCAGGCCTGGAGGCCTACCCCACATTGGGAGCTTGGACTGGTTTTGGAGCCAGGACTGGATTGGGAATTTGGGCTGCTTAGCGGTTCGGGCGGGAGGTCATGAGGTCTTCGATATTGATGAGCTCAGTGGGGTAGCGGCCGGTGTAGCAGGCGTAGCAGTAGTGCTCGTTCCTGTCGTCGACGGCGGCGTGGAGATTTTCGAGGGAGAGATAAGCGAGCGTGTCGCAGCCGATGAAGTTGCGGATCTCCTCGATGGACTGGTTGGCGGCGATGAGCTCGCGCTTGGTGGGGGTATCGACGCCGTAGAAACAGGGCGACATGGTGGGCGGGCAGGAGATGCGGACGTGGACCTCGCGGGCGCCGGCGTTGCGGACCATGCGGACGATCTTCTGGGACGTTGTGCCGCGGACGAGGGAGTCGTCGACGAGCACGACGCTCTTGCCCTGGAGGATCTCGCGGACAGGGTTCAGCTTGAGGCGCACGCCGAAGTCGCGGATGGCCTGGGAGGGCTCGATGAAGGTGCGGCCGACGTAGTGGTTGCGGATGAGGCCGTGGCGGAAGGGCACTCCGGAGGCGTGGGCGTAGCCGAGGGCGGCGGCGACACCGGAGTCCGGGATGGGGACGATGACGTCGGCTTCGACGGGCATTTCCGTGGCCAGAAGGCGGCCCATTTTTTCGCGCGAGCGCTGGACGGAGCGGCCGAAGACCATGGAGTCCGGCCGGGAGAAGTAGACGTGCTCGAAGACGCACTGGGCGCGGTTCTGGGGGACGGTGTAGAACTCGCGGATGAGGCCGTCGGGGCCGGCGATGACCATTTCGCCGGGCTCGACGTCGCCGACGTAGTGGGCATCGATGAGGTCGAAGGCGCAGGTTTCGCTGGCGAAGACGTAGGCAGGGCCGGACTCGAGATTCATGCGGCCGATGGCGAGCGGGCGGAAGCCGTGGGGGTCGCGGGCGACGATGACGCGATCCTTGGCCAGGAAGACGAGCGAGAAGGCGCCGTCGATGAGGAGGAGGGCTTCGCGCAGTGCGGCGGACATGCTCTTTTCGGCGCTGCGGGCGACGAGGTGGAGGATGACCTCGGTGTCGCTGGTGGCCTGGAAGATGGAGCCTTCGCTTTCGAGCTGGCCGCGGAGCTCGGCGGCGTTGGTGAGGTTGCCGTTGTGGGCGACGGCGATGCGGCCCTTGTTGCAGGCGACGGAGAAGGGCTGGGCGTTGAGGACGGCGGTGTCGCCGGCGGTGGAGTAGCGGGTGTGGCCGATGGCCATGTGTCCGGGGAGGCCGTTGAGGACGCCGGCGGTGAAGATCTCGGCGACGTGGCCCATGGACTTGTGGCAATGGATGGTCTTGCCGTCGCAGGAGGCGATGCCGGCGCTCTCCTGGCCGCGGTGCTGGAGGGCGTGCAGGCCGAGGTGGGCGAGGTTGGCGGCCTCGGGGTGGCCAAAGACGGCAAAGATGCCGCACTCTTCGTGGAGTTTATCGAAGGGAATTTCGCAAGAGTCTTCAGGCATGGACTTCGGCATGGAGCAGATTCTCCAGCGCGCTGGCCCAACACTGCTTCAGCTCGCGCACCTGGGTTCGGATCAACACGGTACCACGGTTGCGGATGACGAGGGAGCCATCCGAGGTCTGGCCGATTTTGAGGGCGGGGACGCCATGAGCGGCGGCGATCTTCTCGACGGCCGCGGGATCGGAGGTCGAGACGATGAGGCGGGAGGGCCCTTCGTGGAAGAGCAGGAGTTCGGGGCGGAGATCGCTGTCGAGATCGATGGACGCGCCGGTTTCCCTGCCGAAAGTGGATTCGGTGAGGGCCCAGGCGAGGCCGCCGTCGGAGAGGTCGTGAGCGGATTCGACGGCAGAGGAGGTGACCATTTCGCGGACCGCCGCCTGGACCTGCTTTTCGAAGGGCATGTCGAGGGCGGGGGGCAGACCCCAGAGATCCCGGACGACCTGCTTGGCGTACTGGGTGCCGCCCATGCGGATCTCATCGGCCGCGCCGAGGCCGCCGATCAGGTAGACATCGCGGCCGGGGTTGCGGAAGGCGATGCCGGCGGGCGCCTGCGTCTTCATCAGGCCGACGATGCCGAGGACGGGGGAGGGGAAGATGGGATCGCCGAGGGTCTCGTTGTAAAGCGAGACGTTGCCGCCGGTGATGGGGGTCCCGAAGAACTCGCAGGCCTCGGCCATGCCCTCGATGGCTTCGACGATCTGGGCCATGATTTCAGGCCGCTCGGGGTTGCCGAAGTTGAGGTTGTTGGTGGCGCCGATGGGCAGCGCGCCGGTGCAGGCGAGGTTGCGGCAGCACTCGGCCACCATCAGCTTGGCCGCCTGGCGCGGATCGAGGAAGGTGTAGCGGCCATTGCCGTCGAGAGACATGGCGACGGAGGTCCCCGTCTCTTTGATGCGCAGGACGGCGGCGTCGCCGCCGGGGCCTTCGACGGTGTTGGTACGGACCATGTAGTCGTACTGTTCCCAGATCCAGCGCTTGTCGCAGAGGTCCTGGGAGGCGGCGAGGGTGAAGAGGTCGGCGGTGAGGTCCTTGGAGGCGAAGGCCGGCGCGTCCATCTTTTCGGGGCGGAGGGGGGTGGTGTAGGGGCGGTGGTAAACGGGGGCTTCGTCGGCGAGGGGGCGGGAGGGGATTTCGGCGACGATTTCGCCGTGGTCGCGGACGCGCATCATGCCGTCGTCCTTCACTTCGCCGACGATGCGGGCGTCGAGGCCCCATTTCCTGAAGACGTCGAGAACTTCGTTTTCGCGGCCTTTGTGGGCGACGAGCAGCATGCGCTCCTGGCTTTCGGAGAGCATGATCTCGTAGGGCGTCATGCCGGTCTCGCGCTGCGGGACGTGCATGAGGTCGATTTCGATGCCGGTGCCGGCGCGGGAGCCCATTTCGCAGGTGGAGCAGGTGAGGCCGGCGGCGCCCATGTCCTGGATGCCGGCGATGGAGCCGGTCTGCATGGCTTCGAGGCAGGCTTCGAGGAGGAGCTTCTCCATGAAGGGGTCGCCCACCTGGACGTTGGGACGCTTCTGCATGGAGTCTTCAGTGAACTCGCCGGAGGCCATGGTGGCGCCGTGGATGCCGTCGCGGCCGGTCTTGGCGCCGACATAGATGACGGGGTTGCCGATGCCGCAGGCCTTGCCGTAGAAGATCTGGTCGCGGCGGAAGACGCCGAGGGCGAAGACGTTGACTAGGGGGTTGCCGGCGTAGGAGGGCTCGAAGTTGGTTTCGCCGCCGACGGTGGGAACGCCGAAGCAGTTGCCGTAGTGGGCGATGCCGTGGACGACGCCGTCGACGATGCGGCGGTTGCGCGGGCCGGTCTTTAGGTCGTCGAGGGGGCCGAAGCGGAGGGCGTCCATGACGGCGATGGGGCGCGCGCCCATGGTGAAGATGTCGCGCAGGATGCCGCCGACGCCGGTGGCGGCGCCCTGGAAGGGCTCGATGAAGCTGGGGTGGTTGTGGGACTCGATCTTGAAGGCGATGCACCACTCGTTGCCGTCGGGGTCGTCGCCGATGGTGAGGATGCCGGCGTTTTCGCCGGGGCCGCAAACGACCAGTTTCGACCGGGTGGGGAGCTTCTTCAGGTGGACGCGGGAGCTTTTGTAGGAGCAGTGCTCGCTCCACATGACGCTGAAGATGCCGAGCTCGGTGAGGTTGGGGTGGCGGCCGAGGATGGAGACAATCCGCTCGTATTCATCGGGCGTGATGGAGTGCGCCGCGATGACTTCGGGTGTGATCTGGCTCATTTTCTTATTTGGCTTGCGTGGCGAAAGAGGCGATGAGGGAGTGGAAGACGCCGAGCCCGTCGGTGGAGGACATGAGGGGATCGGTGGCGCGTTCGGGGTGGGGCATCATGCCCATGACGTTTCGGGTTTCGTTGAGGACGCCGGCGATGTCGCGCAGCGAGCCGTTGGGGTTGTCCACGTAGCGGAAGGCAATGCGGTCTTCGGCTTCGAGCTGGTCGAGGGTGCGCTGGTCGGCGGTGTAGCAGCCTTCGCCGTGGGCGATGGGGATGAGGATTTCAGCGCCCTTGGCGTAGGCGGAGGTGAAGGGGGAGTCCGAGGTGGCGACGGTGAGGGGGACGGGCTTGCAGATGAACTTCAGGCCGCGGTTGCGGACGAGGGCGCCGGGCAGGAGACCGCACTCGGTGAGAATCTGGAAGCCGTTGCAGATGCCCATGACCAGGCCGCCTTCGGCCGCGTGCTTCCTGACAGCGGCCATGATGGGCGAAAACTTGGAGATGGCGCCGCAGCGCAGGTAGTCCCCGTAGGAGAAGCCGCCGGGGAGGATGACGCAATCGGAGCCCTTCAGGTCCGTATCGCTATGCCACAAAAACTCCGCCTGGTGGCCGACGTTGTGGGATGCGGCGTACCAGGCGTCGTGATCGCAATTGCTGCCGGGGAAGACAACGACGCCAAATTTCATTGGAGGGAAGTCTCAGTGTAACAGACCAACAACCGGACCGCGCCGAAAAAAGCTCGGGCTAGGCGGGGGAGGCGGCGGTCTTCTTCTTGGAGGCGCGCTTCTTTTCGGCGGGCGGCTGGCGGTCGATTTTCTTGATGGAGGGGAGCGCAATCTCGAGGACGAACTTGCGCTCGCCGGACTCGTCGAACTTGATCACGATATGCTGGTCAGTGCAGTCCTGAACCTGGCCTGGACCGAACTTGGGGTGTTCGACTTGAGCACCCTTGGCAAAGGCGGGTTTGGTGGCCATATTTTGGTGGAAAATCCTCGACAATCGTAGGATAGCAAATCGGGCAGGTTGCTGTCGACCAAGCCCCATAGAGACCATGCAGAGCGCGCCGATTCCTCAAGCATTGCGTGAAATGATCGAGCAGCAAGCCGCTGACTTTGCAGGGGCTGCACTGGCGGAGGCGGCGGAGCGGATGTCGCTGTCGTACCGCGCCGGAGTGGCGCCGCGGCTGGACTCGGCGCTGAGCCGGGCGGCGTACGCGGTGACGCGGATGCCGGCCACCTACGGGGCGCTGAAGGCGGCGTCGGCGGAGCTGCCGTTCGAGCCGGAGAGCTGGCTGGACCTGGGGGCCGGTCCGGGGACAGCGGCATGGGTGGCGAAGTGCCCGGCGACGCTGGTGGATTCGAACGGCGGGTGGGAGGACCTGCGCGAGGCGCGGCGGGTCCACGGGGACTTGACGCGGCTGCCCGTGCTGCAACCGCACGACGTGGTGAGCGTGTGCTACGCGCTGAACGAACTGGCGGAGCGGGACAGGGCTCGCGTGGTGGAAGAGGCCTGGACGCTGGCGAAGCGGGCGGTGTTGGTGCTGGAGCCGGGGACGACGGAGGGGTTCCGGATTGTCAGGGAAGCACGGCGGCAACTGGTGGAGCGGGGGGCGCGGATCCAGGCGCCGTGCCCGCAGGAGGGCGAGTGCCCGATGGGCGACGGCGACTGGTGCCACTTCGCGGTACGGGTGGAGCGCACCCGGCTGCACCGGCAGTTGAAGGGCGGCGAACTGAGCTATGAGGATGAGAAATATAGCTTTGTGCTGGCAGTGAAGGGAGAGGCGCAGCCGGGGGCGGGGCGGATTCTGCGGCACCCGAAGATCCATCCCGGGTTGATCGAGCTGAAGGTGTGCGGACGCGAGGGGCTCCGGGACGAGCGGGTGACGAAGAAAAACAAGGAAGCGTGGCGGGCGGCGCGGAAGTCGGACTGGGGCGGACGGTGGGAGGTATCGAAATGAGATTGGCGGCCGGACTGGTTTTGTGCGCGCTGGCGGCGCAGGGGCGAGATCTGAAGGAGGTCCTGAAGGCGGTGGAGCGGCGCTACAACGGGGCGGCGACGCTGGAGTCGCGGTTCGAGCAGCGGCAGTTGGTGGGAGGGCGCACGCGGCGGGCGGAGACGGGCAAGCTGGTGCTGCGGAAGCCGGGCAGGATGCGGTGGGAGTACGATCAGCCGCCGGGAAAACTGTTCGTGAGCGACGGGAAATGGGTGTACTTCTACTCGCCCTCGGAGAAGCGGGCGGAGCGGGCGAAGTTAAAGGAAGCGGACGACTTCCGGGCGCCGCTGGCGTTCCTGCTGGGGCGGCTGGACTTCAAGCGCACGTTCGGGGATTTCGAGATGAAGGAGGAGGGCGGCGAGGCGGTGATTGCCGCTCTGCCGAAGAGCGACCGGCTGCCATACCGGCGGGTGGAGTTCACGGTGACGGCGGGCAACGTGATCAGGCGGTTGGTGGTGAAAGGGGTGGACGGGATGGATATGGAGTTTCTGTTCAGCGGGGAGAAGCTGAACGTGGCGGTGAGCGATGCGGAGTTCCGGTTCGTGGCGCCGGCGGGGGTGGTGGTGGAAGAGGCGGACAGATAGCCGCGGCGCGCAGAGATTGCGCGGGGGTATGTGCCGATTGCGGGGCGGGGCAGCGGACGAGCGCCTCAATCCATTGAAAACACAACAGCCGCGATTTGGTGCGGGGATTGTAAGTAGGAAAGGCGAGGCCGAAAAGGAGGCCTTTCCAAATGAAGAAGATCATCGCAACCATCGCCTTCGCGACGTTGAGCGTCGCCAGCGTTTACGCGCAGAACACCACGTTCCCGCAGACGGGGAACGGCAACCGTCAGGGCCAGGGCCAAGGCAAAGGCCAGGGCCAGGGCAAGAGGCAGGGCAAGAAGATGGGCCCGCAGGACGGGTCCGGACCGATCCACACGCCGGGCACGGGCGGCGGGACGGGGCGGGGCCAGCGCGGGCCGCGGCGGTAGCACGGCCGGGTTTCCGAGGCGGAAATTGAGCGAAGGAGGCAAGCCATGAAACGCATGATCCAACTGACGGTACTCGGACTTGGGGCGCTGGCGGCAGCCGCCTTCGCCCAACCCGCCGGCGCGGACCTGCCGGCGGAAACGGCGGCCAGGCTGGCGGAGCAGGTGCGGCACGAACTGGTGATGATGCCCTGGTACGGGGTGTTCGACCACCTGTCGTTCCGGCTGGAGGGGCGGAAGGTGACGATGCTGGGCGAGGTCCGGCGGCCGACGCTGCGCGATGAAGCGGAGCGGCGGGTGAAGTCGCTGGAGGGCGTGGAGGCGGTGGAAAACCGGATTCACGTGCTGCCGCTTTCGCCTTACGATGACCGGATCCGGCTGGCGTCGATGCAGGCGATCTACGCGCACCCGGCCTTTACGAGGTACGGGATGGGGGTGCTGCCGGCGGTGCACCTGCTGGTAGAGAACGGCCGGCTGACGCTGAAGGGGGTGGTGGCGACGGAGGCGGACCGGGCGCTGGCCGGGATGCTGGCGCAAGGCGTTTCGGGCGTCTTCGAAGTGAAGAACGAACTGGCCGTGGAGAAGCCGGCGGCCCGGAGCAGGAAGGGCTAGGCGCCGCGCAAGCGGCCGCCCGGGAGGCGCTGGCAGGCCTCCCGGGCGCGCCACATGGAACTGGAGGTGGGCAACAAACGGCTTGGCGGCGGGACAGAGAGTTGGGATACTGCAGGTGATGAGGCCCGCGGACACGAGCGAGGAAGCCTGGGCGGTGTTCCTGGAGGTGCACCGGCGGATGCCGCCGGAGCAGAAGCTGAGGAAAGCATTGGAGTTGTCGGAGATGGGGATGCGGCTGGCGCAGGCGGGATTGCGGGAGCGGTATCCGGAGGCGGACGAGCGGGAGATTTTCCTGCGCGCGGTGCGGCAGCGCTTAGGCGAGGAGCTGTTCGAGAAGGCTTATGGGCGGTGCCTGAGGGACACCTGAACGAATGGATAGCTTCGCGAATGCTCTGGAGGCAGTGGCGGGGGCACTGGAGAGAGCCGGAATTCGATTCCTGATCGGAGGGTCGGTGGCGTCCTCAGCCCGCGGGGTGCCGCGAATGACCATCGATGTGGACCTGCTGGCGGAGATCAGGGAGCAGCAGGCGGACGGGTTCGTGGCGGCTCTGGGGCCGGATTGGTACGCCGATGCGGATGCCATGCGGAAGTCCCTGCAACTGGGCCGGCCGTTTAACGTCATCCACATGCCGAGCGGTCAGAAGTTCGACATTTTCCCTGCCGTCAGCGAGTTCCACCGGGCGGAACTGGATCGTGCGAGCTGGATGCCTGTGGGACGAAGCGGGGAAGACCGGATGTATCCGGTAGCGAGTCAGGAAGACATCCTGCTGGCAAAGCTGGTTTGGTACCGGCAGGGGGGAGAGGTTTCCGAGCGCCAGTGGAGCGACATCACGGGGCTGGCAGCCGGGGTGGCAGGACTGGACAGAGGCTACCTGGAGCACTGGGCTAACCGTTTGGGCGTGATGGACTTGCTGGACAGGGCGCGGGGGTAGAAGAACCTCCTCCACGCTTCGGGCGGGTGCGTCGTCTAGAGAACAGGAGCACTGTTTCCAGTTCGATGCCTGAGTATGCCCTTAAATACGCCGACCCGCGGGGAGAGATCCGCGAGCAGGTGCTGGAAGCCGCCAGCGAGGCGGAGCTGCGCGACCGGCTGTCGCAGCAGGGCTACCTCGTCTACTCGGTGAAGACCAAGGGCCGGCTGGCCGGGTTTTCGGCCGGGCTGGGCGGGCGGAAGAAGCTGGACGTCGAGAAGTTCCTGATCTTCAACCAGCAGTTCGTGACGCTGTTCCGCGCCGGGCTGCCGATTCTGAAGTGCCTGGACCTGTTGGGCGACCGGCTGACGGATGTCAAGCTGAGCCCGGTGGTGCGGGAGATCCGCGACGACGTAAAGAAGGGCTCGCTGCTGTCGGAGGCGTTCAAGCGGCAGGGGCTTTTCCCGGCCATCTACACGACGTCGATCATGGCGGGCGAGAAGTCGGGCTCGCTGGGCGAGGTGCTGGAGCGCTATGTGAACTACCAGCGGCTGGCGCTGGCGGTGCGGAAGAAGATCCTGCTCTCGCTGATGTACCCGAGCGTGCTGATCAGCCTCGTCATTTTGCTGGTCGTGTTCCTGGTGACGTTCGTGGTGCCGCGCTTCGCGTCGCTGTATTCGACGACGAACGCGACGCTGCCGGCCCCGACGCGCATCCTGATGGCCGTGGGCGAGGCCGCCGAGCAGTACATCGTCGCCGGAGCGGCGGGGCTGTTCGGGAGCATCGTGGGGCTGCGGTTTTACCTGCGGACGGACGGGGGTCAGGCCATGGCGGACCGCGTGAAGATGCGGACGCCGGTGCTGAGCGAGATCTGGACGAAGTACCAGGTGGCACAGTTGGCGCGGCTGCTGTCGACGCTACTCACAGGCGGCATTCCGCTGGTGCAGGGCATGGAGACGGCGTCGCAGTCGGTGGGCAGCCCGCTGCTGCGGGGCGCGCTGAACAAGGCGCAGAAGATGGTGAAGGAGGGCCAGCCGCTGTCGGGCGCGCTGGCGTCGACGGGGATCGTCCCGCCGCTGGCGATCGATATGATCGAGGTAGGCGAGAGCACGGGCGCGCTGCCGGCCATGCTGAACAGCGTGGCGGAGTTCTACGAGGACGACGTCAACACGCGGATGCAGGCGTCGTTGTCGCTGATCGAGCCGGCGATCATGATCTTCATGGGCATCTTCGTGGCCTTCGTGCTGGTCTCGCTGTATCTGCCGATCTTCTCTTTGGCGGATTCGATGAACTAGGAGCAGGGTATGGGGACCGAAGCGATTCGCAGCATCAACCCGGAGCAGGAAGCCGAGCAGGCGAAGCAACTGGCGCGGCGCTATCGCTGCGAGTACGTAGACCTGAAGGCGACGAAGATCGACAACGATCTGTTCAAGTCCATCCCGGTGGACCTGATGTTCCGCTACAACTTCGTGCCGCTGGAGGCGACCGATGGGACGCTGGAGATCGCGCTGGCCGACCCGCGGCACCTGAACCTGATCGACGAGCTGTCGATCCTGCTGCGCAAGCGGCTGAAGGTGAAAGTGGCGACGCTCGCGCAGATCGCGGACCTGCTGAAGAAGACGGAGCAGTCGCAGCGCGTGCTGGACGAGATCACGGAAGGCTTCGCGCTGGACGTGGTGGGGGATGAAGAGAGCGCGGACGAGACGCTGTCGATTGAGCGGCTGACGGCGCAGGACGCCGAGATCGCGCCGGTGATCAAGCTGGTGGACACGACCATCTTCAACGCGCTGGAGCGGCGGGCGTCGGACATTCACATCGAGACGCGGGACCAGGAAGTGGCCATCAAGTACCGCATCGATGGCGTGCTGCACTACGCCATGCCGCCGATCGCGAAGGACTGGCACACCACCATCATCAGCCGCATCAAGGTGATGAGCGAGCTGGACATCGCCGAGCGGCGCATCCCGCAGGACGGCCGTTTCCGCGTGCGCTACAAGAACCGGCTGATCGACTTCCGCGTGTCGATCATGCCGACGATCCACGGCGAGGACGCGGTGCTGAGGGTGCTCGACAAGGAATCGATGAGCGAGAAGTTCGCCAAGCTGTCGCTGGACGTGGTGGGTTTCAGCGACAGCGACATCGTGCGCTTCCGGCGCTACATCAAGGAGCCGTACGGCATGGTGCTGGTGACGGGGCCGACGGGCTCGGGCAAGACCACCACGCTCTACGCGGCGCTGAGCGAGATCAAGAACGACGAAGACAAGATCATCACCATTGAAGACCCGGTGGAGTACCAACTCAAAGGGATCACTCAAATTCCGGTGAACGACAAGAAGGGTCTGACGTTCGCGCGCGGGCTGCGCTCGATTCTGCGCCACGACCCGGACAAGGTGATGGTGGGCGAGATCCGCGACCAGGAGACGGCGCAAATCGCGATCAACGCGGCGCTGACCGGGCACCTGGTGTTCACGACGGTGCACGCCAACAACGTGCTGGACGTGCTGGGGCGCTTCCTGAACATGGGCGTGGAGGCGTACAACTTCGTGTCGGCGCTGAACTGCATCCTGGCGCAACGGCTGGTGCGGGTGATCTGCGAGCACTGCAAGAAGCAGGTGCACTACGACGACGAGTTCCTGATCGAAAGCGGGCTGAAGCCGGAAGAGTGGCGGGACGTGCCGCTGTGGGAAGGCAACGGCTGCTTCGAGTGCGGCGGGACTGGGTTCCGCGGGCGGAGCGCGATCCACGAGCTGCTGGACCTGAGCGAGAAGATCCGCGAGCTGATCCTGGAGAAGCGCACGGCGGCGGAGATCAAGAGGCAGGCCAAGGATGAGGGAATGATGTTCCTGCGGGAATCGGCGCTGGAAAAAGTGAGAAGTGGCGTGACCACGCTGCGCGAGATCAACAAGGTCACCTTTATCGAGGGATGAGATGAGAATCCTGGCCAGGTTGAAGTCGCTCGTCACGGACCCGCCGCCGGAGTACGCCTTCGAAGTATCGGCGGCGGGGATTGCGTGGGCGCGGCGGGGCGACGGCGGGCCGCAGTGGGCGCCGCTGCCGGCGGGCACGCTGGAGGTATCCCCGCTGGGCGACAACGTGAAGGAGGCGCGGAGTTACCAGGCGGCGGTGCACGCGATCGCGCCCGCGGCGTCGGGCGGGAAGAGGAGGCGGGCGGCGCTGATCCTGCCGGACTTTTCGGCGCGCGTGGCGGTGCTGGCCTTCGACACGTTCCCGAGCGACCACGACGAGCAGGTGCAACTGGCGCGGTTCCGGGTGAAGCGCGCGGTGCCGTTCGACATCGACAGCGCCATTGTGAGCTGCCACGCGCAACCGCGGCAGGACGGGTCGAAGAAGATCGACGTGGTGGTGGCGGTGGTGAACCTGGAGGTGGCCTCGCACCTGGAGGCGCCGTTCCGGGCCGCCGGGTTCCAGTGCGGGTTCGTCACGATTTCGGCGCTGGCGGCGCTGGCGCTGCCGGCCTCGGGCGAGCCGCGGGACGCTTCGCCGTCGATCGTGGCCAAGCTGAGCGGCAACGTGCTGGCGCTGAGCCTGCTGGAAGCGGGCCACCTGCGCATGTACCGCTGCGTGGAGCTGCAGGGCGACAGCGTGGAGGAGGCGACGGACGTGCTGGCCACGACCTGCGCCTACGCCGAGGACGAGCTGGGGCGGCCGCCGCAGGCGCTGCGGCTGTGCGGCGCGGGCTCGACCGGCGAGGAATTGAAGCGGCGGTGGAGCGAGGAGCTGGGCATCCCGGCGACGGGGGTGGCCTCGAAGTACGGGACGCCGGGGGCGTTCAACGCGGGGCTGGCAGGATACCTCGAATCCCTGGAGGCGAGCTGAGATGAGCGCGGTGCGGATTCCGCTGAACCTGGCGAGCGAACCGTTCCGGAAAGACCGGACGGTGCTGGTGGCGAGCGCGGCGACGGCCGCGCTGCTGGTGGGCGTGCTGGCCATGCAGATCTCGATCGTGATGCGGGAAAGGGAGGCGGCGCGCGAAAGCCGGGAGATGATCGCGGCCATCGAGCAGCAAACGCGCCTAGTGAGCGCCGAGCAGGCGCGGCTGGACGCGCAACTGCGGCAACCGGCCAACGCGGCGGTGATCGACCGCAGCGCCTTCATCAACTCGCTGCTGCTGCGCAAGGGCATTAGCTGGACGCGGCTGTTCGAGGACCTGGAAAAGATCTTCCCGGGCAGCGTGCGGCTGGTGGCGGTGCGGCCGTACCTGGCGGCGGACAACATGGTGCAGTTGGACATGATCGTGGGCTCGCAATCGGCGGAGCCGGTGATCGAGCTGCTGCAGCGGCTGGAAAGCTCGTCGACTTTCGGCGCGACATCGCTGCTCAGCTCGCAGCCGCCGTCGCAGAACGAACCTTTGTACCGGTTTCGGGTGAGCGTGAACTATGCGCAAAAGCTTTAAGCTGGACCTGAAGTCGCACACCCGGGACCCGCGGCACGCGGTGCGCGCGGCGCTGGGCACTTTGCTGCTGGCCAACCTGGTGGCGGCGTGGTTCGTCTTCCAGACGCCGGGCGGGACGCTGGAGGAGCTGGAAAGCGAGCTGGCGGCGAAGCGCAAGCAACTGATCGCGGGCCAGCAGTCGGTGGCGCGGCTGAAGACGGTGGTGGCGCAGACGGAGAGGGCTCGGGCGGCGGGCGACGATTTTCTGAACGCGTACTTCCTGCCGCGGAAGCACGCCTACTCGATGCTGGAGATCGACTTGGCGAACGCGGCCCGGTCGGCCGGGATCAGGGCGAAGGAACGGACGAATTCGTTCGAGCCGGTGGAGGGCTCGGATACTTTGGGCATGCTGAACGTGAACGCCAACTTCGAAGGGTCGTACGCGGACCTGATCGAGCTGGTGAACGAGCTGGACCGCAGCAAACGGCTGCTGATCATCGAGCAGTTGCAGGCCACGCCGCAGCAGGGCGGCAACGGACTGGCGGTGGCGTTGAAGCTGAACGCGTTCTTCCGGCTGGAAGGGCCGCAGGAGGCGGCCGCGCAGGAGTTGATTGCAGCGCCCGCGCCGGCCGCGGCAGCGCCGAAGCCCGCGGCGGCGCCACCGGCGCCCGCGGTGAAGCCGGCCGCGGTGGTGAAGCCGGCCGCGCCGCCGCCGGTGCAGGTCTCCGAACCGCGTTCGGGACCGGCGCCGGTTCCGCCGCGCAGCCGCTTCTTCAACCGCAAGAACCCTCCGCGGGAGGACCAGCAATGAAGGCGCCGAAGCTGAATGTGAAACTCGGGGCCGAGCCGGTGAAGGTGGTGGTGCTCGGCGGCCTGCTGCTGCTGGCGGCCTACCTGTTCTACTCGAACGCCATCAGCACGCCGGGCGAAGGGGCGGGCACGCCGCGGCCTGTGGCCAAAAGCCCGGCGCCGCCGCCCACGCGAGCCCAGCAGAACGAGGCGGAGGCGCTGACGGCGCCGCCGAAGGAACTCAGCGTGGGGAAAGCGGGGCCGCGCGAGTTTAAGCCGTCGCTCAAGGCCAGAAAGGGCGAAGACCGCGGGTCGCTGGACCCCACGCTGCGGCTGGACCTGCTGGATAAGCTGGCGGCGGTGAAGGTGGAGCGGATTGAGCGGAGCCTGTTCGACTTCGGGCCGGTGGAGCCGCCCAAGCCGAAGCTGCCGGAGCCGAAGATCGAGGTCAAGAAGACGGTGGCGCGGATGATCGGGCCGGAGCCGCCGCCCCCGCCGCCGCCTCCGCCGGTGAAACCGCCGCCGCCGCCGATCAATCTAAAGTTCTATGGGAACGCCCTGCCGGTGAGGGACGGCTTGAAGCGCGTCTTCTGCCTGCAGGGCGACGACATTCTGGTGCCGGCCGAGGGCGAAGTGATCCTGCGGCGGTACAAGATTGTGAAAATAAACGCGAACTCGGTGCTGGTGGAAGACCTGGATTACAAGCACCAGCAGACGATCGCGATCGAGCAGCCGCCGCCGGCTGCCTAGGAGACGATGGACCGGGCATAATGCGAAGGCGCCGCAAGAACGAGGGTGGATTCGCCCTGCTGCTGGTGTTCGCACTGGCGGCGGCGGTGGTGGTGATGCTGTACCTGGAGATGCCGCGCGTGGCCTTCGAGCACCAGCGCGACAAGGAAGGGTTGCTGGTGGAGCGCGGCGAGCAGTACGTGCGGGGCATCCAGCTCTTCGTGAACAAGTTCGGCAAGTACCCCCAGACGCTGGACGAGCTGGAGACCACCAACAACCAGCGCTTCCTGCGGCGGCGCTACAAAGACCCGATGACGGGCAGCGAAGAGTGGCGGCTCATCCACTTCGACGGCATGCAGTTCACGGACTCGCTGGTGCACAAGCGGCAGGACCAGAAGCAGGAGAGCGGGCCGAGCGTGCTGGCGTCGACCATCCAGGGCATCGGCAGCGAAGCGCAGTTCATTCAGCAGCCGGGCGAAAAGCAGGCGGCGGCGCTGCGGCGCACGGCCAGCGACCGCATCATCCCGGGCGCCCCGGGCGGAGCGAGTCCGGCGGCGGCGGAAGGCCAGGGCGAGCAGGATCCGAGCCAGGAGAGCCGCAGCGGACCACCCGGTCCGCCGGAGGCGAGCCTGCCGGCGCAGGGCGCGCCGGCTCGGATGCCAGGCTATCCCGGCAGCGGGCAGCCGGGCGCCAACCCGTTCCAGGCGGCGGGGCAGCGCACGGGCACCCCGTACCCAGGCCAAGGGGTGAATCCGCAACAGGGCGGCTCGCTGGGCGTGCCGGCGCCGGGCCAGGGCGGCCAGAGCCAGCAGCAGGGCGGCAGCTTCGGATTCGGCAGCGGCAGCAGCTTTGGCAGTTCCGGCGGGACACAACAGCCACGGAGCACCCAGGGCGGCGTGATGACGAGCGGGGGGATGAGCCCGGGCGGCTTCGGCCAGAGTTCCTTTGGACAAAGCTCGTTCGGGCAGCAGGGCAGCGTGCGGCCGGGAGCGCCGAACCAGGCGATCCAGGCGATCCAGCAGATGCTCACCACTCCGCGCCAGGGCGGGGCGCAGCCGGGTGTGGGCGGCGCCATGGGCGGCGCGGCGGTGGGTGGCGGCATTGCTGGCGTGGCGTCGAAGGCGGAGGTGGAAGGGATCCGCGTCTACAACGAGAAGACCAACTACCAGGAGTGGGAATTCCTGTGGGACCAGAAGCAGGCCCAGCAGCAGGCGGCCGGCGGCATGCCGGGGCAGGGCGGAATGCCGGGGCAGGGTCAGACTGGACAGAGCGGAAACCGGAATCCCTTCGGGGGCACGATGGGCTCGTCGGGCGGGTCGAGCGGAGGGTTCAGCCTGGGCGGAGGGTCGTCGTCGAGCGGCAGCAGCAGCTCGTCGGGCTTCGGCTTTGGAGGCAGCTTCGGCAGCGGAGGGTTCGGGAGCGGGTCGGGCGGCACGGGCTCGTCCCAGCCCAAGCCCGCTCCCAGTTCGCCGATCAAGCCTTGAGGCGCGGGCGGTTGATGCGAACGTTGTCCATGTCCTGACGGGGCTCGCCGTCGCACTCGATGGCGAGGGTGGTGATGGGGGAATCGGGCGCGGCCGCCGGCAGGCCGGTGAACTGCACGCGGAACTCTTCCTGGTGGAACTTCACGGGCGCGCCGCTGGCCAGCAACTTCGCCGACAAAACCTTGCTCTTGAGTCCGCCGATGGAGACGACGCTGCCCGGCCAGAAGTGGACGTGGGCGTAGAGCGTGTTGCCCTTGCGGGTAAAGCTCATGTAGTTGGAGCGGCCCACCTGGCACGGGTCGGTGTCATAGATGGCCTGGCCGTTTTTGTCGAGCCAGGCGCCGACAGCGGAGAGGATGCGGACGCTTTCGGGCGGCACGGAGCCGTCGGCCATGGGGCCGATGTTGAGCAGGTAGTTGCCGCCCTGGCGGGAGCAGGTGATGAGGTTGCGGAGGCATTGCTTGGGGGACTTCCAGGCGTCGTCGGCGTTGTGATAGCCCCAGGAGTCGTTCATGGTCATGCAGGCTTCCCAGTTGCGGCCCTGGGAGGCCTGGATGCGCTGCTCGGGGGTATCGAAGTCCTCGGGGACGCGGGAGCGGTTGTTGATGATGACGTCGGGCTGGAGCTTGCGCACCATCTGGTTCATCTTCACGCTCTCCCAGCCTTCGGGCGAGAGGGGCCACGCGACGTCGTACCAGAGAATGTCGATCTTGCCGTAGTTGGTCATCAACTCGCGGACGTGGGTGTGGATGTAGTCGACGAAGCGGCGGCGGGCCTGCTCGTCTTCGCGGCACCTGGCGCCGTCGGGGTGGTGCCAGTCCATGAGGGAGTAGTAGAAGCCGACGCGCAGGCCTTCGGCGCGGGCGGCGTCGACGTACTCCTTGACCAGGTCGCGGCTGGCGGCCTGCTTGGGCGCGCAGTAGGATGTGGTGGCGGTGTTGAAGTGGCAGAAGCCCTCATGGTGCTTGCTGGTCATCACCATGTACTTCATGCCGGCCTTCTTGGCGAGGGCGGCCCACTCTCTGGCGGGGGCCGGCTTGGGCTTGAACCGGGCGGCGAGCTTTTCGTATTCGGCCACGGGGATGCCTTCCTGCTCCATGGCCCATTCGTGGCGGCCGAGGACGCTGTAAAGGCCCCAATGGATGAACATGCCGAAGCGCGCCTCGTGCCACCATTTCATGCGGCGGACGCGGTCTTCGTCGGTGGTGGTTTGCATGGCCGAGGCGGCAGCGGGGGCCGCCGAGACGAGCTTGAGGTACTGGCGCCGGTTGAAGCTGGGGTGATACATGGCGGAAGCATTGTATCACCGCAAACGGTAACGTTGAAGGAGGGGAGAAAGAGGCGGGTCAGAAACACGACGCCCCGGCTGCGGGGGGCCGGGGCGTCGAAGTCGGGTGTGGGCTCTCTTTAGAAGAGGTTCCAAAGGAACTGGTTGTAGACCTCGTGGTGGTACTGCACTTCGGGCGCCTTGACGAAGGTGCCGAGGAGGCGGGGGCAGCGGTCGGCCGAAGCCTGCTTGAGGTCGAGGTAGCGGCCCTTGACGTCGTCGCCGAGGAGCTTGCCGGTCCACTCGGCCGCCTTGAAGTTGGCCATGGCGTCGTAGATGTTGTCCGGCAGGTAGCGCTCGGCCTGGCGCAGGTTCTTGATCTTGGCGGTCTCGCCGTCGAGGCCGGTCTTGAAGATGCTGAAGAGCACCATGTAAGGGTTGGAGTCGGGGCCGACGGAACGGACTTCGACGCGCATGCTGCGCTCGTTACCGATGGGCACCCGGACCATGGAGCCGCGGTCGGTGGCGGAAGCTTTGATCTGGTTGGGGGCCTCGAAGTGCGGGTCGAGGCGGCGGTAGGCGTTGACGCTGGCGTTCAGCAGCAGGCAGATGTCGTTGCCGTGGGTGAGGATGCGGTCAATGAACTGCCAGCCGAACTTGCTGAGCTTCTCCTCGCCCTTGGGGTCCCAGAAGAGGTTCTTGCCATTCTTGCTGATGGAGACGTTGGTGTGCATGCCGCTGCCGTTGACGCCCACGACGGGCTTGGGCAGGAAGCAGGCGGTGAGGCCCATCTTGGTGGCCACCTGGCGGCAGACCAGCTTATAGATCTGGATCTGGTCGGCGGCGGTGACGACGTCGGAGTAGCTGTAGTTGATCTCGAACTGCGAAGGCGCGACTTCGGGGTGGTCCTTCTCGTTCTCGAAGCCCATGGCGCGCTGGACTTCGGCGCACTTGTCGATGAACTCGCGCAAGGGGTCGCCGGGGAGCGAGTGGTAGTAGCCGCCGGTGTTGACGTACTCGAACTTGCCGGTCTCGTGGTAGCGGCGCTCGGCGTCGGTGCCCTGGAAGATGAAGCCTTCGATTTCGTTGGCGGCGTTCAGGGTGTAGCCCTGCTTGGCGAAGAGGGAGTCGGCGTAGCCCTTCAGAACGCCGCGGAGATCGCCGGCGTAGGGGGTGCCGTCCTTGTCGATGACTTCGCCGAAGACCAGGACCTTGCCGGGCCCAAAGATGTCGGCGGGCGCCCAGTAGAAGGAGCTCCAGTCGATGCCGAGGCGGAGGTCGCTTTCGCGCTGGGCGGTGAAGCCGCGGATGGAGGAGCCGTCGAAGGTGAGGTTGTCGTAGCTCTTGACGAGGAACTTCTTGTCATAGTCGAGCATGTGCAGGCGGCCTTCGAGGTCGCTGAAGAGGACCGTGACGGCCTTGATACGCTTCTCGTCGGCCAGGTACTTGAGCCGCTCTTCCCGGATCACGTCGATCGGCACGCGCTTCTTCCTCTGCTCCTTGGCAGAAAGGTTGAGTTCCTCGAGCTCCGCGTAAGAGAGCGTTAGAAAGTCTTGCAGTTGGGTGAACATCAATACTCCTGGGTTGCGTGGCTTTATCGTCTCTCGTCGTGGAGAGCGGGGGAAAGAGCAGGCCGTAGAGCCCGGCCGATGCTCGGCTTACCCGTCATTATCCGCCAGCACCCTGGCCCGGAGGCAACGGTTTTCGCCTCGTTTTGCCATCGGATTTTTTTATGGGCTTGGTTTGAGGAATTGATTGGCACATCGCCGCGGCCGGTAAGTACTCGGCAATGAAAGGTTTGGAAGCGAGCCGGGCGGCCTCGCCCGCAGTGGCGCGGGGGCCTGCGCGAGGGGGTTTCTGATAGACTCACACCGACGGCCCACAGCCTGGAGGGAGACGCCATGACCCCGAAACAAGTTCTGGAACTCGCCAAAACCAACGGCGCCCGCCAGATCGACATCCGCTTCACCGATCTGCCCGGCCTCGCCCACCACATCTCCTATCCGGTCAGCCAACTGACCGAAAGCTGCTTTGAGGAGGGCTTCGGCATCGACGGCTCCAGCATCCGCGGCTGGGCGGCAATCAACGAAAGCGACATGCTGCTGATCCCCGACCCGGCGACGGCCTACATGGACCCGTTCTTCGACACGCCGACGCTGTGCATGATCGGCGACATCCAGGACCCCATCACGCGGCAGCGCTACGACCGCGACCCGCGCTGGATCGCCCGCAAGGCGGAGATGTTCCTACGCAACAGCGGCATCGCCGACACCGTCTACTTTGGCGCCGAGGCCGAGTTCTTCATCTTCGACAACATCCGCTTCGACCAGAACGCGCAGAGCGGCTACTACTTCATCGACGCCGAAGAAGGGCGCTGGAACTCGGCGCGGGCCGAGAACAACCTGGGCTACCGGCCGCGCTACAAGGAAGGCTACTTCCCGCTGCCGCCCACCGACCACTACCAGAACCTGCGGGCGGAGATGGTGGAGTGCATGCTCAAGGTGGGGCTCGACATCGAGTGCCATCACCACGAAGTGGCCACCGGCGGGCAGTGCGAAATCGACCAGCGCTTCGACACGATGGTGAAGTCGGCCGACAACATGATGCTGTACAAGTACTGCATTCGCAACGTCGCCTACCGCCACGGCAAAACCGTAACGTTCATGCCGAAGCCGCTGTTCGGCGACAACGGCAGCGGCATGCACTGCCACCAGAGCCTGTGGAGGGAAGGCCAGCCGCTGTTCGCCGGCGACGGCTACGCGGGCCTGAGCCAACTGGCGCTGTGGTACATCGGCGGGCTGCTGAAGCACTCGCGGGCGCTGTCGGCGATCATCGCGCCGACCACCAATTCCTACAAGCGTCTGGTGCCGGGCTACGAAGCGCCGGTGAACCTGGCGTACTCGCGGCGCAACCGGTCCGCCGCGGTGCGCATCCCGATGTACTCTTCCAGCCCGAAGGCCAAGCGCGTGGAGTACCGGCCGCCGGACCCGTCGGCCAACCCGTACCTGGCCTTCGCCGCGCTGATGATGGCGGGGCTCGACGGCATCATCAACAAGGTGGACCCGGGCGAGCCGCTGGACAAGGACATCTACGACCTGTCGCCGGAAGAGCTGCGTTCCGTGCCTTCCATGCCGGCGTCGCTCGACGACGCGTTGCAGTGCCTGGAGGACGACCACCAGTTTCTGCTGAAAGGCGACGTCTTCACCGAAGAGCTGCTGGAGACGTGGATCGGCTACAAGCAGAAGAACGAAGCCGACGCCGTGCGGCTGCGTCCGCACCCCTACGAGTTCGCGCTGTACTACGACATTTAGGCCGCCGGCGGCATGACGGGCATCATCGAGCAGGTGAGCGTCTCGGGCGGCGGCCTGCCCAAGCGGGCCGTGCCCGAGGCGCGCGCCGGGGCGCAGGGGCTGGAAGGCGACCGGCAGCGCAACACGAAGATCCACGGCGGCCCGCGCAAGGCCGTGCTGCTGATCTCGGCCGAAGACCTGGAGCAACTGGCGCGCGAAGGCTTTCCGGTGGGGGCGGGATCGCTGGGGGAAAACCTGACGGTGCGGGGCATCGACTTCCGCGCGCTGGGCGCCGGCCTGCGCTTCCGGGCGGGCGAAGCGCTCCTTGAGCTGACCAAGCCGCGGCAGCCCTGCGCGCAGTTGGAACCCTACAACGGCGGGCGCGCCGGCCGCATTCAGGCGGCGCTAACGGAGCGGCACGCGCGGGGCGGCTTCTACGCCGCGGTGCTGGAAGAGGGCCTGATCCGCGCGGGCGATATAATCGCGTTAGCCGGCCCGAATTCCTGAGTGGAACCGAACGCCTAAGTTGCGCAACGCCTTCCTCGCCGTCGAACATTTCATCCCGCCCGAGCTGCGGCAGGGACTGGAGATCATGCTGAGCACGTCGGCCGCGCCGGAGGCCGTCATCGGGCGGCTGGGCGCGTTCTGCGGCCGGCACCCGTCGGAGTTCCAGCAACTGGCCTACACGCCCTTCGGCCTGCAGGCGCTGGTGGCGGTGTTCTCGTCGAGCAGCTTCCTTTCGGCCGAGATCCTGGAGCATCCCACGTGGCTGGTGGACATCCTGCACTCCGGCCAGTTGCACCGCACGCGCCTGGGCGAGGAGATGGAGGCCGAGCTGGAGGAGTGGCTGGGCTCCGCGGAGGAGGCGCCGCCCGCGGTGCGGCTGGCGGCGTTCCGCCGGCGGCAGGTGCTGCGCATCCTGCTGCGCGACGTGCTGGGCTTCGGCGCGCTGCCGGAGGTGACCGAGGAGCTGTCGAACCTGGCCGACGCGCTGCTGGAGTGCGCCTACCGGCGCATCCGGGCAGCCATGCTGCGACGCCACGGTTCACCGCGGCTGGCCTCGGGCGGCGAGTGCGGATTCTCGGTGCTGGCGCTGGGCAAGCTGGGCGGGCGCGAGCTGAACTACAGCTCCGACATCGACCTGATGTTCGTGTACGGCGGCGAAGGCCGCTGCGCGGGGCCGGAGGGGCTGGCCAACGCGGAGTTCTTCCGCAAGACGGCGGCCGAGCTGACCGCGCTGCTGGGCACTTACACGGCCGAAGGGATGATCTACCGCGTGGACCTGCGGCTGCGGCCCGACGGACGCCACGGCGAGCTCTGCCTGCCGCTGGAGGGCGCGCTGCGCTACTACGAGACGCGGGCCCGCGACTGGGAGCTGCAGATGCTGATCAAGGCGCGAGTGGCGGCCGGCGAGCCCGCGCCGGGGCGCGAGCTGCTGGAGCGCGTTCAGCCGCGCATCTACTCCACGTCGCTGGATTTCTCCACCATCGAGCGCATGTCGGAGACGCGCGAGCGGCTGAATGAGAGGATCAGCGCGCGGCGCCGCACGCCGGGCACCGACGTGAAACTGGCGCGGGGCGGTATCCGCGACATCGAGTTCCTGGTGCAGTGCCTGCAGCGCCTGCACGGCGGGCGCGAGGCCTGGATCCGGAACTCCTCCACGCTGCTCGCTCTCGTCCGGCTGCGGGACAAGGACCTGCTGTCGGATTCGGAGTACTCGCGGCTCGTATCGGCCTACCAGTTCCTGCGGCACCTGGAGCACCGCCTGCAGGCGGACGAGGACCGCCAGACGCACCTGTTGCCGGAGAAGAAGGAAGAGCTGGCGCTGGTGGCGCGGCGCATGCCGCCGTTGCTGCTGGGCGAGCAGGCCACGCCGGAGGCGCTGCTGCAGGCGCTGAACGCGCACTTGGAGCACGTCGAGGAGATCTACGAGCGGGTGGTGCATGCGCAGCAGCCGGCCTACTACACGGCGGCGCCCATTCCGCCGCCGGCCCTTCCGGCCGAGGCCGCGCCGGCGACTGTGCCGGCCAGCAACCTGATGCGGTTCCTGGACCAGCGCGCCCCCACTCTGGGCGCCTCCATCGCGCGCGCCCGGTTGGGCCGCTCGCAGGGGGCTTTCGAGCACTTCCTGGAGCGCGTGCTGAAGCGCGACGACTGGCTGGACGCCCTGGACCGCGACAGCGTCCTCTGCGGCTACCTCCTGGACATCTTCGCCCACAGCCCCTACTTCGCCGAGCAGCTCATGCGGCAGCCGGACTACTTCGAGGAGATCCGCACCATGCGGGAGCGCGGCGTCTCCAGCACCGACTACGGCGAAGTGATGCCGCTGCTCGAAGACGCCTCGGAGATCCGGCGGCTGTTCCTGCGCCGGATGTTCCGGCTGCAGGCGGAGAGCCTGTGCCTGCTGCGGCCGGTGTTCGACACGCTGGAGAGCACGTCGCGGCTGGCGGACGCGGCCATCGCCGCCTGCTACCGCCAGGCGCTGGCGCAGACGCTGCAAGGCCACGCGCCGGCAGGCGCGGCCCCGGCGCCCGCGGGTGAAATGATGGTGATCGCCCTGGGGCGGCTCGGCATGCAGGAGTTCGACCTCGGCTCAGACGCGGACCTCATCTTCGTGCTGCCGGATTCGCAGGCGGCGCGGCTGCCGTTCTGGACGCGCGTGGCCGAGCGGCTGGTGGCGATTCTCGCGTCCTACACCGGCGACGGGACCATGTTCGCCGTGGACACGCGGCTGTGCCCGAACGGGAAGGCGGGGGCGCTGGTGCAGACCGAGTCGACATACCGGGAGTACTTCGAGCGCACCGCGGAGGCTTGGGAGGGCGTGGCGTACATGAAGTCGCGCGGGGTGGCGGGCGACCTGGAGCGCGCCACGGCGTTCCTGGCCGAGATCCAGAAGATCGACTGGCGGCGGTACGGGCAGAGCGGGCGGTCGCGTCAGCAGGTCCGCGACATGCGGCTCAGGCTGGAGAAGGAACTGGGCCAGGACAACCCGCTGAAAACGGCCGCCGGCGGCTACTACGATATCGACTTCGCGCTGATGTACCTGCGGCTGCGGGGTGCGGGGCTGTTCTTCAAGGTGCTGAACACGCCGGCGCGCATCGAGGTGCTGGAGCAGATGGGGCACCTGGAGCCCAACGACGCGCGGTTTCTGCTGGACGCGGCGACGTTTTACCGCGCGGTGGACCACGGGCTGCGGCTGATTTCAGGCCACACCGAGGGCAGCCTGCCGCATTCGGACTGGCAACTGGCGATGCTCACCAGCCTGGTGTCGCGCTGGGTGCCGCCGCACCTGTGCGACCAGCCGCTGCCGCTCGAGCTGCGGCAGATTCGCGAGCGCACGCGGGAGTTCTTCGACCGGCTGTTTGCCGCCGAGCGCTGAGCGGGTCAGGGCTTGCCGAACAGGATGCGGTTGAACAGGGAGTCGCGCACGGAGTCGCGCAGGTCCCAGGACCGGGCCTTCTTGGACGCGCAGCGCCCGGCGACAAGTTCCATGAGCAGTTGCAGGGATTCGGCCAGCAGGCGCTCTTCCTCGCCGCGGTACCTGGTGCCGAAGAGCGCTTCGTTGCGCGGCTCCTCGATGCGCGTCCGCTCGGAACCGTCAGAGAGGCAGAGGCAGAGCCGGGAGCCCTCGCGGGATTGCATGTGGGCGAGCGAGAGGCGCACGCCGTTGAGCTGGGCGCGGAACTCGCAGGGGCCGCGGCAGCGCCAGCGAAGCGGCTCCTGCCCGCTTTCGGTCGCCTGGATCAGGTGCCGGACGAGACTCAGGTCAGAGACGGCCATGGGCGGAGAGCCTCCTCAAGAATGAACTTCCGTTCTTGGGGCCGCAGCGGGGAAGCCGGAAGGTGCGACGAAGCTACGACGGGCCGGCAGGGGCCGTCTGCAACTCAATATTAGGCAGATTGCGCGGGGCGCGCCAATCGAAAATTTCGATTGGCGCGATGCCGGAAATCAGCCGGCCAGGCCGAGTTCGGAGGCGCGCGCCTGCATGGCGCCGATGCAGAAATCGATGTGCGCGTCGAGGTCGACGCCCAACTCGGCGGCGCCGTTGACAATGTCTTCGCGGTTGACAGCGCGGGCGAAGGCCTTGTCCTTCATCTTCTTCCGCACGCTCTTGACGTCCACCTCGCGGATGGAGCGCGAGGGCTTGACGTAGCTGATGGCGGTGAGAAAGCCGGCCAGCTCGTCGCAGGCGAAGAGCGTCTTTTCGAGCAGGCTTTCGCGCGGCACGCCGGAGTAATTGGCGTGGGAGAGGATGGCCCGGCGGATCTCGTCCGGGACGCCGCGCTCCTGGAGGATGGACTCGCCCTTCATGGGGTGGTCGGGCGCCTGGGGGTGGATCTCCCAATCGAAGTCGTGGAGCAGTGCGGTGACGGTCCAGGTTTCGGGGTCGAGCGCGACGCCTTCGGCGGCGTATTTGGCGGCGTAGGCGGAGACGCAGGTTTCGACGGCGAGGGAGTGGCGGCGCAGCGCGTCGCTTTGAATGAATTCGCAGACGATGCTCCAGGCTTGTTCGCGGGTCATGGTCAGTCCCTATGCTACCTGAGGGAGGGGCGCGGGCGGGGGAATTGCGGGGTCAGGCGGAGCGGCGGCGGAGCCGGAGGTGGTTGGCGGCGGCGGCCAGGACGACGCCGGCCAGCACGGAGAACCAGGGGGCGCCGTGCAGCACCAGGGAAAAGAAGACGATCAGCGCGGCGAGGTTGAACCAGAGCCACTTCATCTGAGCACCACCACAAGGCTGGCGGCGGCGGCGAAGAGCAGGAACCAGGCAGCCGGTCGGGTGAGCGGCTTGTCCCATTCCGGCTTCTGCGTGCCGTCACGGGTGAGGCGGCGGATCTCCTGGAGCTGCTTGCGGGCCATGGCGGCCTGAGCGCCGTCCCGCGCCAGTTCCAGGGCGGCGAGCGTCTCCTTCTCCGCACGAGGCAGGGCGCGCAGGCGGTAGAGGAGTTCGGAGTACTTGTATTGCGCCCAGAAGCTGGCCGGTTCGAGGCGGCGCGCATGCTCGAGGGCGTCGAGGGAGAGGTAGGCCTCGTGGTTCATGGCGCGGGCCATGCCGAGGCAAGTGTACAGATCGGCCGAGCCGGGGTGCTCCTGGCAGGCCAGTTCCAGGCGGCTGATGATTTCCCGCAGCTCCTCGAGCGGCACGGTGTGGGGATCGCGCCAGAGAGTGGGCAGAAGAACGGGGAGAGAGGCGGGCGCGATGGGCGCCCGCCCGATGGTTTGAAGGGTGGTTTCCATGGTCGCCTCCAGGGGCGGGTCCGGTTACTTGGACTTGATTTCGAACTCGGGGTAGCAGAGGACGCCGACTTCGGGCAAGTCGAGCCCTTCGAGCTCGGCCTTGGCGCCGACGCGCTGCCCGACAACCACATCCACGAGCACGTTGGCCGCGAAGTAGATCACGAAGACGACGCCGATGAGCGCGGAGACGCCGATCAACTGTGCGACCAGTTGCCCGCTATCGCCGTAGAACAGGCCGGTGACGGAGCCGCTGACGCCGTTCCAGGAGCCGCCGTAGTTGGATTTGCCGTCGGCGAAGAGGCCGACGGATATCACGCCCCACAGGCCGTTGACGCCGTGGACGGAGATGGCGCCGACGGGGTCGTCGACCTTCATGACGCGCTCCATGAATTCCACCGAGAGGCAGACCAGGACACCGGCGATGAGCCCGATGATGACGCTGGCCACGGGGTTGACGAAACCGCAGGGCGCGGTGATGGCGACCAGGCCGGCCAGCAGGCCGTTGCCGGACATGGAGGCATCCGGCTTGCCGTAGCGCAGCCACATGTACAACATGGCTCCGAAGCCGCCGGCCATGCCGGCCAGCATGGTGTTCACGGCAACGCTGCCGATGCGCAGGTTGCCGTTGCCGGACGCGCCGAGCGTGGAGCCCGGGTTGAATCCGAACCAGCCGAAGGCGAGGATGAAGCAGCCGGTGAGGACCAGTGCTATGTCGTGGCCGGGGATGGCCGTCGGCCGGCCCTGGCGGTCGAACTTGCCGATGCGCGGGCCGATGATGATGGCCATGGCGAGGGCGCACAGGCCGCCCACCGAGTGCACCACGCCGGAGCCGGCGAAATCGACATAGCCATGGCCCAGGCCGAAGTTGGCGCCGAGGTTGGCCAGCCAGCCGCCGCCCCACGCCCAGTTGGCGAACAGCGGGTAGATGAACGCGCCGAGGAGGAAGCTGGACACCAGGAACGCGGCGAACTTCCAGCGTTCGGCGGCCGAGCCCGTGACGATGGTGAGGGTCGTGTCCATGAACACCATCTGGAAGAGGAAGATGACCATCACGGTGACGTCGTAAGTCCCGTTGTGCATGAGGAAGAAGCCGTTCTGCCCGAACAGGCCGAAGGTCTTTCCGAACAGCGTGACGGCGAATTCGGAGTTGAGCACCGGCGAGCCGCCGAGGTTGCCCACGGCGCCCACGCCGCCCATCTGCAGCGAGAAGCCGATGAGCCAGTAGGCCAGCATGCCGACGCCGTACACCATGAAGTTCATCATCATGGTGTGGCCGGCGTTCTTGGCGCGGCAGAGGCCCGTTTCGACGATCGCGAAGCCCGCCTGCATGAACATCACCAGGAAGCCGGCGATCAGCGTCCAGACGAAGTTGATGGCGATCTTGTTCTGGCCGACCTGGTTGACGACGTCGGCGATAGTGAGGCCCTTCTTCGAGTCAGACACGGCGACGTCGGACACGGTGCCGGTCAGGGCCCCGTCCGGGTCGCCTTTGGCTCGCAGTTCGGGCTGGGGGGCCTCCACGTTCTTGAGGTCCGCGTCGGTGATGGCGACGGCGGCGGGGGGAGGAGGTGTCTGGGGCGCTGCCGGCGTCTGGGCGGAAAGGCCCAGGGACAGGCCGAGCAGGGCAAGTGGCAGCAAAGCACATTTCTTCATCCTCAGTTACCTCTTCCAGATCGCGTTCTTCAGGTAGGCGCGATTCACGATGCCGATAATTCCAATGAGGCTGACGGCGATGCCAGCCAGGACCAGCCCGAGGCGGGCCCCGTTCGACGAGGCCAGCGAGAGGCTGAAGAGACTGAGCAGGAAGCCCAGAAACGTGACGATCAGACCGATGGCAGCCATGTGGGTGCTCCGTTTCTTACCCTTCGATGTGTTCCAGCGGCTTCACTTTGAGGAAGAGGGCGATAGACCCGGCAAGCAGGGCCAACCCGACGAGGATGAGCAGGATACTGCCTCCTTGGAACAGCCCGGCTGCAAAGAGGACAAAAGCGGCGATAAACGCGACGAACGCGAGCGCCTGGGTAGGGTTCGCACCCATGGGAGGACCTCCAGCGACGAAGATTGTGGACGGGGGAGCTCGGGCGTGCGAGCGGGGCAAGCGGGACGGGGCTCTGCAGCAAGCCAGGTCAAGGGTGGCTTGCCATTGTAGTTTAAGGAACGGCGAATCGCCGATCCAATCGAAAATATTGATCTGTGCCATGGAGAGAACGGGGGCATGCGGCGGAGAGTGCCAGGCGTCCCGACTTGCCGGATCGAGGGGGAGCGCTGTGTTATACTGCAAGAGTCCGCACGCGTGGGCCTGTGGCGCAGTTGGGAGCGCGCTTCCATGGCATGGAAGAGGTCGTGAGTTCGAATCTCACCAGGTCCACCAAATTCCCCCCAAACACGTCAAAGACTTACCGCCTGGCCCTCTCAGCACCTGCCTCTGATCCTCGCCTCGTGAGGTCCACACAAGGTCCACTGCCCGGCTCCGTTCTTGGTAGCCATGGACCGCCGATCGATACCGCCCGACCTCACTGATTCCTAAGCCAGTTGGTACCCATAGTGGCCGTGGTAGTCATCTTTGGGGCTGCTTCGTCCAGCACGAAGAAATGGGTGCTCTTATATTGCAGAACGCCCCGATGCCTACCATGGCTACCAAACGGCGCCAGCAACAGTCAGACCTCTCCCACGAACTCGGGAGATGACCTTCCGGCCATTGGGCCGAGGCAGGCGATTACGCTTAACATCTCCTGAGGCGGCCGATGGGGGCTAACTAACGCTGGGGGGTGAGAGGCAGTTGGGGTGTCGGGGACAGCTTGCGCCTGATCTGCCCCTGTGCGACTGTGCGACCGCAATCTCCCTGGGATCGCACTGGAGCAGAAGGCTCTCCAGATCGGGTTGATCATTTAACTTGACGAAGGATTTGGTCGCGGACAGGTAGACGAGAACCTTCTTGTCGGATCCAATCAGGTTTTGGATGATATTGAGGGTCCCATTGCTGGCGCCGTCCCACAACATGACCCCACAATTCGCATCTTGCGCCATCGCCAGATCCTTGGCCGCGTAATAGGCGAAGCCCTTCGTTTTGCTTACGCTCTCGACTTTCTTGATCGGCCAGTCCCCTACGTTGTTCCGGCAGCGCGACATGCAGTAGACGACGATATCCCGATACCCCTGATCGGCGAAGTACTGCTGAACCATCCTGTCCGCACCGTTCGCATCCCCGATGAGGATCACGCATCCCCGATGCATGAGGTCATCCGACCTTTCGCGGATGATGGGGTTCAGCCGGGAGATGGCTCTGGATCCGCCGATGAAAACGCTTGCCATAGGATCAGCGGCTGGACACCGGGAACCGATGTTGGCAACTCCGCCGAGTTGATGGTCGAGACGACGATGGCACGATCGTGACTTCGCGTACGCGGTGGTCCTAGTCCTCATCGGGCGTGAGCTTGCCACTACAAACTACAACTTGGCCGGTTCTACTACAGAGAAGCGTATGTTCGCCGTCGGGGTCGATATCCAGGTCCTCACCGCGGATCCCCTGCCAGGCCGCGAGGTACTGGAGGGTTCCCGGTTTCTTGTCGACCTTAAGCTTTTCAGTCACCCCTCCTTTCCATTCGAGGCCTACGAGTTCTCCCCTGTTCGCGCGTTCGGCCAATTCGGGCAGTTCCGTGCGTTTTTGCCGGCCGCGCTCCCAACACCAGATGAGTCCGTTATCGGGCCCGAGCCATGTTTCCCGCCAATTCAACCCTTCACGAATCGGCTCGCTGATTGACCGTCGCAGTCGAGTCGCCACGTTATTCAACCTCCACTCCCAGTCGCTTCCAAAAGACCATCTCATGAATCACTCGAATCCCGTGTTGGCGAGCCTTCCTCGCCTTGCCTGACTGCGTAAAGGGGTCAGCGACTACTAAGAAGTCGAGCTTCTTAGTCACTGACTCAGCAATCACCAATCCTGCGCCCTCGGCGAGTTTGTGCGCCATTCGACGAGTGATCTTCTCTCCGTTTAAATATCCTTGGCACTCGCCAGTAAAGCACACCCTGCATCCGGCCATTTCTTCCAGAACTCCAGTGTCCTGGCTTGAGGAAGGGGGGAGGATGCGTGCGGGCTGACTCTCGCATGCTTCCAGAAGAGATGTCAACTCGCTTGAATCGATACCGAGTTGCGTGGCGACCTGCCGGAGATCGTGCTCTTCCGCCGGTGAAAGGACACCGTCCGCCAAGGCGGCCGTTGCCAAGCGCCTCAAGTAGTCCCGGTTTGCGAGTGCGATTTGATCATTCGAGATTCCCCACCGTGTCGCCAAGTCGAACAGCGCATCCCCCTCAATCTCGTCAATGTTGCGATCCTCCAGCGCTCTGTCGAGGAGCGCATCATAGGCCAGGATTGCCGACGCCTCGTCACCGGCAGGTAGTATTGGCGGCTTGCGTTTCAGCAATCGCACCAAATAAGTAGGCTGATTGGAGGGGCTTCTGCGGACCTCTGCCCGCGATAGCAGCTTTGCGCCAGTAGTGTGAATTACCGGCCACTGTATTATCGGCAGCTGAGCCATCTCGGCCAACATCAGAGGCGCATCTTGTAGAAGAACAGATAGGAGGCGGGCCGCTGCTGCCGCATCATCCCACGCGGAATGGGCTTCACCGGCGAATTCGATACCGTATTCAGCGCAGGTTGATAGGAGGTTCCCCCCGCCCGCAAGATGCATCGTGCAGAGGAGTGGCACCTCGGGCAGTAGATGGCCCATGCGTGAAAACTCGGATCGGAGGAACGAGTAGTCAAACGCGACGTTGTGCGCGGCCACAGCCGAACACCCGTCCATTGTTTCTATGAGTCTGCCAGCGATCTCATGAAACGTAGGAGCGGTTGAGACGTCCCGAGCTGAGAGGCCATGTATTGATGTGGGGCCGACATCTCTTTCTGGATTTACCAACGAGTTGAAGCTTCGCAGGATTGTCCCATCTGGCCGAACTATCAACGCTGCGATCTCCACAATGCGATGGTTATAGTAGGGGCTCAGCCCGGTGGTCTCTACGTCAACTACGGCGATGGAACTCATAAAGCTGCACCTCGGTCTCCAGCAGGCACTCGGCGCGCTGGCGAGTTTGTTTCCTCAGTTTAGAACAAGAGTATCTTGTCTTGTGGCCTGCTGCAAATTTGGAACCACAGGCTAAGCCAAAGAGAGGGAATTCAAAATGAGTGTGCTCTTCGTCCACGCATCAATAAAATTACACGGAGGAATAGGCTTTGCGGAGACGAACAGCTCAGCCCCTGTCTTGAGACTCAAACGAGAAACCACCAACTCGGCGACAGCAGGCCCGTATAGGGAGGACGGACTAGCGCTCGTCCGCCTCTTCCTCCGCATCGGGCACGGCTAGCGGGGCGAAGACGGCTTGGCGGGGGGCAGGGTAGGGGGTGGTCCAGCCTTTGATCTGGCCCCAGACGATGCGGTTGAGTTTCTCGACGGGGGCGGCGTCGGGGAGGTCCCAGTTCATGCGGGCCGATTCTATCGCCGCCTGGCGGGCGCGGCCCTTCAGGGCGTTCAACGACGGGTTCATGTCGAACAACGACTGCTTGGGCTCCACCACGATGTAGGGTGTGAAGTCGGGTTCGTCCTGGAAAGCTGCGCGCATGTCCGTGGCAATCAAGTCGAAGAGGGACATGGTCGGGAGGCCCAGGATGAGTTCGATCGTCTTGACGATGCTCTGGTTGGCGTAGAACGTCGAATCAACGTGCTGGCGGCGGGTGTAGGGGCTGACGGCAAGCGCAACCGTCCGGTGGCCGTCGACGTGGTCGACGCCGTTCTGCGCGTC
>DAHVTI010000501.1 GCA_027324255.1 Bryobacterales bacterium | reverse complement strand
CGCGTTGAACAGGTACCGCCCTGTCTCCGTCGTGACGGATCGCCGTTCGAAACCGGTCTCGCTGTTGTGCAACGTCAGCTTCGCGTTGGGAATGACTCCGCCGGACGGATCGGTCACGACGCCTTCCAGACTGGACGTCGGGGCGATCTGCCCTAGACAGGTGATCGCAGAAGCAACTAGAAACACACTAGTCCTTACGAAACGGCTCATATCTTGCTACTCCCTCATCCGAACATCTCAGCCTTCGCCTGAGTCGGGCGGCTTGGCTTCCTGCCTCGCTTCCGCGGTACCCGGCTTCGGCAGGACGTTACTCCTCATTGTGAGGGTGGCTCGGCTAGAATGGTAGTGAATTTACGGTTGACACTTGCGCGTTAACGTAAACGATGCCCATGCAGGGAACTGAAAACAAGCCGCGTTGCGAGTTTGACCCGGCTTGGGGTTCATTGGCGGAGAAGATCGCAGCCAGTGCCGGACTCGCCCGGTCGCCGCGGCTCCGGAAGCTGTTCCTGTATCTCTGCGACAGGACCCGTGCGGGCGCCTCCGACGAGTTGAGAGAACACACCATTGGGGAAGCGGTCTTCGGCCGCCCCCCCGGCTACGACACCGCCTCGGAGAACATCGTCCGCGTCAGTGTCTCTCAGTTGAGGAAGCGGCTCGAACGCTATTTCGCCGGCGAAGGCGCGGCCGAACCCATCGTCATCACCATTCCCAAAGGGCGCTACTCGGTCGAGTTCCTCCCCCGGCAGGCTTCGCCACCTCACCCGGAACAGGAGGCGGCACCCCCGGTCCCTCGCGCCGGTTGGCTGCGGGCGCTTTCAGCCAGGTTTGCCTGGATCCTGCTCATCGCATCTATTGGGGGCGCCGCCGTTTTCTTCGTCATCCGCAGGCAATCCCCGGCGTCATCCCCGGCCCCGCCCAACGAGCATTTCTGGGGCAGGGTCTTCAACCCGGCACGGGAGACTTATATCGTCGTGGCGGATTCCGGCTTCGGGTTGCTGCAGGACGTGACCGGCCAGTCGCTCAGCCTCGACCAGTATTTGAGCGGGACAGCGCCGGAGGCCTTTCAGAAAGGCCCTTCGGCCCCTGATGGCGAGCTGATCCGCCGCTTGGTCGGCAGGCAGTACACGAGCGTATCGGATGCTTCCATCGCGTTCCAGTTGGGCCAGATGTGCCGCGCCTTCAGCGGCCGCGCAAACATACGCTCAGCACGCAGCATCAACATCCGCGACATGAAGACGCACAACATCATCCTGCTGGGAAGCGCACGCTCCAACCCGTGGGTGGGACTGCTCAGGGAGAAGATGAACTTCTTCCTGGACTACGACGGCCAACCGCCTTGCGGGGTCGTTCGCAACAGCAAGCCGGCCGCCGGGGAATCGGACGCGTACCGGGCCACGGCCCGTTCCGGCCAGCCAGGCGATGCGTACGGCCTCGTCGCCTGGATCCCCAACCTCGATTCCACCGGCAGCATCGTCACCCTGTCCGGCACCAACATGGAGGGCACCGAGGCGGCGGCCGAGGTGCTTCTGAATGCAGCCTCGTTCGAGAAACTCCGCTCCCGTTTAGGTGTGCCTCGAACCGCTCCGTTCCCCTATTTCGAAGCCGTTATCCGTGCCCATAGCCAGGCCGGCGCCGGCTCCAACGCCGAAATCGTCACCAGCAGGAAGGCGGCGGACCGCTAGCCTGCGACGCGCCCGGCCCGCCCGGAATCCCAGCCTCAATTCTGCGGCACCGACACCGTGATGTTCCGGTACCGGATCACCCCGTGGTGGTCGCCCTGCAGGAAGAACGGCCCCGGCTCGGCTTCGTTGCTGTCCAGCGCGCCACCCGTCGGCCCCGGGATCTCCACGTTGTTGTGGTACATCTTCCCGTCGCGCACCACCGTCACGTGCCGCCCCACCAGCGTGATGTCGAACGCCGTCCAGTGGCCCAGCCCGAGTTCGGCGCCGGCCGGCGGCGGATAGTGGCTGTAGATCGCGCCCATCTCGTGGTCCGGCAGCTTGCCGCCCTCGGTGCCCACCTGCACCTCATACCGCCCGCGCAGGTAGATGCCGCTGTTGCCGCCCTCCGGGCAGTTCACCTCGATGTGCAGCTTGAAGTCCTGGAACTTCTCCGTCGTCTTGATGTTCGCCGCCCCCGGCCCACGCCGCCCTTCCACCACCGGGTTGTCGTTCACCAGCTCGCCGCCGCGCGCCACCCACTTGTTGTTCTTGACGTTTCCGATCGGCTCCCACCCCGTCAGGTCCTTGCCGTTGAAAATCGCCACGGGCTTCGCCCACTTCTTCGGCATCGGCCGGTCCAGCTTCGGCGCGCGCAGGCCCACCAGCGCCGGCCCGTTGTTCTCGCCGCGCTTCTCGATGCCCGTCAGCTTGTCCGCCCCGGCCGAAGTCAGCTCCCAGTTGATAGCCGGCCCGCGGCCCGCCGCTGAAACGGCGATCGCCAGCCTGCCGCCTTCCACCTTCGCCCCCAGAATCGGACGCCACCCGCCGCCCCGCGGCTGCACCCGGCCTTCGATCTTGCCGTCCTTCTCCACCAGTTCCATCCACTGCGGATACGGATTCCCGCTGGCCGGCGTCACCGTCATGTCCCACCGGCCCAGAAACGTCTTCGCATCTTGTGCGGCCGCGGCCCCTGTCAGGACCACGCCCATCGCCATAACCAACCGGAAAGTCTTCATCGTCCCCACTCTACCCCGTCGCGCCCCGGCATGGGAACCGCCGCGCCCGGCCGAAGTTTCACACTTGTAACAGCTCCGCTCCCGCGATCTTCGGCTTACACTGGCAGCAACTGGATTGCGCCTGTCGTTCAGGCTATGTCAGGAACAGAGGGGTAGATCGTATGCAAACCCGTGCGTTTCGTCCATCCCGGCCCGTGCTGGGGCTCGCCAGTGTCTTGCTGGCCGCGTTGTTCGCCATCCCAACCGCCGGCCAGTGGCTCCCATCCAGGTTCTTCGCCCATCTCAGCGCCGCATCGGAAGTCCCGGCCAACGAATCCATCGCCAGAGGCCAGGCGCTATTCGAACTCAGCGACGACGGCTCCGAACTCTACTACACCTTGATCGTCGCCAACATTCAGAACGTCACCGCCTCTCACATCCACCTCGCGCCCGAGGGCGTCAACGGCCCGGTCGTGGCGTTCCTCTACGGCTCGGCCCCGCCCGCCGGCGGCCGCTTCGACGGCGTTCTCGCCACTGGCGTCATCACCGCGGCCGATCTCGTCGGCCCTCTCGCCGGCCAGCCGCTGTCGGCGCTCATCGACAATCTCCGCGCCGGCAACGCCTACGTCAACGTCCACACCAACGACGGCGTCGCACCCACCAATACCGGCCCCGGCGACTTCCCCGGCGGCGAGATCCGCGGCCAGGTCCGCGCCCCCGGCCCCCCGCACTAAGGGGCGGGCCTCACGCCGCTACCCGAGGCTCTCCCACTTCACCCCCACGCGCTCCGCCGCGTACCCGCACTCCTTCAGCCAGTCCCCGTACGCCATCACCCAGTGCGAATCCCGCACTTCGTTGAGCAGCTTCTTCCAATCCCCTTGGATCCGCACGTCCTGCTGCGACCGGCAGATCGGCAGGAACGGGTTCGCCTCCACCACGCCCTTCATCCCCACCCAGCGGCACGTCGCAAACTCCGGATTCACGAACGTCACCTCCTGCCCCACCGGAATCTCCACCTTCGGCGCCGCCCCGTACTCGGATTCATAGTGCGTCAGCACCCGCGCCGGCTCGTACCGCACGCCATCCATCCGCCGCGGCGCCGTGCAGTGCGCGCACGTCACCACACCGTTGTGCGGGAACGTCGAGTTGTGCAGAAACACCGGCTGCCCGCACACCGCCCGCAGCAGCAGGCACGCCGGAATCACGCAGAAGTCCGATTCGCAGAACGCCGGAATCCCCTTGTCGTTCATCAGCCCCAGCGTCAGGCACGCCGTCGTCTCCGCCAGCGGCATCAGCGTCCCCATGCAGCTCTGGATCGTGAACGCCTCAGCCCCGTGCTCCCGCATCAGCTCCTTCAGCACGCCGTACAGCGCGAACGAGTTCACCACGAACTCCCGCTCCGTCTCCAGCCGCGTCCCCGGCAGCTTCAGATACTGCTCCGTCCACGCCCGCGCCTGCGCCATGCGCCCGCTGTCCTTCAGCGCGCTGGCCATCCGCTTGCCGAAATCCTCGTACCCCGTCTCGATGATCTCCAGCCCGAACTTCTCCCGCGCCACTTTCGGAGCCTCCGGCGCGTACTTCCCCCAAGTCCCCCCCAGCGCCAGGATCTTCGTTCCAACAAAGGTCCTCACACCGCACAACGCCCGCAGCCGCCACAGCAGTTCCCGCGGATCGTCCACCACCACGTCCTCCACCGACACCCGCGGCGCGCCCTCCGTCCCGTACGGGACGCCCGTCTTCCGCAGGTACCGCGTGCTCAGCGCCTCGTACCAGTAGTAGACCGGCCCCGACCTGTGACGCACGAAGATCAGCGCGTCGTGCTTCTCCCCCATCGCCGCCCGCAGCATCGCCCCGCTGCCCGTCGCCGGGTAGACCACCCTCAGCTCATCGGCCTCTCTCGGGATTGCGGCCACTGCCTCGACGCTCGCCGCCTGGGCCGCCGGCAGCATCTCCAGCGGAAACTCGGCTTTCTTCCGTAGCGCCGCCCACTCCCCGTTGATGCGCGCCAGTTCTTCCGCCGCCGCCGCCTCCGTCTGCACCCCGCCCCACGACTTCCACGACGTCTGCTTCTTCGGCGCAGGAGTCGCATACAACAGCACCGGCCTCACCCGCAGCCTCTTCTGCCGCCGCTCAAACGGCCGCCCCGGATCCCAGCCGTCCCCCGGCGCCAGAGCCCCCGCGCTAGCCGCCAAAGCCCCCGGCAGCGAAACAAACGCCCGCCGGCTCAATCCGTGATCGTGACAGCACATTAGGACCTGGACCTCCGTGACCCGTATCCTATCCGCCACACCCTGTCGTTTCAACGGTCCGTCAAGCCGCCCCCGATTGAAGGGCGCCCGGCTGCCAGTTCCATCGACTGGCAAGGCTCTCTACTGCCCCTTCCGGTAATACCGCACGTAGTCCACCGCCACCTGCCCCGGCAGCCGCGACGTGTCCACCGCCTCCGCGTCCTTCCCCCCGATGGCCGTGCTCTCCAGCCGCACCGCCACCTCTCCCGGCGCGCTCGACAGTTTCACCGTCTCCACCAGCCTCCCGTCGAGGAAGTACTTCGCCTCGCCCGGCCCGTACTCGCACCCGTACACGTGATAGTCCAGCAGCGGCAGCGTCGTGACCTCCTTCTGCTGAGCCTCGCCCGCCCCCTGCGCCGTCCGCACGCTGTACGTCTTCGCGTTCGCCGAATCGTGATCCAGGACGCCCAATTCAACCCCCGGCCCGCCCTCCAGCGCGAACACCGTCCGCCAGCCCCGCCCGGCCAGCACCCTGAGCCGCGCCTCGTAATACCCATACCCCAGCTTCTCCTTCGACACCGTTCCGCCCCCGACGTACTCCGTACCGCCCGACGCCGACACCCGGTTCACCGTCAGCACCAGGTCGCCCCGCCGCAGCGCCACGTTCGACGCCAGTTGAGTCCCGCTCGCCGTCGCCCCCCGCCGCAGGTTCCACTTCTCGCGGTCCAGCGCTGCCGCGTCGAATTCGTCCGCCCACGCCAGCTTGTACCCCGCCGGCACCGTCTCCGCCTTCGGAGCCAGCGCCGCCTTGCCCACGCCCCGCGTCATCGCTTCCTTCAACTCCGCCAGGTGGTTCTCGTACACCCCCCGCGGCGTCGTGTTGTGCTTGCGCGCGACGGCGGCCGCCATGCCCACCACTTCGCCCATCATGCCCGTCGTCCGCATCACGCGCACCGTCCCCAGCGCCACGTGCGTCACGCTGATGTTGCGCCCCGCCATGAACAGGTTCTCGATGTTCCGCGAATAGAAGCAGCGGTACGGAATCGCATACGGGTTCTTCTTCCCGAAGCTCGCCACGGACCGGAACTCCTCGCCCGGAAACTGCTCGGAATTCTTCGCCGTCGGCACGTGCAGGTCGATCGACCAGGTAGCCGTCACCGACGCGTCCGGAAACTCGCGGTTCCCCACGATGTCCTGCTCCTGCAGCACCACGTCGCCCATCAGCCGCCGCGATTCGCGCTTTCCGCCCACGTAGGCCACCCAACCCAGCCTCAGCCTTTCGTACTTTGCCTTCGTCGGCGCGTGGTTCTTCTGATAACTCCAGTTGCCGTAAATCGCCCGGAACGCGCCGTCGCGGATCAACTCGAACTCTTCGATCTGGTGCCGGTTCTGGCCGGTCTCCCAATCCCAGTCGCCGCGCACCGCGTTCTGCATGGTCTTCTCGTTGAACTGCAGCGCCCACGGCGTCTCCGGAAACGTCGACGGCGCGTCCGTGCTCTCCGAGTACCACATCACCGACGTCCCCATCACCAGCTTGTCCGCCGTCTCCGGCGCCGTCGGCTCGCCCGTCTCCGCCCGGCTCTCCCGCCCGTAACGAGACTCCGCGCCCGCCATCGCCCCCAGGTTGCCGTCGCCCGTGCAGTCGGCGAACAGCGGCGCCACATAGCGCCTCTCCTTCCCTGTCAGCACGTCGCGGGCGATCACCGCCGTAATTCGGTTGCCCTGCTTTTCCAACCGCGTCGCGCGGTTGTTCATGAACAGCCCGATGTTCTTCTCCGCCTTCACCACCGCCATCTTCCGTTCATCGTCGTAGTTCGCCGCCGGTCCCGCATTCCCGCGCTTGCCCGGATCCAGCTCCGCCACCACCACTCCGATCGACGGGTACGGCGGCAGGTTGATCGCCCCGCCCAGTGCCACTCGGATATCGCTGCTCGTGTTCCCGCCCAGAATCGGCCGGTCCTGGATCAACGCCACCTTCAACCCCAGCCGCGCCGCCGCCACCGCCGTCGCCGTTCCGGCCATGCCGCCGCCCACGACCACCAGGTCGTACGTCCCCGCCGTCTCCGGCGCGTCCGGCAGCCGCAGATTCGCGCGGCGGAACGCCGCCAGCACCTGACCTCCGTCCGGCGGCTTCATGTTGACGTCCGCAGCCAGCAGGATCGCGTCGCAGCGCCCTTCAAACCCCGTCAGGTCGTGCAGCGACAACTCCGTCCTGCCCTTCGCCAGCCGCACCGTGCCCCCGTCCTGCCAGTGCCACTGCGCACCCTCCGTCCCGAACGTCCTGGGGACCTTCTTCCCCCCGATCGAAAGCTCGAACCGCCCCGGCGCCCCCGGCGCGTTCCACGGCGCCACCCAGTCCCGCGTCCGCACCCAAACCCGGTACGACCCCGCCTCCGGCACCGTCACCGCCGTCCGCGCGTCCGCCACCGGCACCCCCATCCCGTGCGCCAGCAGGTACGGCGATCCCATCTGGTCCATGAACTGCTGGTCCACCGCCCAGCCACCCGTGTACTCGAAGCTCTCGGCTTCGACGAACACCAGCGGACGCGGCGCCGCCGCGGCGGCAATCAGCGGAAGAACTGCGAGCGCGAAAAGGCGTTTCATCATGAGGTCCCCGTTCTGGCTGGGCGGTGCCGCACCCACCTCCTCACGGAACCAAAGGTGCGCACTCGCCCCGATCTTCGCTCCCGTCCGCCCGATCCTCCCGGGCTCAAAACACCGCTCACACGGGCGGTTTTCAGCCGGCGTCAGGAGACTTCGAGGTCCTGAAACGAAAACTCATCTTGTAAGTTGTCACACCAACCCCGGTTTGTCGTATGAGTTTTGGACTACCCGGAACTAGTCCAACCGGACTAGCCGCGCCGTCCCTCGCCCGCGCTCAGCACGGCGCTCACCAACTCCTCCGCGCCGGCATCGGCCGGCAGGCACGCCTCCGCGCCCCGGCCCAACGCCCGGCGCGCCTGCCCGCTCTCCTCGCCGTCGCTCAGCGCGATCAGCCGGATCGACGGCCACTCCCGCCGCACCGCCTCCAGCACCTCGAGCCCCGACATTCCCGCCAGCCCCAGGTCCACCACCGCCACGTCCGGCTGGTGCCGCCGGCACAAATCAAGCGCCTCCGCCCCCCGGTCCGTCTCCGCTACGATCCGCAGCTCCGCCCGCAGTTCCATCGTCGTCCGCAGCGCCAGCCGCAATAGGAACCGGTCTTCCACCAGCAGAATTCGTATCGGAGCGTTCATCAAAACCGGAATGTCCGCCCCATTTATGCCCTATTCCCGCCGCCGTGTCATCAGCGCTTCGGACTAGGAAAACATAATCCCCGCGGACTATGGCCGCGGCCAGCCCCTCGTGTACACTCGATGAATCATGTTCTCCAAAGTGCTGCGCCGCACCCACATGTATCTCGCCCTTTTCCTCGCCCCCTGGATGCTCATGTACGCCCTCAGCACTCTGGCCATGAACCACCGCGAGACCTTCCAGGCGGCCTACGGCGAAGCCCCCCCGGCCTTCACCCCCTTGCGCGAAACCCATTTCGAAGGCGTCCTGCCCGGCACCGGGGACCACCGCGCCCAGGCCGCCGTCCTCCTCTCCTCCCTCGGCCTCGACGGCGCCTTCACCGCTCAAATCCGCCGCACCGATGGCGCCCTCGTCATCCTCCGCCAAACCGCCGTCTCCCCCCTCCGCATCACCTATACGCCTTCCGACTCGCGCGTCCTCATCGAGCAGCAGCAGTTCCGCCCCAACACCTTCCTCGAGCGCATGCACCGCCGCCGCGGCCTCGCTCAACCCTTCCTCGCCGACACCCTCTGGTCCTTCGCCGTCGACCTCACCATCGCCGCCATGCTCTTCTGGGCGCTCTCCGGCCTCTGGCTCTGGTGGGAGATGAAGGCCACCCGCAATTGGGGCGTCCTCGCCGCCGCCGGCGGCGTCGCCCTCTTCGCCTTCTACCTCGCCGTCCTCTAGGGAGCCGCCGCCATGACCTTCAGCCACATCAACCGCCGCACCCACCTCTACCTCGGCCTCGCCCTCCTGCCCTGGTTCTTCCTTTACGGCCTCAGCTCCATCCCCTTCAGCCACTCGCCCTACTTCGACGACCTCGATAAGGCCAAGGGCCTCCCCAACTGGACCCTCCGTTTCGAGCGCCCCTACGACGTCCCCGTCCCCGCGGGCGACCTCCGCCCCCTCGGCGCCCGCATCCTCGCCGACACCGGACTCACCGGAGCCTGGGGCGCCTACCGCCAGAGCCCCCGCCAGGTCAACGTCTACGTCTACACCTTCTGGCGCAGCACCCAGGTCAAGTACTTCACCGACCAGAAGAGAATCGTCGTCGAGGACAAGCGCTTCCGCTGGGATCACTTCCTCACCGGCATGCACGCCAAGGGCGGCTTCCAGCAGGACGGCTGGCTGCAGGACTCCTGGGCCATTCTCGTCGATCTCGTCTGCCTCGGCATCCTCGTCTGGATCGCCTCCGGCCTCTACCTCTGGTGGCACGTCCCTGGCCACCGCCGCTGGGGCTGGCTCGCTCTGGGCTCCGGCGCCGCCGCCTTCGCGCTCTTCCTGCTCCGGCTCTGACGCTACTTGCCCAGCGCCGCCTGCACCTCGCGCGCCGCCCGCTCGCCCGTCTCCACGGCCCCGTTCAGGTAGCCCTGGAAGTCCAGCGAGGTGTGCTCCCCGCAGAAGTGGCACGCGCCTTCCATTTCGCCTTCCACGCCCACGAACTGCGTGTACTGCCCGGCTTTCCAATACGAGTACGAGCCCCGCGTCAGCGGGTTCCCCGGCCAGTACTCCAGTTGCGTCTGCCCATTGAACTGCGCCGTCAGGCCCGGCAGCGCCGGCTCCACCCGCGCCAGCACTTCGCTCGCACTGGTCTTGTTCGCTGCCCGCGCCACGTCGCCGCCGGTGTAGTTGACCAGGATCCCCGGCGTCCCGCCCTGCCCCCGCGTCACCTCCCACGTGTTCTGGTATCCGGTGTCGGCGTAGGTGTCCCCGTTGCAGCCCAGCGCCGCCCAGTGCCGCGTCCGGAACTGCAGGTGCAGCTTCGCGTTCGCCCCCATGCCCTGCTCCCGGATCGCCGTCATTTTGAGCGGCCGGAACTCCGCCCCGCTCAAGTCCACCGCCGACCGCAGAATCGAAAACGGCAGCGCCAGCACCACTCGCCCCGCCTCCACCCGCACGTTCCGGCTGCCGCTGCGGAACCTCAGTGTGTAGCTGCCGTCCATATTCCGTCCCACCGCCGTCAGCGCATGGCCATATTGGATCTGCCCTGCCAGCGCCGCCGCCAGCCCCTGCGCAATCTGGTCGTTCCCGCCCCGCACGTGATACTTCTCGTTCGACGGCCCGAAGATCCGCAGTTGCCCCTGCCCCGAGTACCCCAGCAGGTACAGCAGGTTCAGCGCGCTCTGCACGCCCGACTCCTCCCCGTACTCGATGTTGTACGCCACGTCCAGCAGTTGCCCCAGCCGCGACGCCATCCCGCCCGGCACGCTCTCGTTGATCCAGTCGATGATCGACATCCGGTCCAGCTCCCGGCCGCGTTCCGTCGACTGGTAGTACGTCGTCGGGTAGCTCGCCGCGCTCAGGTCCTTGTGCAGCTTCTGCCACACCGCCTTCAGGTCCCGCGTGGCCTCGTCATAGCTGTACGGCATCCCGTCGAACCAGTAGAACGGCTCCGTGCCGTTCGGCTCCGCCGCCAGCAGGTTGTCCAGCGGCAGCCCCAGTTCCTGGGCCAGCTTCCGGATCTCCGTGTGCCCTTGATCGATCAGCTCCCCGCCGCGCTCCACAATCTGGCCCGCGTCGAAGGCCCCGCGCAGCGTCCAGCAGCGCCCGCCGGCGCGCGTGTTGGCGTCGTACACCGCCGCTGCGATGCCCGCCTGCTTCAGCCGGTAGGCGCAGGTGAGCCCGGCCAGCCCGGCGCCCACCACCACGACGTTCGCCGCGGCCTGCGCCCGCAGCGTCGCCGCTCCGGCCGCCGCCACCCCCAGGAACGCCCGGCGGCTGAACCCCGCCCCGTTCTCCAACGCAATTCTCTGTGACAGCCCGGCCAGCCGGGACAAAAGTAGTGTGTGTGGCATAGCCCCTCCGAATGTTGATCAGGCTACCGCGGCTCCGCCTCTTTTCGCAAGACCTTCCGGGAACAACTTCGCGCCGCATGCCGTCTATCCTGGCGGAGGCGCCTCATGCCCACGCCCGCCGCTTCTCCTTACCTGCCTCCGCTCCACTACCGCCTCCTCCTCCGCCTCGCCGCCTGCCTCGTCCCCCGCTCCGCCCGCACCTCCTGGCAGGCCCGCCAGGACGCCCGTCTCTTCCACTGGTGGATCCTCGCCGAGCGCGGCGAACTGCCCCGCCGCGGCCGCGAATCCGCCGCCCTCCTCCGCGGCGCATTTCAGGACGCCCTCCAGCAGCGCATCTCTCCCGCCGCCGTCACCGGCATGATCCGCGGCCCGCTCTTCTACCTCCTCACCGCTGCGTGTCTCTTCACTCTCCTCGCCGCCTCCACCCGCTGCTTCGCCTACACCCGCCATCTCGTCGAACTCGCCCTCCTCCTGCTCCCCGGCCCGCCCGGCCTCCGCTCCGACGTCCTCGCCGGCCACGCCTTCATCCTCGCCATCTCCCTCACCGCCGCCGCCGCCATGCTCTTCATCCGCCACCCTCCCGCCCACTCCGGCGGCTGGCGCTACTGGACCTTCTTCGCCCTCCAGTGCGCCCTCGTCCTCACGTTCGTCCCTCTCGTCTGGATCGAGTCCGGAGCCGCCCTCCGCGCCTGCTTCCCCCACCACGAAGGCCTCCGCGCCCTTTCCACTCTGTTGCTGACCTTGGCCTACCTCCCCAGCCTCGCCGCCGCTCTCGCCTGGGTGCTCGCCGATCAGCGCGCCCGCTGCCCCGTCTGCCTGCGCCGCCTCGAACTCCCCGTCTCCGTCGGCTCCTGGTCCAGCGTCTTCGACCCCTCAGCCACCGAGTTCCTCTGCGACCGCGGCCACGGCGCCCTCCTCCTCCCCGACTCCTCCGCCGGCGCCGAACGCTGGACCCGCCTCGACCAATCCTGGGCCGGCCTCTTCTCTCACTCCTCCGGCTGAGCCGCCGGACACGCCCCCGCCACGTACGGGCACCACCGGCACTCCCCCGTCTCCCGCAGTGGAAACTCGCCCGCCTTCTCCGCCCCGCGCCACTCCTCCAGCACCGCCAGCGCCGCCGCCCGCGCCTCCCGCCCCACGTCCACCGCGTGCGCCCCTCCGTCCCGCAGCGAAAACAGCCAAGCCTCCTCCGGCGCCCGCCCCACCGTCCTTTCCAGCGCCGCCGCGTACAGCCGCAGTTGCAGCGTGTACGCCCGCAGCCGCGCTTCGCTCAAATGGCGGTCCGTCTTGTAGTCCACCAGCACCCCGCGCCCCTGCTCTTCAAACCAGAGATCGATCTGCCCCCGCAGCAGCGTCCCGTCGATCTCCGCCAGGAAATCCATCTCCCGTTCGCTCCGCGCCGCCCGCCGCGCCCGCTGCCCTAACTCGCTCGCCTCGAACACTCCCGCCAGCTCCTTCGCCTCCGCCGACGCCTCTTCCCTCAGCCCGCCCAGAAACTCGTGCACCTCCGTCCCCAGCGCCATCGCCCCCTGCCCGCCCCCGTTCGCCGGCCGCGGCCAGCGTAGCGCCGCCTGCAGGAAGTAGCGCCGCGGGCACGCGTCAAACACCGACACCGACGTCACCGCCACGCCCGCCGGCGCCTGCCGCTCCTCCTCCAGCGGCTTCACCACCACCGGCGCCGCCGGCGCCGCCGTCTCCACCGCATCCAGCAACTCGGGCTCCCCCTCCAGCCTCGACACCCGCAGCCCGTCAGCCTCCACCGCCTGGTTGGCCTCCGCCGGCCACTCGATCCGCAACCCACTCTCCACCAGGCCCGGCCACGGCGAGCCCCTCTTCCCGTTCGTCCACGAAAGAATCAGCCGCTCCTCCGCCCGCGTCATCGCCACGTACAGCAGCCGGTTCTCCTCCCCGCCTTCGCGCTCTCCCACCGCGCTCTGCTGCGCCGTGTACACCGGGTCCGCCACGCTCTCGGCCGTCCCCGGAATCCGCCACCGCATCCCCAGCCCGTTCTGCGCCGACCAGCACACCGGCTCCGGAAATCCGCCCGTCTTCCGCTGCATCGACGCCAGCGCCACAATCGGAAACTCCAGCCCCTTCGCCGAATGCACTGACAGGATCTGCACCGCGTCCGTCGCGTCCACCTCAGGCGCGTTCGGCTCCTTGCCCGTCGCCCGCAGCTCGCCGATCTTCTTCAAATGCCCGGCCAGGTCCCCCGGCGACGCCGCGTCCATCTCCCGCAGCAGCCGCAGGAACTTGTCCACGTTCGCCCGCGCCCGTGGCCGCTGGTGCCGCAGATACCCGCGCTCGTCCATCAGCCGCGCCAGAATGCGGTCCGCCGGTATCTCCTCCCGCAGCGCCCGCGCCTGCGCTATGACGTCCTCCGCCCCCTCCGGCGCCCGCCGTCCCCTCAGCCGCAGCCGCATCAGCTCTTCGTCGGAGATCCCAAAGAACGGAGAGCGCAGCAGCCCGTACAGCGCAATCTCGTGCCCCGGGTCGTCGAGCACCCGCAGCCAGTTCGTCAAGTCCAGCGACTCCGGCGCCTCGAAGAAGTTCCGCCCCCGCGCCACGATGCACGGAATCCCGAACCGCTCCAGCGCCTCCTCCAGCCCGTCGAACAGCTTGTTCGTCCGCGCCAGTATCGCCATGTCGCTGAATCGCGCCGCCCGCTGCGGCTCGCCCACCGGCGTCCCGTGCAGCTCCCGCAGCCGCCGCGCAATCCACAGCGCCTCCTCGTTGCCGTCCTTCGTGTCCACCCGCTGCACTTCCACGAACGGCCCGTGCGCCTCCGGCAGCCTCCTGCCCGCCGTCAATTCGTGCTGCGCGACACCCGGACACGCCTGCTCCACCGTGATCGCCGTCACGGCCCGCAGAATCTCTCCCCGGCTGCGGTAGTTCGCCTCCAGCCGGTCCACCGTCCCGCCCTTCTCCGCCACGCCCCGCTCGTACGCGCTGAACTGCTCCGGCACCGCGTGCCGGAACCCGTAAATCGACTGGTTGATGTCCCCCACCGCGAAGAACCGTCCCTCGCGACGCACCAGGTCGAGAATCTCCCACTGCACCGGGTTCGTGTCCTGCAACTCGTCCATCAGGATCGCCGCATACCGCTCCTGCGCCGCCTGCCGCATCCGCCCGTCGCGCTTCAGCAGCTCCAGCGCCCGCTCCTCCAGGTCGCTGAAGTCCAGCGCCGCCCGCGCCCTCTTCCGCCGCTGATACTCTTCCTCGAAGGACAACAGCGCCTCGCGCGCCGTCGCCCGCTCGGCCGAGAACAGCGCCCCCGCGCACGCGCTCATCGCCGCCTCCACGCGCCCCTCCAGCCGCTCCTTCCCGTCGTACAGCGGATGCCCGGGCTTCAGCCCCCGCTTGTCCATCTTGAACGCGCTCAGCCACTCCAGCGCCGGCGTCGCCTCGCGTGCCGCCAGCCACGCCCGCAGCGCCGCCACCCGCTTCCTCTGCGCTTCCGTCGTCGCCTCCGGCGCGCTCTCCAGCATCTCGCCCAGCTCCACCACAACCGCTTCGATCTCCCGCGCCGCATCGAACGTTGCCAGCCGGCTCAGCGCCTGCCTCGCCCCGCCCCCCATCCTCAGCGCTTCGTACACGCTCCGCAGCGCCCGCGCCATGTCGCTCGCCGGCCACGCCTCCGCCCACGCGTCGAACCGCTCCCGCTCCTCTGCCGCCAGCCGGTCCAGCACCGCCTCCATCGCCGCCGCCTGCTCCGCCTCCGCCTCCCGCTCGTCCATCACCGTGAACTCCGGGTCGATCCCCGCCGCCAGCGCGTTCTCCTTTAACAACCCCAGGCAAAACGCGTGGATCGTCGATACCGGCGCCCGCTCCATCGCCCGCCGCCGCGCCCCGTCGCCCGCAAAGCGCTGCACCAGCCGCGCCTTGATCTGCGTCGCCGCCTTCTCCGTGAAGGTGATGGCCAGGATCGTCTCCGGGTCCAGACCCTGGCCCACCAGCCACGCAAACCGCTCCACCAGCACCGTCGTCTTGCCCGACCCCGGACCCGCCACACAGCACGCGTCCTGCCCCGCCCGCTCCACCGCCGCGCGTTGTGCCCCGCTCAGTTCCATGCCTGCCATTTTCTACAAAATGCCAGGCCGCCCGCCCGCCTACTTCGCCGGCGGGTTCTTCAGCATCACCAGCAGCATCACCACCTCCGTCCGCGCCTGAATGCCGTGCTCCAGCAGCGGCGTCATGTACGCGAACGACCCTTCCTTCACCTCCATCAAATCCTCGCCCAGCTTCAGCGTGCCTTCGCCCTTCACGAAGTACAGCAGCGCCGGCATCGGCGCCGTATGCGCGCTCAGCTCCTGCCCCGGCGCAAAACAGAACTGGATCACCTTGGATCGATCGTCGTTCTGGATCGTCCGGCTCAGAATCCCGTTCTCCGGCAGCGGCGAATGTTCTCTCAAGTCTTCAACAAACGTGTAACGGTCACTCATGGTGGCCTCCTTTTTCCTGGAATACCTCTTCGGTCACTTCGAAAATCGCCTGCTCCGGACACACTTTCACACACACCGGATCATCGGCATACAGCACGCACTCCGTGCACAGCAGCGGCTCGATCCGGTAGTGCGGATACTCTCCCGTCACCGCCTGGTTCGGGCAGATTGTGACGCAGGCGCCGCACGCGGTACATTGATAGCCGATCGCGTAAGCCATCAGAATCCCCTATGCCCCCTCTCCGTTACGAGACCTTTGACCAGACCTCGCTGTTCGCTTCCCTCACCCCCGAAGAGCGCCAGGAGATCGCCGCGCTCGCCGTCGAAAAGAGTTACGAACCCGGCCAGTCCCTCTTCTACGAAGGCGATCCCTGCGAGGGCCTCTACGTCATCGGCAGCGGCACCGTCAAAATCTCCAAGACCAGCTCCTCCGGCCGCGAAATCATGCTGATGCTCGAAAGCGCGCCTTCGAGCGTCGCCGAAGTGCCCCTGTTCGACGGCGGCGGCTACCCCGCTACCGTCACCGCCCTGCGCGCCACCGTCGCCTTCCTCGTCCGCAAGGACGACTTCCGCCGCTTCTGCACCCAGCACCCCGAAGTCCCCATCAAGATGCTGGCCGTCGTCGGCCGCCGCCTCCGTCAGCTCGTCGGCCTCATCGAATCCGTCACCTTCGGCAGCGTCCGCCAGCGCCTCGCCCGCACTCTCCTCGAATCGGCCTCGCCAGAAGCTGCCACCCCCGGCCAGATCCCCCTCACTCACGAGGAGCTCGCCCTCCGCCTCGGCACCGTCCGCGAAGTCGTCTCGCGCAACCTCGCTCGCTTCCAGGCCGAAGGCATCGTACGCATCGTGAAGCGCCAGATCGTCATCACCGACCCCGCCGCCCTGCGCGCCGAAGCCGAAACCGAATTCTGAGCCGCTCTCCATCGCAGCTCCATTCTGCGCCCCAGGTCCCCGCCGCCTCAGTGACCTCCGTCACTGAGCCCGCAGCGCCCCGCCCGTACTCTGTTGTTGTACGGAGTTCAACCATGCGCGATTTTTCCGAAGCCCCTTTCCTCGTCATTTGGGAGGTCACCCAGGCCTGCGACCTCGCCTGCCGCCACTGCCGCGCCTCCGCCCAGCCCGACCGCCATCCTTCTGAACTCAACCGGGCCGAGGCCAGCCGCGTCATCCAGCAGATCCGCGGCTTCGGCGATCCCCTCCTCGTCTTCACCGGCGGCGATCCCCTCAAGCGCGCCGACCTCTTTGACCTGATCGGCGAAAGCGTCTCCGCCGGACTCCGCACCACCGTCACCCCCAGCGCCACTCCCCTTCTCACCCCCGAAGCCGTCCGCCGCTTCAAATCGTGCGGCGTCTCCCGCATGGCCGTCAGCCTCGACGGCGCCGATGAAGCCATGCACGACGACTTCCGCCAGGTCGCCGGCAGCTTCCGCCAGACCATGCTCGCTCTCCGCGCCGCCGCCGAAGCCGGCCTCGAAACTCAGATCAACACCACTGTCACCCGCCGCAACCTCCACGCCCTCCACCGCATCGCCGGCCTCGTCGCCCAAGAGCGCGCCCGCCTCTGGAGCGTCTTCTTCCTCGTCGTCACCGGCCGCGCCCAGCTCGACGACGACCTCACCGCCGAACAGTACGAGCAGGTCTTTGACTTCCTCTACCGCACCTCTCTCACCGCCCCCTTCGACATCAAGACCACCGAGGCCCAGCACTACCGCCGCTACGCCGCCCAGCAGCGCAAGAAGAACGGCGCCGGCGCGTCCGTCCCCCAGGGCATCATCCAGCGCCAGGCCGGCATCAACGACGGAAAGGGCTTCCTCTTCATCTCCCACACCGGCGAAATCTTCCCCTCCGGCTTCCTCGCAGTCTCCGCCGGCAACGTCCGCGGCACCACCCTGCAGGATGCCTACCGGAACTCATCCCTGTTCCAGGTCCTGCGCGACAGCGACGCCCTCCAAGGCAAGTGCGGCGCCTGCGAATACCGCAACCTCTGCGGCGGCTCCCGCTCCCGCGCCTACGCCCTCACCGGCGACTTCCTCCAGTCCGATCCCCGCTGCCAGTACGTCCCCCCTACTTACGCCGCGCCCGCATCTCCGCCGCAATTTCAGCCAGGGCTGCCGGGCTGAGCAGCCCGCCCGCGTAGCTCTGCAGCGTCTCGTCCTCCGACGCGATGTGCCGCCGGTAGTGGCCGCTGAGCCGTTCCACCAGCCCGCGCACCTTCGCCACCCACTCCGCATCCTCCCGCGGCGCCGCGATCAGCCCCTTCAGCTCTTCATACATCCGGTGCGCTTCCGTGTGGTCGTGCTCCAGTCCCGCCAGGTACGTCCTCTCGCCCCGCTCCATCAGCGGCCGCAGCCGCGGAAACAGGCTCTCTTCTTCATCCGCCGTGTGCAGCACCCCGCTCGTGTCCAGGAACGCGAACGCCGGCGCAAACGCCCCCAGCGCCTCCTCGCGCAAATCCTCCAGACGCGAAGCCGCCCGCTCCATCACATCCAGCCGCTCTTCAATCCGGCGGTGGCAGGCCATCAGGTGATCCAGGGGTCGGTCCAGCGACGACCGCTTCGATACAGGCGTAAACAGCGCTTCCGGCTTGATCATGCTTTCATTGTGATGATGTTCGCGAAGCCGCGTATGTGATCCCGGTCACCGCAGGCTGTAGCGCCGCAGCGCCATGCTCTCGGCGTAGATGTCCTGAAACTCCGCCTCCGCCGCCAGCTCCACGTGCGAACACAGCGCCAGGATCCCCTTCAGCCGCGCCTCCCGCCGGTGCGGCGCCAGCAGCAGCATCCGCGCGCCGCGCAGCGCCGCGTTGCCCACCGGCTCCACCACCACATCGTCCGGCAGCAGCCCGATCGCCCGCGCGCTCGCCTGCCGGATGTAGTTGCCGAACGCCCCCGCCAGCGACAGGTGCCGCACCTCTCCGCCCAACATCTTCAGCCCCGCCGCCATCGCCCCCTTCGCCAGTTGCAGCTCGCGGATGTCGGATTGCGCCAGCGCCACGCTCCCGCTCAGCGGCAGCGTCTTCGCCCCCTGCGCCAGCCGCCCGTTCGGCATCACCAGCGACAGCTCCAGCGCCGCCGCCGCCGCGTCCACCAGCCCGCTGCCACAGATCCCCCGCGGCGCCGCCCCGCCCAGCACGTGGCACACAAAACCGCCATCGTTCACATGCACGCTGTCGATCGCCCCATCCCCCGCTCTCATCCCCATCCCGATCCTCCCCCCCTCGAACGCCGGACCCGCCGCCGTCGACGCGCACCGGATCCCCTCCCTCGACCCCACCACAATCTCCCCGTTCGTCCCGATGTCGAACAGCCCGTGCGGGTGCCTGTGCCTGTCGATCCGCGTCGCCACAATCCCCGCCAGCAGGTCGCTTCCCACGAATCCGCCCAGGCACGCCAGAAACACCGCCGGCCCCGGCCACCCCAGCTCCGCCGCCTCGAATCTCGCCTCCCCCAGGCTCGGCGAAAGAAACGGCACCGCCGCCAGCGGTTCCACGCTCAGCCCGCAGAACAGATGATGCATCGCCGTGTTGCCAGCGATCAGAATCTCTTCCAGCGCCCGCCCCCCGGCCAGCCGCCGCAGCATCTCGCCCAGTTGCCGCCGGATCACCGCCCGCGGTTCGCCCGGCTGCTTCAGCTCGTATTGGATGCGGCTCATCACGTCCGCCCCGAACCGCGCCTGCGCGTTCAGCGCCGTCTCCACCCCCAGCACCTCGCCCGTTTCCAGGTCCACCAGTTGCGCCACCAGCGTCGTCGTGCCCAGGTCGATCGCGGCTCCGAACCCCTCGCGCGGCTCTATCGGCACCGCCGCCTCGTCCGTCAACACGTGCACCGACCACTGGTCCACTTCCACCGTCACCGCGCCCGCCGCGTTCGCGCAGCACGCCAGCCGCCACCCCTGCGCCAGTTCCTCCTCCGTCAGCGCCACCCGCATCATCTCCGTGATCGGAACATCGCCCTCGATCACGCGGATCCGGCACCCCCCGCACGCGCTCTCCCCCCCGCACGGGAACTCCACGCCCGCGTGGAAGAGCTGGTCCGCCAGCCGCTCTCCCGCCCGCGGATGCAGCTTCAGGTTCACCGCCGCGTGCGCGCAAAGCGCGCCATCGCTTCCATGTTCTCGATCGGCGTGCCGCGCGGCACCTCGCAGCCCGCGCCCACAATGTAAGCCTCGCCGGCCTGCGCGTGGCACTCCGCCAGCGCCGCCTCAATTGACTCCGGCGTCCCGTCCCGCAGCGCGCGCACCGGGTCGATGTTGCCCAGCAGCACCTGTTCGGGCCTCATCGCCGCGCGTGCCTCCGCCAGCGGCGTCAGGAAGTCCAGGTCGATGATCTCCGACCCCGTCTCGCCCATCCCCTTCACAATCCGCCGCGTGTTGCCGCAGATGTGCAGCCGCACCGGCACCCCCATCCCGCGGATCTCCGCAATCAGCCGCTTCTCATAGGGCAGCACGTACTGGTTGTACAGCCGCGGCCCCACCAGCGAGGCCGCCGCGTCGCCAACTCCCATCAGCGTCGCCCCCGCCTCCACCTGCGCCCGCGCGAACTCGATCTCCATCCGCACCGCGTAGTCGAACAGCGCTTCCACAAACGGCCCATCGTCGGAGAAGTCCAGCATCAGCGTGTTCAATCCGCGCAGGTCCGCCGCCATCGCGCACGGCCCTTCCACCCAGCCCTCCACCACCAGGTCCTTCCCGGCTCGCTCCGCCAGCAGCCGCACGCCCTCCACCCGGTCCTTCATCCGCCCCGGCACGGACGGGTCCGGCGGCGCCAGCCCGCTCAGCACGCCCTTGTCGTGGATCAGCGCCCGCGACTCGTTAATCGCCGGCGGCTGGTTGTCGAACCACTCCACCGCCGCGCCCAAATCCGAAGCCTCCCTCGCCGGGTCCGAGATCGCCGACACGTAGTCGAAGCCGAATCGCTCGGCCACCCGCAACTGCGCCTCCGCCAGCATCCGGTGGTCGCTCGCGTAGCCCCTGTACTCGATCCCCGCCAGGTCGCCGGCGAACATCATCGTAATCGGCATCAGCGGCAGGCAGTCCGGCGCCCGCCCTTCGATCCTCGCCAGTATGCGCTCTTTGCCTGTCATGACGCGCTCGCCTGCCGGATCTCTTCCACTCGAATGATGGAGCCGTCGTACGCCGCCGACAGCCGCTCGCCCGGCTGCGCCAGCACGAAGTCCCCGCCGCCCCAGTCGCCGTTCAACAACCGGCGCACCAGAATCAGGTCTCCGGCCAGCTTCTCGAACTGCCAGTTCCGGTCCGCCGCTTCCCACCGCGCCTCTTCTTCAAACCGCGAATCCGCCTCCAGCCCCGTCGCAATGTACGTCAGCCGCTGATACGTGGACCGGTAGCGCGTCAGTTCCTCGTACAGGTAGCGCCCGTTGTCTTCCCCGTACTTCGCGATCATGTCTTCCAGAGACACGTCCATCCCCTCGGTCACGTGCGTGAGCTGCTGCAGCCCCTTCCCTCTCTCCAGCCAGCCCGTCGAGCGGTAGTACGTCCCCGGATGCTCGTCGAAATATCGCTGGTATGCCTCGCGGCTCCCCATCAGCAGCGCAATACAGTCGTGCGCCCGCGGCAGCACCACCAGCGTGTGCCGCGCCTCGATGCCGTGCAGCCCGTTGCCGCACAGCCCGTAGCCCATCAGAATCGCGTCGTAGGCGCCCGCCGGCACCGCGTCGATCCGCGCCTGCAGCTCGTCCGCCATCCGCCTTCCGCCCAAATCGTGCAGCCCCTTCGGCAGAAACTCCACGTCCACCTGGTGCGGCGAACGCGCCGCCGCATCACACATCTCCCGCAACAGCACTTCGCAGCTAATCAGTTTCAGCTTCATTCCGCGCCTCGCACTCTCACCAGCTCCGCGATAAACTCCGGGCTCGTCCCGCAGCAGCCGCCGATGAACGACGCGCCCGCCTCCGCCAGTGCCGCGAAGTGCGAGGCAAAGTGCGCCGCCGACGTCGTGTAGACCGCCCGCCCATCCTTCATCTGCGGCAGCCCCGCGTTGGCCTTGATCCACACCGGCAGCCCGCACGCCGCCTTCAGCCGCGCGCACACCGCCACAAAGTTCTCCACCCCCGCGCCGCAGTTCGCGCCCACCGCGTCCGCCCCCGCCGCTTCCATCTCGCGCGCCGCCGTCTCCGGCGTCGCCCCCATCATCGTCCGGTCTTTGTTCTTCCCCGTGTCGAACGCGAACGACGCGATCACCGGCAGCCCCGTCTCCCGCGCCGCCTTCACCGCCAGCTTCGCTTCTTCCACGTCGCTCATCGTCTCGATCAGCAGCGCGTCCGCCCCCGCCGCCGCCAGCGCCCGCGCCTGCCCGCCCAACGCCTCCAGCACGGCCTCCGCCGTCACCTCGCCCATCATCAGCATCTTGCCCGTCGGGCCCAGCGACGCGAACACCAGCGCCCGCCCCGCCGCCGCCCGCTTGCTGATCTCCACCCCCGCCCGGTTGATCGCTTCCACCTGCCCGGCCAGCCCCGCCTCGCCCAGCGTCACCGCGTTCGCCCGGAACGTGTTCGTCAGAATCACCTCGCTGCCCGCCTCCACGTAGGCGCGCGCCACGCTCTCCACCAGTTCCGGGTGCTCCAGGTTCCACGTGTCGGGAATCACGCCCGGCTCCAGGCCCCGTGCCTGCAATTGCGTGCCCCACGCGCCGTCCGTGATGAGCGGCCGGTCACCCAGCCACTGCTCGAATTTGCCCATCGGACTCTCCTAGGCCACCAGTTTCCGTGCCAGCCCCACCGCCGCGCTCGCGTTGTCGCTGTAGCCGTCCGCGCCAATCTCTTCCGCGAACTGCTGCGTCACCGGCGCGCCCCCCACCATCACCTTCACCTTCTCCCGCACCCCGGCCTGCTTCAGCGCCTCGATCGTCGTCCGCATCGCCGGCATCGTCACCGTCAGCAGCGCCGACAGCGCCACCACGTTCGCCTTCTTCTCCTCGATCGCCGCGATGAACTTCTCCGCCGGCACGTCCGCCCCCAGGTCCGTCACCTCGAACCCCGCGCCCTCCAGCATCGACGCCACCAGATTCTTCCCGATGTCGTGCAGGTCCCCCTTCACCGTCCCGATCACCACCCGCCCCGCCGGCTCCGCCCCCGACGCCGCCAACAGCGGCCGCAGCAGCTCCAGCGACCCCTTCATCGCCCGCGCCGACAGCAGCAGCTCCGGCACGAAATACTCCTCGCATTCAAACAGCGACCCCACTTTGTCCATGGCCGGCACCATGTAGTTCGTGATCAGCTCCATGGGGCTGACCCCTGCCGCCAGCGCCTCCTGCGTCACGGCCACCGCGGTCTTCTGGTCGCCGTTGAGCACGGCGTCGTACAGCTTCTGCAGCTCAGGCATATTGGAACTCCTTCAAGGCGTCCAGCATCGCCACCACATTTTCTACGGGCGTGCCGGCCTGGATATTGTGCACTGTATTAAAAACGAAGCCCCCGCCGGGCGCGAAGATCTCGCAGCGCCGCAGGACCTCCTCCCCTCACTTGCGCGGCCGTCCCGAACGGCAGCGTCTGCTGCGTGTCCACCCCTCCCCCCCAAAAAACCAGCCGCTCCCCATACTTCGCCTTCAGCGCCCGCGGCTCCATCCCCGCCGCCGAGCACTGCACCGGGTTGATGATGTCGAACCCCGCTTCGATGAAGGCCTCGAAAAACCGCTCCACGCTCCCGCAGGAATGTTTAAAGCATTTCCAGCTCGTGTTGGCGTGGATCCAGTCGCACAGCGCCTTGTAGTACGGAAACCACAGCTCCCGGAACGTCGCCACGGAGCAGAACGCCGAGGTCTGCGTCCCGAAATCCGTCCCGCACAGGTACACCACATCCACCCCATTGCCCACCGCCGCGTGAATCCGTTTCAGATTCCCGAGCGCCGTCTCGCACTGCTTCTCGAAAATCGCGTGGATATACGGACGCCGCGACCGCAGCGACACGTACCACTCCGTCACGTCCCGAATCCCCCGCGGATCTTTCAGCCCCACCGCCGGCACCGCCGCAATGTCGCCGAACCCCGTCCCCCCGAAACTCGCCGCCACCGCCCGCCCCGTCGCCTGCGCCGCCCGCACCGGCTGCGCGATCGCCGCAATGTCTTCCTCCGGCAGCGGCTGGAATTCCTCCAGGTTGTCCGCCGGGTCCAGGTGCTCCGGGTCGAAATGGTTCTGCCGGATGATGGCGTCGAAGAAGTACCCGCCCTTCGGCATCCGCCCGCTCGGCGCCGCGCTCGTGTCCCCCTGCGGGTACAGCAGCACGTCCCCGTTTTCGTCCGTCGTCGTGCGGAAGTTCCCCGGCACCAGCACCTCCAGCCCGTTGAACTCCCACTCTTTCCAGTTCTCGAACGTGAACCCGAAATGCGCCTTCCGCCGCGGCATCCCCGTCACGTCCACGCCCAGCGCCGTGGCCAGGTCCTCGTCCACCATGCCCAGCATCTGCATCGGCTCGTGGATCTTCACCGGCCGCCGCTCCAGCCCGAAATGCTCCCTCAACCCCGCCGCCACCGATACGTGAATCCCCGTCACCGATGTGCCCCCGAAATCGACGGGGATACGGTCCGGTTCTCGGTGGCTCAGCGCATCGAGGACGCGCCGCCGGCTGGCGTCGGAGGGGGCCATGGACAGCGATAAGCGTATCGAAAACTCGTCTAATCTTCAACATCCCGCGGCGCCCTCCAAACCCCCGTTCTACAATGGACCCAATCGGGACTCGCGGCCTGCCTCCCTTCTGCCGCCCCGGCCGGTCCCGGGCCCGGAGGGTCCTTTGATCGGTCGCATCGTTGCTCAGTACGAGATCGTCGAGCGCCTCGGCGCCGGAGGCATGGGCGAAGTCTTCAAGGCCCGCGACCGCAAGCTCAACCGCTTCGTGGCCCTCAAAGTTCTCCCCCAGGACGCCTGCCAGGACGAGGACCGCCGCGCCCGCTTCCTCCAGGAAGCCCGCGCCGCCTCCGCCCTCAACCACCCCAACATCATCACCGTCCACGACGTCCTCTCCGGCGGGTCCTTCGAATACCTCGTCCTCAAATACGTCGCCGGCCGCTCCCTCGCCGACCTCATCCCCAAGGGCGGCCTCCCCGCCTCCCAGGCCCTCCGCTACGCCGTCCAGATCGCCCCACGCACCATCGCCG
>DAHVTI010000483.1 GCA_027324255.1 Bryobacterales bacterium | reverse complement strand
GCCGCCGCGCGGCCCGGGGCGCCGGCCTGGAGGCCGGCGCGCAGGCGTGGCCGCCTGCCCCACGTCACTGCTTGATGATCGTTCCGTCTCGCCGGCGCACTTCGCCCCACCCGCCGTTCAACTGCTGCCGCTCACCGCGTTCCCCATACCCGAACGGGTACTTCTTCGCCGCCGCCTCATTCACCTCGATGCCCCACCCCGGCGTTTCGTTCGCGTACAGGTAGCCGTTCTTCATCTCCGGGCACCCGCTGAACACTTCGCGCACCGACTCCGGGAACGACACGCTCTCCTGGATGCCGAAGTTGTGGCAAGCCACGTCCAGCGTGACGTTCGCCATGTGCCCCACCGGCGACACGTCGCCCGGCCCGTGCCACGCGGTTTTGACGCCCATCAGCTCGCCCATCGCCGCAATCTTGCGGCAAGGCGTCAGCCCGCCCGCCTGCGTCACGTGGATGCGGATGTAGTCGATCAGCCGCTCGCGAATCAGCGGCGTCCACTCGTGCGGGCTGTTGAATAGCTCGCCCATCGCCAGCGGAGTCGCGCACTGCTGCCGGATGATCCGGAACCACGCGAGGTCTTCCGGCGACACCGGATCCTCCAAAAAGAACAGCCGGAACTTCTCCACGTCTTTCGCAAACCGCACGGCCTGGATCGGCGACACCCGCTCGTGCACGTCGTGCAGCAGCTCCACCTCGTCGCCCAACTCCTTGCGGCACGCCTCAAACAGCTTCAGCGCCCGCCGCATGTAATCCTCCGGCTCAAACACGGCCCCGCTGTGCAGCCGCTCCACCTTCACGTCGCTGCGCCCTGCCCCGTAGCCCGCCTGCCCCGGTACGCCCACCTGCACCCGCACGTGCCGGAAGCCCCGCGCCACAATCTGCTTCGCGCTCTCGACCACCTGCGCAATCTCGCCGCCCGAGGCGTGCGAGTAGCAGTCGGCCGCCTCGCGGCACTTGCCGCCCAGCAACTGGTACACCGGCAGCCCCGCCTGCCGTCCCTTGATGTCCCACAGCGCCTGGTCCACGCCGCTGATGGCGTTGTTCAGCACCGGGCCGTTGCGCCAGTACGACGAGTTGTACATCGCCTGCCACAAGTCGTCGATGCGGTCCGCCGGCTTGCCCGCGAGGAACGGCCGCAGGTACTTCTCCACCGCCGGCACCACCAGGTCCGCCCGCTGCGTGTAGGTCGCGCAGCCGTAGCCGTACAGCCCGTCCTGGTCGGTCAGAACTTTCACCACCACCAGCCGCAGCCCCTGCGGCGCCGTGGCGATCACTTGCACGTCTTTGATCTTTGGCGCCGGCAGGGCGCGCGTCGCGCGCGCCGCCTGCTCCTGCGCCGCCGCCTCCCGGGCGGTGACGGCTCCGGCGGCGGCCAGTTGCAGCAGATTTCGGCGCTTCATGGCTTCCCTACTTCCTTTCCTTGTCCTCCACCATCCGTTGCAAGCCCTCGATCTGCCGGTTGAGCTTCTTCTCGCGCCTCACCAGCGTCATCACGTAAATGGCCAGCACCGCCCAGATGGCGATCAGCCCGTAGGCCAGGTATTCGAAATTGCGCGCAGCGGCGTCGTTCATAGGATCCTCTCCGCTAGAAAGCGTGCACCGTCCGGCGCAGCGCGTCGATCTCGCGCTGCCGCCTCTCCTGCATCATCCGCACGGCCACCAGCATCACCGCCACCATCAGCAGCGGCAGCCAGTTGAAGTACAGCATCGAGCGGTAGGCCGAGTCCATCTTCCCTTCCCCGTACAGCACCGGCTGCGGGTGCTGCGTCCGGAACCACTTGATGGAGAAGAAGACGAACGGCACCACGCTGAAGCTCAGAATCGACATCACCGCCGACAGCCGCGCCCGCTCCGTCGGCTCTTCCACCGCCCGCCGCAGCACCAGGTAGCCCGCATACAGCAGCCAGCAGATCAGCGACGACGTCAGCCGCCAGTCCCACGTCCACCAGATGCCCCAGATGATTCGCGCCCAGATCATCCCGCTGATCAGGTTCGCCGCCCCGAACGCCAGCCCCACCTCGATGGTGGACACCGACAGCGAGTCGTATTTCAGTTGCTTCGACTTCAGGTACAGGATGCTCGCGACGAGCGACGTGAAGTAGCACGCAAAGCACGTGAACGCCGCCGGCACGTGGAAGAAGATGATGCGGAAAATCGCCCCCTGGAACGCCTCGTCCGGCAGCCCCGTGAGCATCTTCCAGATGTTGTGCGTCAGCAGCACCGCCGCCAGCGCTCCCAGTCCGTACAGGATCTTTTCTCTCATGGCCTCACCCGATCAGAACGGTATCGATCAACATCACGGCCAGCGCAGTAAAGATGATATCGAAGCCCACCAGCATGCGGAGCCACGCCAGCAGGTCGCCCTCCACCGGCTGCCCCGCCAGCAGCGGCGTCGTCAACTGCATCGCCGCCATCAGGCACGGAATCAGCATCGGATACACCAGCATCGGCAGCATCAGTTCCCGCAATCGAAGGTTCACCGTCAGCGCCGAGAATACCGTGCCCACCACCGCGATGCCCCAGCTCGCCAGCACCAGCACCAGCAGCAGCCACAGCGGCTGCTGCGCCCAGCGCACGTTGTAGAACACCCCGAACACCGGCAGGCACACGATCTCGATGCCCAGCAGCAGCAGGTAGTTCGCCGCCACCTTGCCCAGGAACAGCGCCGGCGCCGGCACCGGAGACGCGATCAGCGCGTCCAGGCAGTCGTTCTCCAGCTCGCGCGCGAAGCTCCGGTTCAGGATCAGCGCCCCCGCGAACGCGAACACCAGCCATAGCAGCCCGCCCGAAATCTCGCGCGTCATCTCCGACGTCGGGTCGAACGCGAAGCTGAACAGCAGCAGAATCACCAGCGCGAACGACAGCGACGCGTTCAACGCCTCCTTCGTGCGCAGCTCGCTGCGCAGGTCCTTGGCCGCCACCGTCGCTACCTGGCGCAGGAACAGCATCATGACTCTCCGTACGTCCTGTACAGATACGTGGGGTCGTTCAGCATTTCCTGCGTCCGCTCGCCCGTGTGCGCCAGTTTCCCGCGGTTGATCAGCACCACGTTCGTCGCCAGCTCCAGCGCTTCCCTCAACTGGTGCGTGGACATCACCACCGTGCTGCCCTCGCTCAGCGACTCTTTCAACAACCCCTGCAGCAGCGTGATCGCCCGGTCGTCCAGCGCCGTGAACGGCTCGTCCAGCAGCATCAGCTTCGGCCGGTGCAGGAACGCCCGCGCCACCGCCAGCCGCTGCCGCATGCCGCGTGAAAACTCGCGCACCAGTCCGTCTTTCACCCGGTCCAGCCCCGTCCGCTCCAGCCACTCCATCGCCGCGCGGTCCGCGTGCTCCAGCCCGTATAGCCCCGCGAACAGCCGCAGATTCTCCAGCGCCGACAGCTCGTCGTAGATCCCGATGCCGTGACCGATCATCCCCATCGCGCCCCGCGCCGCCCGGTCCAGCGTGTCTTTCTCGAAAACTTTCACCTGGCCCTTCGACGCCCGCGAGAGCCCGGCCAGAATCCGCAGCAGCGTGGTCTTGCCCGCGCCGTTGCGCCCCAGCAGCGCCACGCACTCGCCTGGCTCCACGTCGAAGCGGATGTCTCTCAATGCAGGGTAGTCGCCGTAGAATTTCCAGACGCCTTCAACGGCCAGCGCCCTCATGCCTTCGGCTTGCTCCCCTGCGCGCGCGGCGTCTTCATCCACTGCGCCCAGAAGCTCAGCGCCAGGAAGCCCAGCATCAGGCCCAGCGCCCACTTCCAATACCGCAGGTAGCCCGGAGGCATCATCTCTTCGACCCGCGGGCCGTCCTCTTCCTGCTGCGCCGGCTCCTGTGTGCTGCGCAGCGTCCCCGTCCCGCCGATTTTCAGCAGGTACTTCGAGCCCTTGATGTCGAAGATCGACGCCTGCGTCTGCGGCTCCGGCCCCAGCGGCTCCAGCCCCTGGCCTTCCACCGTCATGCCCTGCGGCACCACCAGCCGCACCGGCCCCGGCCCGTGCAGGATCTTTCCGGCCAGCTCCAGCGGCTCCTTCGCCGGCATCTTGTAGCTGATGTCAAACCGCGTCTCCCCGCCCGGCTTCACCGGGAAGTCCAGCAGGAAGGCGCCTTTCTCCGCGCCCTGGCGCGGCTCGCGCTCCACCGGCATCCCGCCCGGCGACGTCGCCCGCACCATCACGTTCGTCCCCGCCTCCGGCGGCACGTAGAACCGCAGCGTGCCCTTCTCGTCGTCGTTCCACGTCACGTTGCCGCTGTTCTGGTAGACCAGCGTCTCGTTCACCACCAGTTCCTGCCCGTCGGTCTCGACCAGGATCATGTGCTGCGACAGGGCCGCCTCGGCCACCTTCGCCGCCGCCTCCCATACGTCGATCTCGATCCCCGTGGAAGGCGCGCCCGGCGGAATCTGCCGCGTGTACGTCACGCCCTTGTACACCGCCTGCACCAGCAGCGGCGCCGGCCCGTCCGCCTGGATCGTGAACTTGCCGTCCGCTCCCGCCTTGGCCGAACCAGCCGGCTCCATCCCGCCCTGCGTCATCCGCGTCGCGTGCACCAGCACTCCCGCCTGCGGCTGGCCCGTCGTCTTGTTCACCACCGTGCCGTCCACCGCCAGCAGCGGCAGGCTCAACAACAACAGAATCGCGGCCTTCACGCCTCCACCCCCGTCATCGCCTTCCCGCATTCGCCGCAGAACTTCATCGCCTTCTCGAACTTCGCCCCGCAGTGCGGGCACACCAGCGGCTCCGGCTTCAACACCGCCGCCGCGGGCTTCGGCTTCACGGGCGCGGCCTTCGCCCCGCCCGTCACCCGGTCGATCTCCGCCAGCACATGTGCCAGCTCGTTCTGCAGCGTCACCTTCGTCTTGTTGTAGTCGGCGTCGGAGAGCTTGCCCAGCCGGTACTCGAAATTCAAATCGCGCAGGTTGTCGTAGATGACAGCCTTGCGTTCTTCCAGGTGCTGGACCGGCGACGCCGGCGCCTCCTCCGGCACATCCCGCGGCCGGACCAGCATCACAAAGGCGAGCACTCCTGCCACCAGCAGGACAGATACAGCGAAAATCATGAGACGTGAACCATCTTATTCCAGATCGTCGAGATCCTTCTCGATGCGATCCTTGTAACGCGCCAGCTCCGCCGACTCCACCGCCTCGTCCGGCGGCCCCGCCGCCGTCGCCGCCTTCCGCCTCCAGCTCTGCAGCAGCAGGTAGACCAGCCCCAGCCCCGCCGCCAACCCCGCAAACGGCATCACCCAGCTCAGCAGGTAGAAGCCCTCGGCCGGCGGCTTCATCATGATCTCCTTGCCGTACACCCGCACCATCTCGGCGAAGATCTGATCGTCGCTCTTGCCCTGCTCCACCATCGCCAGCAGTTGCGTCCGCACCGGGTCCGAGAAGTGGCAGTTGATCATGTTGCAGCCCGTGATGCTGGCGTAGCATCCACACTTGCACTGCAGCATGTCGCCCAGCCGCCGCACCCGCTCGTTCGTCAGCGGCACAGTGCCCTGCAACAGCGCCGCCGTCAGCGCCAGCGCCAGCAGCAGCTTACTTCGCAGGCTCGGCCTGTTTCGCATAGACTCCCACCACTTGCGTCTTGGCATAGCTGTATTTCACCTTGCTCGGAACCAGGCACACCAGCGTGCCGAACATCAGCACGTAAAATCCGATCCAGATCCAGCTCACCAGCGGGAACACGTAGGCCTGGATGATGGCCGCGTTGGCGTCCGTCTGGCTCATGCTGGCGAAGTTCAGGTACAGGTCCTCGTTCAGCCGCCGCCGGATGGAAACTTCCGACGTCGGCTGCTGCGACGCCGCGTACACCCGCCGCTCCGGCTGCAGGTCGCCCAGGTAGTCGCCGCTGTTGTAGACCCCCACCACCGCCTTCTGCCACGAGTAGTTCGCGTTGTCGCCGTCCAGCACCTGCTTCACCTGCAGGTCGTAGCGCCCGATCTGGAACCGGTCGCCGATCCGCACTTCCTTCGTCGTGTCCAGGTTGAACGCCGCGCCCGTGTAGCCGATGAACATGATCACGATGCCCATGTGCACCATGTAGCCGCCGTAGCGCCGCGTGTTGCGGTGCGTCAGCTCGATCATCGCGTGCGCCAGGTTGTAGCCGTTCTTCGCCGCAATCGCCCGCGAGCCCTTCCAGAACTCCATGCAGATCGTCACCGTCACGAACGCGCACAGCCCGAAGCTGATCATCGCGTACACGTGGAAAATGCCGAACGCCGCCAGCACGCCCACCGTCGCCAGCAGCCCGATGGCCGGCCAGCGGAACGCCCGCTTCAGGCTCTCCCAAGAGCTGCGCCGCCACGCAATCAGCGGCCCCACCCCGGTGAGCAGCAGCAGGAACAGCCCGATCGGTATGTTGACCTTGTTGAAGAACGGCGCGCCCACCGTGATCTTCTCGCCCAGCACCGCCTCCGTAATCACCGGGAACAGCGTGCCCCACAGCACCGCGAAGCACGACGCCAGCAGGATCAGGTTGTTGAACAGGAAGCTCGACTCGCGGCTCAGCACACTCTCCAGCCGCGCTTCGCTCTTCAGGTAGTCCAGCCGCCGCAGGATCAGGAAGGTGGTCACCGAGATCCCGATGCACAGGAAGACCAGGAACCACGTGCCCAGCGACGACTGCGCGAACGCGTGCACGCTCGAAACCACGCCGCTCCGCGTCAGGAACGTGCCGAAGATGCACAGGAAGTAGGTGGCCGAGATCAGCACCATGTTCCACACCTTCATCATGCCCTTCTTCTCCTGCATCATCACCGAGTGCAGGAACGCCGTCGCCGTGATCCACGGCAGCAGCGAAGCGTTCTCCACCGGATCCCAGCCCCAGTAGCCGCCCCACCCCAGCACCGCGTACGCCCAACCCTGCCCCAGCATGATCCCCACCGACTGGAAGCCCCACGTGATCAGCGACCAGCGCCGCGTCGTCGCAATCCACGCCTCGCCCGGCTGCTTCGTCACCAGCGACGCGAATGCAAAAGCGAACGGCACGATAAACCCCACATAACCCAAATACAGCGCCGGCGGGTGGATCGCCATCAGCCAGTACTGCAGCAGCGGGTTCAGCCCGTTGCCGTCCGCCACCGCCGTCACACCCTTGCCCACCGCCAGCATCTGGAACGGAGGCTCCACGAAGCTGTTCAGCGTGCAGAAAAAGATCTGCGTGAACGACAGCACCACCACCACCCACGGCATCAGCTCCCGGTGCTTCCTCCGGTTCGTCCACAGCACCACCGCCGAATACATGGACAGCAGCCATGACCACAGCAGCAGCGAGCCTTCCTGCCCGCCCCACCACGCCGCGAACTTGTACAGCCCCGGCATCGCCTGGTTCGACCGCGCCGCCACATAAGCGAACCGGAAGTCGCTCGTCATCAGGGCGTAAACCAGAATCCCCGCCGCCGTCGTCAGCAGCACGAATACCCCGTACACCGCCCGCCGCCCGCTCGCAATCAGGAACGGCTTCTTCTTCAGCGCCCCGAGAAGCGAGGCGAGAAACGCGTAGATCGCCAGGCAGAACGACAGGAGGACTGCAAAGGCCCCTAATGTTTCCATGGATCAGGCTCCGTCAAACGGGTTTCAAATGGACGTGGGCTTGCCGCTGTTCAGCGGCTGCGCCGCCGGCTTGCCCGGCGCCGCTTCGTACTTCGACGGGCACTTCGCCGCAATCGAGTTGGCGTGGAACGTGCCGTCGCTCTGCAGCTTCCCATCGGCCATCGCCTGCGCGCTGTCGCGGAAGGTATCGGGCAGCGGATCTTTGCCCATGTACACCACGCTCAGCATCTGGTTGCTTTCTTTCTCATGGATCTGGAAGCGGACGTGCTCCCCTTCCCGCCGGATGCTGCCGGGCACCACGTCGCCCGTCACCCGCACCCGTCTCCCCGCCTCCGACGCCGGCATATGCTTCAGCTCGGAGACCGTCTTGTAATACGTCTTCGACTCACTGATTCCGCTCGCCGCCAGCCAGGCCAGCGTCCCGATAATCGCAACCACGAGCAATCCAAACCGCAGGTAGGTTTTCATGCGTCACCTAGCTCCCAGTATAGCCCTACGGACCATCATGGACGCGCAGGTGTGACTTCCGGCTCCACCCGGAATCCCGCCCCCTCCCGCCCCACCTTCACCGCCTGCACCGACACCCGCCACTGGCCCGCCTCCGGCGACTCCACCCTGAATTGCTCGTCCTCCGCGTGATGCGTCCGGCCGCTTGGGCTCACCACGTACAAATCGTAGTCGTTCGCGCGCTCCTCCCACGCCAGCTTCACCGCCAGCCGCCGCGCCCCTTGGGGCACCGCCAGCAGCCGCGTCCACCACTGCGCGAAGCCCGCATTCCCCTGCCACCTGACGGATTGCGGCCGGCCCGCGGGCGGCTTCACGCTCCTCGTCAGCACCGCCGGCGCCGCATCGAATTTGAACGGCACGCTCGGCGCCGCGATCGACGGCGCCCGCGTCACCTGCACGTGCACGTGCCGCCCGAACGAGTACCCGCTGTTGCCCACCTCCGCCAGCGGCGCCCCCGCCTCCACCCTCTGCCCCGTCCTCACCAGGAACGACCGCGTCTTCAAATGCGCGTAGTGCGAATACTCCCCGTCCCCGTGGTCGATCGTGATGTAGTTGCCGAAAATCCGCCGCCGCGGCGTCTGCCCCAGCCCCAGGTCGTGCGCCGCCACCACCCCGCCCCGCATCGCCGCCACCCACCGCCCGTCCAACGGCGCAATGTCGTAGGCGTGCAGCGCCCGGCCCCAGTGTGAATAGGTTCCGTACGGCCGCTGCGAGATCCGCCACCGCTCCCCGGCCAGCACCGGCATCCGGTACCCCCCGCCCGTCGCAATCACAAACCGCGCCGGCGCGCTCTGCTCCCCGTCCGGGTTTCCCAAAATGACCAGATACTCCCCCGGCTCCAGCTTCGGAGCCTTCACCCACAGCCGCTGCCCCTCCTGCCGGTCCGCCAGCGCCGGCGCCACGTACTCCCACCCGCCCGCCGGCGTGTAGCGCGCAAGGTTCACCGACGTCTCCGACGTCGCCCCCCGCGCGTCGATCACCAGCTCTTTTTCCGATACTTCCACCACCCGCGCCCCCAGGCGCCCGCCCCCGCCCTCCACCTCGAACTTTCTTTCATGCACCGTCCGCCCGTTCACCACCACCCGCGCCGTCCACACTCCCGGCTGTGCCGCCGCCTCCATCCCACCCACCGGCATCGCGCTTAGGAAACACAGCTCAGCCGCGCGCGGCAGTTCCTCGTAATCCGCGCTCGCCGCCACCGCACCCCGCGGGTCCACCCACTCGATCCGGAACCGGTCTCCCCGCCGCACCCCCGCCGCCACGAACCGGAAAAACACCTGCGCCGCCCCCGCGTCCACCTTCGACGCCGTCCGCGCCAGCGCGCACGCCCCCTCCCGCGCCTCCACCCCCGTCTGGCTCCCCCGGATCTCGACACCCCAGGCGCACACACCCAGCAGGATTTCGGCTAAGGCAAGCCTCACCCCCTTCCTATCGGCGCCATGCGATTTCTTCTCCAGCCTTAGGCCCTTGCCCTGCAGCGATTCCGCCTCCGCGCCGATCAGTAAAGATAAGAACCGATGAACGCGCACTCACCCACCGGAACGTACCAGGACCATTACTCCGTCCTCGGCATCGCCCCGACGGCCTCGCCGGATACCATCCACAAGGCCTACAGCACTCTCGCCTCCAAGTACCACCCCCGCAACCCCGAAACCCGCGACCAGGCCAGGTACGAGGCCGTCACCCGCGCCTACGAGATCCTCTCCGACCCCGACGCCCGCCGCTCTTTCGACGCCCTCCTGCCCAAATCCCCCGTCGAGGACACCCCTACCTTCGGCGGCCGCGTCTTCTTCGAGTCCGTCTCCGGCGAAACCTGCCGCCGCCTCTGCATCCTCTGCATCCTCTACGATCGCCGCCGCCAGAATCCCGCCAGCCCCGCCATGGTCCTGCGCAACCTCGAAGCCATGGTCCTGTTCCCCGCCCAGGCCATCCAGTTCTCCCTCTGGTTCCTGAAGCAGCGCGGCTGGGTCGTCTCCGACGACAAAAGCAGCCTCCAGATCACTGCCGACGGCATGGAGTACCTCGAAGCCCACATGCCCCCCCCCGAACTCGTGTATTCGCAACTGAAACCCTCCGCCGTCGCCTCGCCCGCCGAGCCCCCAACGTTTTGAAGCCTTCCGCCCCAGCGCCTCCGCGATCGCGAACTCGTACAGCGCCGGCGCCTCCTTCCGCGTCCGCCGCGCCGCCTCGCGAGAAGGGCTCAAAGCCTGCTACGGCCTCGTCGACAGGTCCAGGGCCCAGTGGTTCCCCGGCGGCATCCACCAACAGGTAGGCGGCCTCCCCCGCACCGGCCAGACGCCCGGCGCCATCGAATCCGCCCGCGAGCTCCGGCACGAAGCCGGGTCTTAATCTTTCTCGAACAGCTTGTAGACGTCCCGCTTCGGCAGCCCCCGCTCCCGCGCCGCCGCTTTGATGGCGTCCATCTTCGAAAGCCCCGCCCGCTCCAGCCGCGCCACCATCTCCTCCACCGTCTCCGCGCTCTCCGCCTTGCGCTCTGATTTGCCCACCAGCACGGTCATCTCGCCCCGCACCGAGTCCCGCCGCCCCAGCGCAGCCCTTACCTCCGACGCCCGCCCCCGCAAAAACTCCTCGTGCAGCTTCGTCAGCTCCCGCGCCACCACCACCGGCGGGTCGCCCAGCGTCTCCTCCACGTCCCGCAGCGTCTCCACGATGCGGTGCGGCGCTTCGTAAAATCCCAGCGTCGCCTCTTCCTTCGCCAGCGATTCCAGCAGCCGCCGCCGCTCGCCCTGCTTCCGCGGGAAGAACCCGCAGAAGCGGAACGCGTCGCTCGGCAGTCCCGACGCCGACAGCGCCGCCACCACCGCCGACACGCCCGGCACCGGCACCACCGCGATGCCCCGCTCCACCGCCCCGCGCACCAGCCGGTAGCCCGGGTCCGAAATCAGCGGCGTCCCTGCGTCCGACACCAGCGCCACGCTTTCGCCCGCCTCCACCAGGTCCAGCAGCTCCGCGCTGCGCTCCGCCTCATTGTGCTCGTGGTAGCTCACCATCGGCGCCGAAATCCCGAAGTGGTCCAGCAGCTTGCGCGTCTGCCGCGTATCTTCGCAGGCGATCCGGGCCACCTGCCGCAGCGTCTCCACCGCCCGGTACGTCATGTCCCCCAGGTTCCCAATGGGGGTCGCCACGATATAGAGGATGCCGGCCACGAATCCATTGTAGGCCCACCTCCGCTCCTCCCCTGTTGTTCTCCCCGCCTTCCGCCGATATCCCAAAGGGATAGACTATGCTTGAGTTATCGAGGAGGCTCGCGCCCGCATCTCCGCCGGTTCCCGGCTTCGACGGCCGTCCGGGGCAGCCCCCCTCCCCGGCCGCTCCCAGTACCACCATGGATTTCCACCCTTCCGCATCCGCCCAGCCTGATTCCGGCTCTCCCGGCGCTACGGCCTTTCTCTGGGAGCCGCCCGGCAAAGCCCTCTCCGCCTACATCGACTTCGACGTCGTGGACCGCCTCGGCTTCGACATCATGCGCGGCTTCGGCGCCGTCCCCCGCCGCGGCGCCGAGGTCGGCGGCATCCTCCTCGGCTCGGCCGAAGCCTCTGACCGCATCGTCCTCCGCATCGAGGACTTCGTCCCCGTCGCCTGCGAGCACGCCCTGGGCCCCTCCTACATCCTCTCCGACAACGACCGCAAGCCCTTCGAAGAGGCCATCGAGCGCTGGACCCCCGCCCCCGACAAGCGCATCTACGCCGTCGGGTTCTACCGCAGCAACACCCGCGAGCTCCTCCAGCTCTCTCAAGAGGACATCGACTTCATCGACGCCTACTTCCCGCAGATGACCGCCGTCTGCCTCCTGGTGAAACCCTTCGCCACCCGCGTCAGCGAGGCCGCCCTCTTCACCCGCGAAAACGGCCGCATGCCCGGCGGCGCCGCCCAGCAGGTCTTCCCTTTCCGCCGCAAGGAACTCGGCGGCGGCAAGCCCTCCCGCCGCCCCCGCGGCATGGAAGCGCCGGACCCCGAAATGGAAGCCGCGGCCACCGGCTACACCCTCACTGAGGAGCCCCAGCCCGCCCCCGAACCCGATGCCCCCGCCGCCCCGGCGCCGGCGCCCGCCCAGGCCGCCCAGCCCGAACCCGCCGCCCGCACGAGACTCCGCGGCGGCTGGGTTTGGATCCCGCTCTCTTTCATCTTCCTGCTCCTCGGCGTCGTCCTCGGCTTCCAGATCGCCCTCAGCTACCGCGGCCAGCAGGCCCAGGCCCAGGCCACCGACCCCTACGTCCTCGACCTCAACGCCGTCCAGTTCGGCGACAACCTCCACCTGAAGTGGAACCCCGACGCCGCCGCCTTCCGCAACGCCCGCCGCGGCCTGCTCCACATCCGGGACGGCGACAACAGCAAAATCGTCGAGCTCAGCCAGGAAGACCTCACCCGCGGCGGCGTCCTCTACCGCAACGCCACCAACAACGTCTCCTTCCGCATGGAGGTCTTCCCGCGCGACCGCGTCAGCGTCTCCGAGTCGCTCGAACTCCGCCTCCTCGAGGAACGCAAACCGCCCGAACGCCCCGCCAGGCCCTAGTCTTGCGCGAAGCCCGGAACCGGTCCGGTACAATAACGGAAGTGCAGGAAGAGTTCCAGCAGGCTCAGTCCCAGTTGTCCCAGACATCCGCCGCCGAGCCATCCAGTCTCCCGGACCCCACACCCGGCCCGGAGCCCCAGACCGGCTCGCAGCAGGAGTTCGAGCAGCCTCGCGGCGCCATCGCCGAATGGGTGGTCACCATCCTGCTCCTTCTGTTCGGCACCACCACCCTCGTCCAGGCCTTCGTCATCCCCACCGGCTCCATGGAGGACAACCTCCTCATCGGCGACCACCTCCTGGTCGACAAACTGGCTTACTCCCCCTCCGGCCCCGTCAGCAAATACCTTCTGCCCTACACCCCCGTCAAGCGCGGCGACATCATCGTCTTCCGCTACCCCGTCGATATCCGCCAGACCTTCGTCAAGCGCGTCATCGGCATCCCCGGCGATCACATCCGCCTCGTCAACAAGCAGGTCTGGCTCAACGGCAAGCCCCTCGACGAGCCCTTCAAGTTCAACAAGACCCCCTACACCGACTCCTACCGCGACAACTTCCCCGCCGATCCCAATACCCGCGTCGACGACCGCGCCCTCGAAATGCTCGAGAAAGACATCGTCGGCGGCGAAGTCGTCGTCCCTCCCGGCTGCTTCTTCGCCATGGGCGACAACCGCGACTCCTCCCTCGACTCCCGCTATTGGGGCTTCGTCCCCCGCGACAACATCATCGGCAAGCCCCTCATCATCTACTGGTCCTACGACGCCCCCACCGAAAGACTCGTCAGTTCCGGCATCGACGCCGAACACTTCCTCGATCTGGCTCGTAACTTCTTTAGGAAGACGCGCTGGAAACGCACCTTTCAACTGATCCGCGGCTACGACCTCCACAACTGATCCACCCCAGAGCCCACTCGCATGAAGCAGAAATCCGCCAAGCCCGCCGCCACCCAGACCGCCCCCGAGCCGAAGCCCATCAAACCCGACTTCGCCGAGCAGGTCCGCTCCTTCGTCGCCGAATGGAGCGTCACCATCATCCTCCTCCTGTTCGGCACCACCACCCTGCTCCAGGCCTTCGTCGTCCCCACCGGCTCCATGGAGGACACCGTCCTCATCGGCGACCACATGTTCGTCGACAAGCTCTCTTACTCCCCCCACGGCCCCCTCAGTTCCTTCCTCCTGCCCTACACCGAAATCAAACGCGGCGACATCATCGTCTTCAAGTTCCCCATCGACCCCCGCGAAAACTACATCAAGCGCGTCATCGGCGTCCCCGGAGACCGCATCCACCTCGTCAACAAGGACCTCTACCTCAACGGCAAAAAGGTCACCGAGCCCTACGTCGTCCATAAAACCGGCTACATCGACTCCTACCGCGACAACTTCCCCGCCGACCCCAACACGCGCCTCGCCGACCCCGCCTACCGCATGCTCTCCGACAACGTCCACAACGGCGAGCTCGTCGTCCCGCCCGACTGCTACTTCGCCATGGGCGACAATCGCGACAATTCCCTCGACTCCCGCTACTGGGGCTTCGTCCCCCGCGACAACATCATCGGCAAGCCCGCCATCGTCTTCTGGTCCTACGACACCACCACCGAGCGCCTCGCCGACCCCAACATCATCTCGCTCGACCATATCCTCGATCTGGCCGTGAACTTCTTCTCGAAAACCCGCTGGAAGCGCACGCTGATGATCCCCCGGGGCTATCCTTTAAGTTAATGGTAAAGTCAGGCGTTTCTCACTATCACGCCCTCATCCTCGCCGGCGGGCGCGGCACACGCTTCTGGCCCCGCTCGCGCCGCGCGCGCGCCAAGCAGGTGCTCGACTTCCTCGGCGCCGGCACCCTCATCCAGCAGACCGTCGAGCGCCTCACCCCCCTCCTGCCGCCGTCCAACATCTGGATCCTCACCAACGCCCACCTGCGCGCCGAAATCCTCCGCCAGTTGCCGCAGGTCCCCAAAAAGCAGGTCATCGCCGAACCTGAAGGGCGCAACACCGCCCCGGCCATCGGGCTCGCCGCCAAGGTCATGCACGACACCGACCCCGATGCCGTCATGGGCGTCTTCCCCGCCGACCAGTTCGTCTCCCGCCCCGCCCCCTTCCGCAAACTCCTCCGCGCGGCGTACAAAACGGCGGCCCAGGGCAACATGGCCCTCATCGGCATCCAGCCGCGCTGGCCCGAAACCGGCTACGGCTACGTCGAATTCCCCCAAGGCGCCGTCGAGCCCGGCAGCGCCGCCCCCGTCCCCGTCGTCCGCTTTCGCGAAAAGCCCGACCTCGCCACCGCCAGGAAGTTCGTCCGCGCCGGCCACTTCGGCTGGAACGCCGGCATCTTCTTCTGGCGCGCCGACGTCTTCACCGCCCAGCTCTGGCAGCACCTGCCGCGAACCGCCGCCCTGCTCGACACGCTGCCCCGCTTCGGCTCGCGCGGCTTCGAAAAGAAACTGGCCGAGGTCTTCCCGCAGTGCGAGGACATCTCGGTGGACTACGCCGTCATGGAGCGCGCCCAGGGCGTGGTCGGCTTCGCCGCCGGCGATGTCGGCTGGAACGACGTCGGCAGCTTCAACGCCGTCTACGAACTGCTGGCCAAGGACGACGCCGGCAACGCCTCCCGCCACGAGGTGCTCTCCATCGACGCCCGCGGCAACTACGTCGACGCCCCCGGCAAGCTCACCGCCCTGATCGGCGTCGAAGACCTCATCGTCGTCGATACCCCCGACGCCCTGCTCGTCACCCGCCGCCACCTGGCGCAAAAGGTCGGCGAGGCCGTCAAGCTTATCGAAAAACAGAACCGCGCCAATCTGCTTTAGCCTCGCTTCGAGCCCTTGCCCTTGCTCTTCTTCGCTGCCGGGCCCGGCACCACCAGCGAGAACAGCAGCTTGCGCTCCACCCCGTCCACCTTGTCCAGCCGCACCTTCACCCGGTCGCCGATCTTCAGCTCCCGGCGGCTGCGCTCGGCCACGATGCGGCGCGCGTTCTCCTCGAAGTTCCAGCGCTCGCCCGGCAGGAACTCGATGGGCACCAGGCCCTCGATGTAGAGTTCGTCCAGCTCCGCGAAGAAGCCGAACTTCGCGGTTGAAATGACGAGCGCGGAGAACTCGTCCCCCACGCGTTCCGCCATGTACTCGACCTTCTTCCACTCCAGCAGCTCCCGCTCGGCTTCGGCCGCGCGCCGCTCCGTCGCCGAGCACTGCTCGGCGATCGCCGGGAGCTCCGGCATCTCCAGGGGCCGCCCGTCCAGCAGCGAGCCCAGCAGGCGGTGGATCACCAAGTCCGGGTAGCGGCGGATGGGCGACGTGAAGTGCGTGTAGGTCTTCGCCGCCAGCGCGAAGTGGCCCACGTTCTCCGTCGAGTAGCGCGCCTGCTTGAGCGAGCGCAGCATCAGGTAGTTGAGGATCCGCTCCTCGGGCCGGCCCTCCAGCTTCGCCACCAGTTGCTGGTACATCTTCGACGACACGCGGAAGCCGTCGTCGGCGCGCACGATGTCCCGCCGCAGCTTGCGCCCGTCGCTGGTGCGCGTCACCACCGGGTAGCGCTTCACCGGCATCGCCGGAATGCCCAGCGAGTGGCCGAAGCGCGCCGCCAGCTCTTCGAACTCCAGCACGCGCTGCGGGTCCGGCGTCTCGTGGATGCGGAACAGCGACTGTGCCAGCCGCTCCTCCAGGTGCGCGCTCACCGCCATGTTGGCCGCCAGCATGAACTCCTCGATCAGCCGGTGCGCGATGTTGCGCGGCGCTTTCCGGATGCCCGTCATCGCGCCCTGCTCGTCGAAGACGATCTCCGGCTCGGGCAGGTCGAAGTCGATCGAGCCGCGCTTCATCCGCCGCCGGTTCAGGATCAGCGCCAGCTCCCGCATCAGCTCGAAGCGCTCCACCAGCGGCCCGTAGCGCTCGCGCAGCCCCGCGTCGCCTTCCAGAATCAGGTGCACCACCGTGTAGGTCATCCGCTCGGCGCTGCGCATCACGCCGCGGCAGAACTCCTGGCCCACCACGTCGCCTTGCCGGTCGATCTCCAGCAGCGCGGACAGGCACAGCCGGTCCATGTGCGGCTTCAGCGAGCAGATCTCGGTGGACAGCTCCAGCGGCAGCATCGGCACCGCCCGGTCCGGAAAGTAAACGCTGGTGCCGCGCGCCAGCGCCTCCTCGTCGATCGCCGTGCCGGGCCGCACGTAGTGGCTCACGTCGGCGATGTGCACGTGCAGCACGTAGTGGCCGTTGGGCAGGCGGTCCACCCACACCGCGTCGTCGAAGTCGCGCGCGGTCTCGCCGTCGATGGTGACCACCGGCATTTCGCGGAAGTCGCGGCGCCCGGCAAGGTCGGCCTGCGTGATGGTCTGCGGCGCGCGCTGCGCCTGCTCCAGCACCTCGGCCGGGAAGCGGTGGCGCAGGTGGTGCTTGCGGATGGTGATCTCCACGTCCACGCCGAAGTCGCCGGCGCGGCCCAGCACTTCGATGACGCGGCCAATGGCGTGCTCTCCGCCCTCTTCCGGGTACTCGAGGATCTCGACGTTGACGATGGCGCCGTCCAGCTCGCGCGTGTCCGCGCGTGCGCCCCCGATGCGGTCCGGGCTCGCGCCCCCGGCCGGGAACTCCATGCCGTCCGGGATCACGATCCACTGCTGGATCCGCGACTCGAACGGCACCACGTGGCACTCGCGGCGCCCGATCTTGAACTCGCCGACGACGGTGGGGTGCGCGCGGTCCAGGATCCGTGCCACTTCTCCCTCCGCCCTGCCGTCGTGCGCCACGCGC
>DAHVTI010000266.1 GCA_027324255.1 Bryobacterales bacterium | reverse complement strand
CGGCAGGAGCGGGCGCCGGCGCGAGGGTTCCCCTGGGCTCGTGTTTGGGGCCAGTCCGGCGGGCGGGTTTGCTACCGGTCCTTGGAGTTGAGCAGGGCCTTGGGGTAGACCATGACGCCCGACTCGGAGGCGCGGAAGATGCGGGTGAGGAGTTCGTTGCCGGGCAGTTGGTTTTCGAGGTATTCGACACCCTCGGCGGAGATGTGGAAGCTGCTGCGGTCGTCCTGGGCGATGAGCTTGCGGGCCTTGAGGTACCAGATGGCGAAGCGCAGGTGCTCGCGGGGGAAGGCCATCAGGTGCTCGAGGTCGAGCATGGACAGGGCGGCGAAGTCCGGGTTGGCGCGGCGCTTGGCGTAGAGGAGGCAGAGGATGCCGACGCGGATTTTGGCTTCGGCGTCGAGGCCGTCGGTGAATTCGCGGCTCTGGAAGACGGGCAGGGCGGCAGGCTTGTCCTGGGCCAGCGTGTTGTCGTAGGCGGAGCGGCTTTTCGGGTCGCTCAGGACGCGGAACGCTTCGCTGTACTGGCGGAAGCGCTCGGCGTCTCCGGTGGCCTGGTTGTCCGGGTGGTAGCGGGCGGCGAAGATCTTATAGACCCGGTGGACGGTCTCCATTTCGGCCTGCGGGTGGATCTGGAGGAGGTCGTAGAAGTTGATCTCGTTGTGACCCATCGGGCATCTATCGGCGGGATGCCCGAAAAAATGAAGGGCCGGCGGCTTGAGGAGCCGTCCGGCCGGATTGGAGGAGGAGATTTAATCTCGTTGACGCCATTTTCTGCCGCCGGAACTTCCGCGGCAATCCAACTTTCGGATCATTTTGTCCTGGTACGGTTCTGGTACTGTTGTCCCACTGGCGGGCAGCGCGCGGGACATCGGGCGGCCGGCAGCCGGCGCCGGTCAAGGCGACTGGACGGGGTCAGGTTCGGCGGATTCCTCGATGCGTTTCAGGGCGGAGCGCAGCGTATCGATGTATTCGAGCGCGGCGTGGGCGCGGCTGACGCACAGGGGACATTCCATGAGGTGCCGTTCGATGGGGGCGAGCTGCCGGCTGGTGGCGCGCCCGAGGCAGTACAACTCGAGATCGTTCTCATCGATATGGACAGAATGGACTCGCGCCGAACTCATGCTATGCCCTCCATATCGGCACGGAGGCGTAAGTCATGGCGGAATCCTGCCGCTTTCCTGCGTGTATACTGAGCCTCAACGACCGGAAGTACGGGGAAGATGGAACGGGGTGAAGACACAGAGCGAGACTGAGGCGTCATCGCCTAGGCCGTTCGGGTTGGGGCACGGCCCGATCCTGGTGGCCCTGGCGCTGGCCGCTGCTATCACCTACCTGCCTTTTGCCGCCCTGCCTCCGCTGCAGGACGACTACGGGCACGTCTGGCTGGCGGAGAAGTACGGCGGGCCGAGCGGCTGGGGGGCGCTGCTGGGGGATCCGCTGTCCCGCTGCCGAGCCACCTCCCTGATGTGGACCGCCGCCACGCTGCAACTGTTCGGCTACTCCAACCTGGCGTTCCACCTGTCGGGGATCCTGCTGCACGCCATCAACGCATGGCTGCTCTACGCGCTGGGAAGCTGCCGCTGGGTGGGCTGGCGGGTTTCGGCGGCGGCCGCGCTGGTGTTCGCCGTGCGCGAGCGTCCCCACGAAGCGGTGATCTGGTACGCCTCGATTCACGAGCTGCTGGTGTTCGCTTTCGTGCTGCTGGCGGTGCTGGCCTGGGTGCGCTGGCTGGAGGGCGGCTCGCGGTGGTGGTGGGCGGCGGTGGGCGCGGCGTGGGTTCTGGCGCTGGCGTCCAAGGAATCCGGCATCCTGTTAGCCGGGCTGCTGCCGGTTTTTGCGCTGTGCTATCCCGGCCGGCGGAAGGCGGCCGGGCTGGTGCTGGCGCTGGGCATCGTTTCGACGGCGGCCTACTTTTTGTGGGCGTTCAGCCAGAGGGCGCAGCACCTGCACTTCCACGACGGCACCTTTTTGTTCGGGGCCCACTTCCTCCGCACGGCGCTGAACAGCGCGGCGCGCGGGCTGTGGGTGTGGGGCGGGCTGAGCCTGGCTACGCTGTGGGTGTGCCGCGCGAGGGTGGAGCGGAGGGTGGTGGTGCTGGCGCTGGCGTGGTTTTCGGGGGCCCTGCTGCCCTACCTCTTCCTTACCTACATGCCGCGGATTCCCAGCCGCCACCACTACCTGGCCTCGGGCGGCGCGGCGCTGCTGATTGGGGCGGCCGGCTGGGCGGCGGTGGACGGCGTCCGGCGGCCCCGACTGGCGGCGAGCTGCCTGGTTGCCGTGTTCCTGCTCCACAACTGGACCTACCTGTGGACGTACAAGCACGCCCAGTTCGTGCAACGGGCGGAGCTGCTGGAGGGGCTGCTCAGGGCGGTGCAGAGGCAGCCGGGCGGGCCGGTGGTGGTCCGGTGCCGGGAGGTGCTGCTGCCCGAGGCGCGGCTGGCCGTGCACTACCGGCTGCATTGGGACGGGGCAGCGCTGGTCCGCCCCGATGAGGCCGGCGCGCCGGGCCGCCCTTATTTCTGTCCCGGCGCCACGGGGCCGTAGGACCCGGGGACTGGTACCAGACGCCCTGGTTTCCCATCCTCAGTTCCGTTGCCGCACACGAGCCAGGCTTCTTCAATGGAAGCATGCCTGAGTCAGAAGAAAAGCGCTCGGGTGCCCGGCAGGACATCAACAGTCCGGCCGTCCTGTTCTGGGAAGCGGGCGACCGGTATTGCGAAGTGAAAGGCCAGGTGCTCGAACTGGGTGCGGGGGGCATGAGCGTGCGCATCGGCGCCGGCTTCAAGCCGGGTGCGATCGTGTACTGCGCGATTCCCTCGTACGGCATCTATTCGCGCGCCAGGGTGGCGCACACGCACGGATTTCTGCGCCAGACGGTGGGGCTCCAATTCCTGGCCGGCAGCATTCCGGAAATCTAAGAGCCGCTACTTCAGCTTCACTTCGTTCAGCTTCTGCTTGAGGCGCTTCACAAACTCGCCCGCGACGCGCTTCTTCGCCCCCTCATCCACCGTCCACTGGAACCCGTAGGTCAGGATGGTCTTCCTCGTTTTCACATCGACGACTTCGAGCGTGGTGTTTTCGGTCCGGCCGGTGTTTTTGCGGTAGAGCACCTCGGCGTGAACGGAGGAGAACTTATTCCCGAGGAGCACTTTGAGGTCCGGGTGCTCGGCCTCTTCGAGGAACTCGACGGGCAGTTCGGCTTGGGCCGCGGCCTTCACAATGTAGGATTCGAGGCCCGCCATGCGGTCGAGGAAGACGGTTTTGCGGCCGGAGGCGGCGAGCGGGAGTCCGAGGCAAAGGAAGACAAGGGTGGCGCAGGTGGTGAGCGACGTGGTCATCACATCCTTGGATGCCCGGAGGTGGGGGCCTGTTTCAAATCGTGCCGGCGGCCAGGAGGCGGCGGCGGAAGGCAGGGTCCTGCTGCATGGCTTTCAGGTAGTGCGCCTCTTCGGGGACGGACTTGGCCGCGGCCAGCTTCGGCGGCAGTTCGAGCCTGCGGCCGGCGGCCACGCGGAGGCCGAGGGTGCGGAGCCGGAAGCGGTCCCAATCGGAGGTTTCGGCGCCGGGAAAGGAGTAAAGCATGGGTTCGCGCGCCAGCCTTTTCAGCGTGGCCGGGGAGGACCTGGCGCCGGGGTTTCGAGCTAGGCGGCGTTCCTCGCGGGCGGTGAGCTCGCGGACCTCGGGGGAGGCGGAGCGGAAGCCGAGGCGGCGGTAGAACCAGAAGGCGCCGGAGGCGAGCCCCTCGTCGTTTTCGTGGCCGAGCTGATAGGGATCGACGCAGAAGCAGGTGACGCCGAGGAGCTGGCGCATGGCCTGGAGAATGCGCGCGTAGAGCCAGGCCGTTTCGCCGGCGCGGAAGGTGTAGTAGAGGTTGAAGCCGGCGTCCATGCGCTCGCACAGCGAGAGGCCTTCGAAGTAGCCGACGGGCACGCCGTTTTTCCACAGCGAGAGGGCGTGGTAGGCGCGCAGGGGGAGGCGCCAGGCGGCGGGCACACCGGAGAGGAAGAAGCGGAGGCCGCGGCCGGCGTCGATGGAGTAGACGTGGGCGGGGTCGCCCCAGGTGAAGCCGTGGAGCTCGCGGTAGCGGACGGCGGAGGTGTCGCGGGCGAGCGCCAGCACGGTTTGGCCGCAGTGGCGCGACAGGCGGCGCACGGGCAGAGGGGGGAGCGAGGGGATCTGGTCGAGGGCGACGTCGCGGCGGGCGATCAGGGGTTCGGTGTGCAGGAAGAGCTGCTTGCAGGGCAGGCGCATGAGGCTGCGGGAGGCGCTGGAGAGGCCGAGTTCGAAGCGGAGCGGGAGCTGGAGGGAGTCGAAGCGCACGGCCTGTTCGCGTTCAGCGGGAAAGCGGCGGGCGATGGCGCGGAGGAGCCAGTCGAGTTCCGGGCGGGAACCCGCGGCGGCGCGGATCCACTCCTGGTAGGGCACGTGCGGCTCCACCTGGGCGTCCTCGTCGGAGAGGGGGAGCAGGAACGGCAGCAGGCGGCCGAGCGGCGCCTCGTCCTCGTAGGCTTCCCAGGCGATGCGCACCGCGTCCGGGTGGCAGCGGGCGAGGTGGCGCGCGACGCCGTAGCTGAAGACGGCCGTGAGGCCGGTGCCGGCGATGCCGGAGATTTCGGCCTCCTCGAGCGGCGTGAGATCCTGGCCGGCGGCGCCCAGGGCGCGGAGGCGTTCCGCCTCCGAAAGCAGTTGGCGGTCGGCTTCGAGGGCCTCTTCTTCAGAACGCGGATAGGCGCGGCGGAACAGCAGCTCTTCGTGGCGGCGGGCGACCTGGGCCGGATCGAAGTCGGACATGGCCCCGTATTGTAGCAGCTAGACGCGCGGCAGTTCGAAGCCCTTGCGGCGGGGGCGGGAGACGAAGCGGTTGGCCTCGGCGTCGTTGACGAAGCGCTCGGCGCGGGGATCCCACTGGAGCTTGCGGCCGAGGTCGCGGCAGATGGTGATGAGGTGGCAGAGGGAGGTGGAGCGGTGGCCGATTTCGACGTCGGCGTTGGGCCGCTTGCGGGTGCGGATGCAGTCGAAGAAGTTTTCGATGTGCCACTTGTCCTCGCCGGGGCCTTCGACGGTGCCGGCGGGCTTGTCCTTGATGAGGCCGCCGGGATTGGAGGCGATGGCGCCGCGCTTGATTTCGAGGGTGCCTTTCTCGCCGAAGAAGATGGCGCCGAGGTCGGAGTGGTCGGGGCGCTTTGGGCCGGTGCACTTGAGGAGGGTGCCGGAGGCGTAGCGGAGCAGGACGGGCACCTCTTCGGGCGCGCCTTCCGGGGGGCGGCCTTCGGTCCAGATCTCGACGGGGCCGGTG